>DDUQ01000062.1 GCA_002344885.1 Comamonadaceae bacterium UBA2334
TGGCCGAAGTGGTGGGGTTCTCGGGTAACCGCGCCTACCTGATGCCCGCCGGGGACGTGCACGGCTTGTCTGCGGGTGCCAGGGTCACCCCCGTCATGCCGTACAGACCCATCCCCAAACTGGGGCACCCTGGCCGACCGATCAACCCGCACGAAAAAGGCATGTTGCGTCTGCCACTGGGCCCGGGGCTGCTCGGTCGGGTGGTGGATGCGCACGGCGCACCGCTGGACGGACAGGGCCCGCTGGAGCGTGTGGACATTCAACCCCTTGACCGCCAACCACTCAACGCCATGGAGCGCGAGCCGATTCGTGTACCGCTGGACACTGGCGTACGTTGCATCAACAGCCTGCTGACCGTCGGACGGGGCCAACGCATCGGGCTGTTTGCCGGTTCAGGCGTGGGCAAGAGTGTGCTCTTGGGCATGATGGCGCGCTACACGCAGGCCGACGTGATCGTCGTCGGGTTGATTGGCGAACGGGGTCGCGAGGTCAAAGAGTTCATTGAAGACATCCTCGGTGAAGAAGGCCGGCGGCGTTCTGTCGTGGTGGCCGCCCCTGCGGACTCGCCACCCCTGGTGCGCATGCAAGGAGCAGCCTACGCCACGGCCGTGGCCGAACGTTTCAGGGATGATGGCTTGCATGTGCTGCTGTTGATGGACTCGCTGACCCGCTATGCGATGGCACAACGGGAAATTGCCCTGGCCATTGGCGAGCCACCTGCCACCAAGGGCTACCCGCCGTCGTGTTTTGCCAAGCTTCCTTTGTTGGTGGAACGCAGCGGCAACGGCCTGAACGGTGTCGGCTCGATCACAGCCTTCTACACCGTGCTTTCAGAAGGCGACGACCAGCAAGACCCGATTGCAGACGCGGCACGTGCCATTTTGGATGGCCACATCGTGCTCAGCCGAAGCCTCGCAGAAGCGGGGCAGTACCCGGCCATCGACGTGGAGCAATCGGCCTCTCGGGTGATGCACAACGTCACCTCACCGGAACATTGGGAAACATCTCGCCGGTTTAAAGCCCTCTATTCAAGGTATCAAAAAGCGCGGGACTTGATACAACTCGGAGTGTATGCAAGAGGCAGTGACCCTGAGACCGATTGGGCCATTTCGCTGTACCCGCAGATGGTGCGGTTTTTGTCGCAGGACATGAACGAGAGTGCAACGCTGCCCGATTGCGTGATGCAAATGACCCAACTGCTGAACCCCAGCGCCAATGACCTTTGATGTTGCCCACTGACCACAGAGCTTGACCATGTCCGTCAACCTGAAGAGCCTTGCCATCGTCGTCGACTTGGCCACACGCAAACGTGATGAGGCAGGGAAGATGGTGGCCGCTGCCATGCGAGACCTGAATCAGGCGCAGCTCCAATTGCAGCAGCTGACCGATTACGCCGCTGACGGCGAAGCCAAATGGCGCGAGCGCGCAGCGACCGGTGTCAGCGTGGCACTCATGCAGCATCAACGCGGGTTTGCAGAAAAAATCCAGCAAGCAGTCGATTTCCAGGCAACTGTCATCGAACAAAAACAAAACGCGCTGGAAGCCACGCGTCAAAACTTGCAAGAAAAAGAACAAACACTGGCCACACTGGAAAAAGTGGTCGAGCGTACCCGCATGGCAAACGAATTGGCCGAACAGAAGCGCCAGCAAAAGCAAACCGATGAAATGGCCATGACCATGTTGGCCTTTCAACGCAGACAGCACGAACAGGAGTGCCAGACATGAGTACCGTGACCAGCAGCACCAGCAACGTCGAGCGTTCGCCTACTTTCTTGGCCAAGCAAACCGCTGGGAAAGGCCAATCGAATAATCAGACAACCCAACCATTCGCAGCCTTGTTGATGGCAGCTGAAGAGCCGGAACCAGAAGGCTCCGCCGATCTGGCGCTCGGTCAAACAACGACCGATACTAAAGAAGACAAGAAAGGCGAACAGTCTGCTCTGTCAGACGACAACGGCCAAGCTGCCCTGACTGGCTTACTGAATTGGCAGGCCTTGTCCATAACCCAAGGAAAGCTTGATGCGAACAACCCGACGCCGGCCAACATCGGGCCTGAGCAACCCGGTGACGCACACCCTTCTGAAATCTATCAGCCAGTTCAATTCAAAGCTGTTCCCGAGACGTTTAGGCCAAGTAAATTAACAGACATAAAAAGCGACGTTGTTCAGCTGAATCAACCGACTTCACTTCAGCTGAAAACGACTCAAACCCCTTCATTAGAGCAAGCAATTACTGACTCTTTGCTCGCACCTGGCACCACGCTAAAAAACGCGCCTCAAACCACTGCGGGCCTTGTTGAAACAGTCGGACGTCCCGTCACCAACCACCCAAACTCGCCATCTGAATGGTGGTCCCAAGGCACTACTGGCCGAGCAATCACCCCACGAGGATTACATGGCAGCAATGGCATGACGCGGGTCAACCTGAATGCACAGGCGGACCCAACGGTTCAATCCCTCCCCGTCAATGAAGCCATAACCCCGCCACGCGCCACCATTGACCTCGCAAACACCACTGTTGCCCGCGCGCCCGTGAATACAACGCAGCCAGAGGGCGAAGACAAGGAAGCAAACGCGTCCGGCAAGGCCGAAAGCGGGCGAAGTGCCAGAGCAGACTTGACCTCCATGCCCGACAGCCTTGCGAGCGTTGAACCAGCCCAAGGCCAACCCGATTCGGAAAGCGTTGCCCCCCTGCAGACACTATCGGCTGACCAGATGACCGAAGTCCTGGATGAGCTCACCGGCCAGATTGCCTACTGGGCATCCCAGGGCACTCAAAAGGCAAAAATGACGTTGGGTGATGCCCTGCAAGGCATGCTGGACGTGGATGTGGTCATGCGTGATGGTGAGGTTCACGTGGCCTTTGAGGCTGCTCGCGATGCCGTGAGCGATGCGCTGATCAACTCTGCCGAAACGCTTTTGCGCGACATGCTGGAAGACAAGGGCATGACGCTGGGTGATGTCACCTTCACCCAAAGCAATGCCTCTTCGGGGCAAGAGGGGTTTACATCGCGTCAAGCCAATGATGATCGCCCCCTGCCATCCGCTGCCAGCAGACGGGACATGGGGGCCACGTCGGCCGACAATGGCGCTGTCACCAAAGTGAGCGCACCGGCCCGGCCGAACATTGCGACGGCCGAAAAGCTGGATCTGTTTGCCTGATTTGCAAACAGCACCTGCTTTTTCCTTCATCAAACCGTTTCAGAAGGTTGATTGAGCGCCAATAATCACGCATCGCAGGGTTTTGCTGCCTGGGCCTGTTGCCAAGTGCCAAAACCACCCTGCCAACGGGAATACACATCATGTCTGCCAAACCAGCCGAAGAGAGCGCACCAGCCGAAAAACCCAAAAGCAAGAAGATGTTGATCATCATCATTGCGGCCGTGGTGCTATTGGCTTTGATCGGTGGCGGTGCTGCATTCTTCCTGATGAAGAAAAAGCCAGCAGACGAAGAGGGCCAGGAGGAATCCGCACAAGCCAAACCCAAAGTTGTGCACAAAGCGCCGCCCGACCCCAAAAAGCCACCTGTCTACCTTCCCATGGAGCCCATGGTGGCCAACCTGGCAGACCCTGGGGGCGGGCGCTTTGTGCAACTGGGCATCACCTTCAAACTGGACGAGGCCAAAACCGGTGACCTCGTCAAGCAGTTCATGCCCAGCATTCGCAGCGCGGTGTTGATTGCCGTCTCCAAGCGTACAGCTGACGAATTGCTGGCTCCTGAAGGCAAAGAGAAACTGACACGCACCATCATCCGTGTGGCCTCTGAGCAACTCGGCTACGAGGTGGAAGACGAGGACGAAGAAGAAAGCCCGGCCAAGAAAAAGAAAAAGCGCAATCTGCCGCCCTCGCCGATCGAGGACGTGCTGTACTCAAGTTTCATCGTTCAGTGACCTCCGAGGGGAAACACCATGAGTGAGTCCTACCTGTCACAGGAAGAAATTGATGCCCTGCTGGAGGGTGTCACCGGTGAGAGCCAGAAACTCACCAAGGAAGACGAACCCACCGACGGTGTACGTGACTACAACCTGTCGAGTCAGGAGCGGATAGTACGTGGCCGCATGCCGACGATGGAAATCGTCAACGAGCGATTTGCCCGCAACTTGCGTGTTGGGCTGTTCAATTTCATCCGGCGCAGCCCAGAGGTGTCAGTGGGCGCTGTTTCGGTACAGAAGTACAGCGCTTTCTTGCGGGAGTTGGTCGTGCCGACCAACTTCAACATCATGGCGGTCAAGCCACTGCGCGGCAATGGCTTGATCGTGTGCGAACCCACCCTGCTGTTTGGCGTGATCGACAGCTTGTTCGGCGGCAGCGGCAAATTCCACACCCGCATCGAAGGCCGGGATTTTTCGCCCACCGAGCAGCGCGTGATCAACCGCCTCGTCGATGTGGCGGCAGAAGAGTACGCCAAGGCATGGAAAGGTGTCTACCCCTTGGAGCTGGTGTATCAGCGGTCAGAAATGCAACCGCAATTCGCCACCATAGCAACCCCGAGCGAGATCGTGGTGTCGTCCAGCTTCACGCTTGAAATCGGCGACCTGACGGGTTCTTTGCATGTTTGCATACCCTACTCTACGCTGGAGCCGATTCGCGATGTGCTGTACTCGTCGGTACAAGGTGACGCCATTGAAGTTGACAAACGCTGGGTCACCGTTCTGGGACATGAAATCCAGGCAGCAGAGGTCAACTTGGTGGCGGAATTGGCCAAGGCCGATGCCACCATTGAGCAACTGCTGGCCATGAAGGTCGGCGACTTCATCGAGCTCGACCGAAAACCCATCATCCAGGCCAAAGTTGATGGCGTGCCGGTATTCGAGTGCCAGTACGGCACCCACAAAGGGAAATACGCTTTGAAAGTGGAACGCAATTTACGCTCCAGCACACTGAACTGGATTGGAGACAACTATGAGCGCTGATACGCCAATGGACCCCAGTGCAGAACAGGCCATGGCCGATGACTGGGCACAGGCACTTGAAGAACAAACCCAAGCCAGCAGCGGTGGGCACGGCGGTGCACCGGCATTTGATGCCATGGACGACCCGTTTGCTGCCGTCGGCAAACCGGCGAGCACCGCCAATGACATCAACATGGTGCTGGACATTCCAGTGCAGCTGTCTGTGGAACTCGGGCGGACAAAGGTACCCATCAAATACATCCTGCAACTCGGCCAGGGCTCGGTGGTTGAACTCGATGCGCTGGCCGGCGAACCCATGGACGTGCTGGTCAACGGCTACCTGATTGCCCAGGGCGAGGTTGTGGTGGTGAATGACAAGTTTGGTATTCGACTGACTGACATCGTCACGCCGTCTGAACGCCTGAAGCGCTTGAGCCGGGGCTGATGCCTACTTTGCTCGATGTCTGGCCAGCACTGTTGTTGCTGGCTGTTGTTCTGACCTTGCCTTGGCTGGCTCGGCGCATCAAGGCATCGGGCTGGCGCGGGCTCCAGCCCACTGAGCAACCATTGCGCGTGGTGTCGGCATTGGCGGTGGGCACGCAGCAAAAGGTGGTCACCATTGAAGTTCAGCAAGGTGCCCACACCCGGCGTCTGTTGCTGGGTGTCACGCCACAGCATGTCACGCTGCTGGACGCCTGGCCTGCAGACACCGTGCGACCGTCCGGTTCAACCCCAATGCCACCCGCGCCTTAAGCCTCGTCAACATGCGCCCCCACCTCGTCACCCACATCGCAATGGCCATTGCCTGGCTGCTGCCCATCTTTGCCCACGCACAGCAGGCGGGGCAGCTGCCGCTGCTGATCGGACAAGGCTCGGCGACCACCGCATACTCCATCCCCATTCAGACACTGTTGTTCTTCACGACACTGTCTTTTCTGCCCGCCATCGTTTTGATGATGACAGGGTTTACGCGGATTGCCATCGTGCTTTCACTGATGCGGCAAGCCCTGGGCACGCAACAGGCACCACCGACGCAAGTCATCATCGGCTTGTCGTTGTTTCTGACGTTTTTTGTGATGAGCCCGGTCCTGGACAAGATCTACAACGAAGCTTACGTGCCCTACACCGAAAACAAACTCAGCTTCGAACAGGCAGTTGACATCGCCCAGGTACCCGTCAAAAGCTTCATGTCCAAGCAAACCCGGCAATCCGACTTCGAACTGTTTGCCAAGCTCGCCAAACTACCGTCTACCGTGAAAGCTGAAACCGCACCCTTGAAAGTACTGGTGCCCGCGTTCGTGACCAGCGAGCTCAAAACAGCTTTTCAGATCGGATTTTTGATCTTCATCCCGTTTCTCGTCATCGACATGGTAGTGGCCAGTGTGCTGATGTCTTTGGGCATGATGATGCTCTCCCCTGTTCTGGTTGCCTTGCCCATCAAACTGATGCTGTTTGTTCTGGCGGACGGGTGGAACCTGCTGTTGGGCTCACTGGCTGCCAGTTTCGTCGTCTGAGGTCACCATGGATCCACAAGTTGTTCTGACGATGGCGCAAAACGCGCTGTATCTGCTGTTGACCGTGTCGGCGCCCGTGTTGGGCACGGTACTGATCGTTGGTTTGCTGGTCAGCCTGTTCCAGGCCATCACCCAGATCAACGAAGCCACACTGTCGTTCGTGCCCAAACTGATTGCCGCCATCGTGGTGTTTGCCGTGGCGGGCCCCTGGATGCTGACAACGCTGGTGGACTACATCCGGCGCACACTCGAGGCCATCCCCACATTTGCTGCCTGAGAACCTGGCGCAATGATTGGCTTCACAGAAGCTCAGGTCATGGCGTGGGTCACGCCCATTTTCTGGCCGTTTCTCCGCGTGCTGGCACTGTTCACCAGCGCGCCAGTGCTGTCAGCCCGATCGATTCCAGCCAGAGCGCGTATCGGGCTCGCATTTTTCATAGCACTTTGTGCACAGGCCGGGCTCCCTGAACAGCCCGTGATCTCTTTGAACGACTCCCGTGCGTTGGCGGTTGGGGTGCAGCAAATCGTGATCGGCTTGTCGATTGGTCTGACCGCCCGCATTGTTTTCACGGCGGTCGAGATGGCAGGCGAACTGGTGGGGCTGCAAATGGGCTTGAACTTTGCAGCTTTTTTCGACCCGACCACGGGCACCCAAGCCAGCACTGTCGGCCGCTTCTTTGGCAACACAACCATGCTGCTGTTCGTCGTCCTGAACGGACATTTGCTGTTGATCCAGACCGTTGTGGCCAGCCTGCACACATTCCCTATCGGCCAAGACCCGTTCTACGTCGCGTCGCACATGCGGCTGCATGAACTCGGGGCACTCATATTCACTTATGGGCTGCACATTGCACTGCCGATGATCGGCATTCTGATGTTTGTCAACGCAGTACTGGGCATCATGTCCAGAGTCGCCCCGCAGATGCATCCATTTGCAATCGGCTTCCCGTTGACACTTTCTGCAGGCCTCATCGGCCTGGCCATCACCATTCCCATGCTGGAACAGCCGTTGATCAAACTGCTGAACCTCATCCCCGATATTTTTGCCGGCAGGTGACCGGCGGGGTTTGGGCAAATTAAACTGTCAACCACAGGCTTCAGATCAGCCCGTGGTGGATGGCATAGGCAGTCAACTCTGCGTTGTTGGACAAATTCAGTTTTTGCAACACCCGCGCGCGGTAAACGCTGACCGTTTTGGGGCTCAGCATCAACTCATCTGCAATTTCCGACAAACGTCGGCCGGAAGCCATTTTCTGCAAGGTCTGCAGTTCACGCTCAGACAAAGCCGAATGCGGGCTTTCAACCTCAGGGGACAACAGGCTGTCCACCAGTTTCTGCGCCACTTCGGGCGTGACAAACTTGCGCCCTTGCATCAGCGTCCGGATGGCACTGATCAGCTCTACCGGGTCAGCCGACTTGTTCAGGTACCCCATGGCACCTGCCCGCAAACATCGAATTGCGTACTGGTCTTCCGGATACATGGAGACAACCAGCGTACGGATTTTCGAGCCTTCCTCCTTGAGTGCAGCCAATACCTCCAGGCCGCCTCGGCCTGGCATGTTCAGGTCCAGCACCAACACATCGCATGGGCCCTGACGCAACTGCTGCCGCAATTCGGGATAGCTGCCGACCTCACCCACCACTCGGATGTCCACCGCCTCGGAAATGGCGTCCTTGATGCCACGACGAACCATGGCATGGTCATCACACACCACCACATTGATCATGCTCATTCGCTCGACTCCAGGTCATCGGTAAGCACCGCATCGTCCAATGGCACGGTCAGGATGACCGACACACCCGTACCCGACGAACTCACGTCCAACCACCCACCCACAGACTGCGCCCGCTCCCGCAACCCCAGGATGCCAAAGCTGGTGGTTTTGGCGAGCGCCTTTGGTGCAAGGCCGACCCCATTGTCGGTCACCTCGACCGTCAGAACACCTTCCTGGTCGCTCAAATCCACCACAACCTTGGTCGCCTGTGCATGTTTGACCACATTGGTCAGCGCCTCTCGCACAACGCTGAATGCCACAGATTGGATTTCGGGCATCAGATTGAGTGCCTCCTTGTTGCATCGGAACACAACATCGGCCTCCGTGCGCTTTTGAAAAGACTGCACCAGCCACTGCAAAGCCGGGACCAGCCCTTCGTCCAGAATGGCCGGTCGCAAGCTGACCATGATGCGCTGGCTGGCATCGAGTGCCTGCTGCAGCGTGGCAGCGGCCTGACTTACCCGTTCTTTCACGGTTTCATCCGCGCTGCGGCGGGCAATCCACGCCAGGTCAAACTTGACCGCTGCCAGCGCACCACCGATGTCATCGTGGATCTCGCGAGAAATGGCCGTGCGCTCCTCCTCTATCCGTGCATGCATCTGCTGGCTCAGTCGCAACAACTGGTTGCGCGATACCACCAGCGCAGCATCAGCCTCCAGTTTGGCCTGACGAGCCTCCCACACTTCGAGCAACTTCAGAACCACATAACCCAGTCGATGGAAGTCTTCCGCATACAGGCATTCGTCCACACCACTGCGCATGACGTCGACAGATTCAGCCTCACCGATTTCAGGCGTGAACAGAATCACCATCGGCACGCTGTGCTCGGTGTGCTCCAGTTGAGCCCAGGCATCGATACCCGTGAAACCTGGCAAGGCATAGTCGGCCAGGAGAATGTCACACTCCCCGGCACTGGCAGCCGCAACAAACGCTTCCAACGAAGAAACGCATGTCAGCGTCACCGATTCGAACTCTCGCAACAGAATGTGCTCGACATCCGAGGACGCTCGCTCACCGCCACTCAGATACAACGCTCGCAGCGCCTTGATCATGAGCGTTCACCTTTGCCAAACGGTGTTTCGCCGATTGACGGGTGCAAATTTTTTAGCATCATTCGATGCAGGCGGGGCAAGTTCATTTTTTTCTATAAACTGACATGCTGTCACCTTGAAGCCCAATCGGAGCATTGCCGCCACCCAACAGACGCTATACAAGCTGAGCCTTTTTGCCGATCAGGATAATTTAACCCATGCCCAACAGCCAACCTTCTGTGTCGCTACCTGTCACCGCTGTGGCCGACTTGCAGGACTCATTGCTGATTGTGATGAACGACCTGCAACGACTGGGCGGGCTTTTGGATCATGCGACAGAAAACCTGATGGACCGGTTCAGCTCGGCCAATGTGGCTTTGGCGCACATGGGCAGTGACATCCATCCGGAGTTGCCCACGGTCAGGCAATCATTGCAATTGGCGGTCACCGAGCTGCAGTTCCACGACATGGCCTCGCAACTTCTGGTTCACACCGACAAGATTCTGAAAGCCTGTGCATACAAACTGGCAGAAGAAGCCATGGGCATGGACGAGGACGAACTGCCCGCACCCAGTGCAGATTTGCAGCCACCACGCCCCAATCCGGTGACACAAAGCGAAATGGATGCTGGCTCCATTGAACTGTTCTGAAACAACTGACACCGAGACCACACGGAGTAATCCCCCATGCATTCGATTCTGGCCGTAGACGATTCGGCTTCCATGCGAAAAATGGTGTCCTTCACCCTCAGTGGTGCTGGGTATCGAGTGACAGAAGCCGTGGATGGCCAGGATGCACTCGAAAAGGCCCAAAACCAAACCTTCGATCTCGTGCTGACCGACCAGAACATGCCCAGGCTGGATGGACTGGGCCTGACACGCAAACTCCGGGAGTCGGCGGCATTTGCGACGACACCCATTCTGATCCTCACCACCGAATCGAGTGACCAGATGAAACAGGCCGGGCGTGCCGCAGGCGCAACAGGTTGGCTGGTCAAGCCTTTTGATCCCAATCGTTTGATCGAGATCATCCAAAAGGTCATCAAGTAAGCGTTTAATCTGACATGTTTCCCATCTGGAGGCAGAAATGAGTGCAACCATGCAAGAAAACCACGGCGCCGGCGGCTCGATTGACCTGTCTCAGTTCTACGAAATCTTCTTTGAAGAGGCCGGCGAGAACCTGGATCAGATGGAGCAGATGCTGCTCAGCCTGGACTTGGACACCGCTGACGACGAAGAACTGAACGCCATATTCCGCTGCGCACACTCGATCAAAGGTGGATCCGCCACCTTCGGTTTTGCGGATGTGGCCGAACTCACCCATCAGATGGAATCGTTGCTGGACAAACTCCGCCGGCATGAACTCAAACCTACCCCCCCCATGGTGGATGTGTTACTGGAGTCTTCCGATGCCTTGCGTGGGTTGCTTGCACGGCATCAAGGTGCGGGTGGGCCTGCACTGGAAACGGCTGACCTGGTCGAGCGCATCCGGGTTCTGGCAGCAGGCGGGCAAGTGGCAGCACCTGCACCTCGCCCCGCCCCTGCACCTGTTGTGGCCCCACCACCGCCCGCGCCCACAGTCGCTGCCACACCCGTCATTGTTTCGTCCGGCCCAGCTGCAGAAGGCAGCCGGAAGCTGGAAATTCATATTGGCCCGATCGACCATCCTGAGCAGGCCGATGCCATCGTCGACCTGTTCCGTGACATTGCCGGTCTCGGGACCATTCAGTCCATACCGGCAAACGATGCATCGATGCGCCTGTTTGCGGTCGAAACCACGTCGACCGACAGCGATCTCATTGACCTGTTTGCTTTCCACGTCGCAAAAGAAAACATCCGTATCGTCGATGCCGCACGGACGCCGGTGCCGAGCCCAGCCGCAGCGCTGCAAGACGCGGGTTTCGGATTGTTTGACGACACACCGGCGCAAGCGCCTGCTCCAGCGCCGGTCGGTGCGCCCGTTGCAACACCTGCCGCTGCCCCAGTGACCCCGCCAGTGTCAGCGCCAACCCCTGCTGCCACCCGCGCACCGACACCAGCTGCACCCCATGCAGATGCAGCGCAAGACCAGGCGGCAAAAGCTTCTGCCAAACCTGCGGCACAAGCCGCACAACTTGAATCGTCCACCTTGCGGGTTTCCGTCAGCAAGGTTGATCAACTGATCAACCTGGTGGGTGAATTGGTGATCACACAGGCGATGCTGGCACAGAACAGCCGTGCACTCGACCCGGTGGTGAACCAGCAGTTGCTGGCCGGCTTGGCAGACCTGGACCGCAACACACGCGACCTGCAGGAATCGGTCATGTCGATCCGCATGATCCCGATGTCAGTCGTGTTCAGCCGTTTTCCGCGCATGCTCCGCGATCTGGCTGGCAAACTGGGCAAAAAGGTCGAGCTCATCACACACGGAGAGGCCACTGAGCTGGACAAAGGCCTCATCGAAAAAATCACCGACCCTCTCACCCATCTGATTCGCAACAGTTGCGATCACGGCATCGAAATGCCCGATGTCAGAGCGAGCGCAGGCAAACCCGAGGTCGGCACGGTCACCTTGTCAGCGTCGCACCAGGGCGGGTCCATCCTGATCGAAGTCAAGGACGACGGACGCGGCCTCAACCGTGACAAGCTGATTGCCAAGGCACGTGAAAAAGGCATCGACGTCGCAGACAACATCACCGATGCCGAAGCCTGGCAACTGATTTTTGCACCCGGTTTCTCAACAGCTGACGTCGTGACTGATGTGTCCGGACGTGGTGTCGGGATGGACGTGGTCAAGAAGAACATTGCAGCCCTCAACGGCACGGTCGAGATCGAGTCCCGAGAGGGCAAGGGCATGAAGGTCATGGTTCGCCTGCCGCTGACCCTGGCCATCATGGACGGCATGTCGGTGCGCGTGAGCAACGAGGTCTACATCCTGCCTTTGTCGTCGGTTGTCGAATCGTTCCAGGTCAAACCAGGCGAAATCAACACCGTGGCACAAGGTGCGCAACTCGTCAAAGTACGCGAAGAGTATATGCCTGTCATCGAACTGGAACGCGTGTTCGATGTACCCCGCGATGACTTCACCAACCCCAACAGCATCATGGTGGTCATCGAAGCCGAGGGCTCCCGAGTCGCGGTGATGGTTGATGAGTTGCTGGGTCAGCAACAGGTCGTGATCAAGAACCTGGAGAGCAATTACCGCAAGGTCCCCAACGTCTCCGGAGCCACCATTCTGGGTGACGGCAAGGTGGCACTCATCCTGGACACCAGTGGGTTGATCCGCCGATCCAGACACTGATCCACATGAACAAACATGCTTCAGCGACAGACGATACCGGGCCTTTGACACAGGGCCGGGAATTCATCTGGAGCGACCAGGACTTTGCGCGGATCAAGTCCCTGATTTACCAGCGCGCCGGCATCAGCCTGCACGATGGCAAACATGCCATGGTGTACAGCCGCATTTCCCGTCGGCTCCGTGAAACAGGGCACGACAGTTTCAAGGGTTATCTGGATTGGCTGGAGCACAATGACGGGGCGGAATGGCAAGAATTCATCAACGCACTCACCACCAACCTGACCGCATTTTTCCGCGAGCAGCACCATTTTTCCATTCTGGCTGATCACCTGCGCAAGAAAGGACCCGGCGCGACACCCCGCATTTGGTGCAGTGCCACCTCTACAGGCGAAGAGCCCTACTCCATTGCCATGACTGTGCTGGACACCCTGGGCAGCGGCGCGAACTACTCCCTCCAGTGCAGCGACATTGACACCAAAGTACTGGCCACCGCAGCAGCGGGTGTGTACAAGGCTGAAAACGTCAAAGGCTTGACTGCCGATCAACTGCGCAAATACTTTCTCAAAGGCAAAGGCAACAACAGCGGATACGTGCGCGTCAAACCCGAACTGCAAAAGCATATCGACTTTTTCACAGTGAACCTGATCCAGGACAACTGGCCTTTCCGCGAGCCCTTTGATTTTGTGTTCTGCCGTAACGTGATGATCTACTTCGATGCTGCGACCCAACGCAGGGTACTGGAACGGATCCACCGCAACATGAAGCCTGGCGGGATGCTGTTTGTCGGTCATGCCGAAAACTTCACCGACGCCAAGACCCTGTTCGCCCTCCGCGGCAAGACGGTGTACGAACGTGTCTAGCCTTGGCACCACCACCGGCACCCAGGCATGGAGCCGGACGAGCGCCGCACCCTCTCCATCGGGTGGTTTGCAAAAATCCGACTCACTGCTGTCGCTCCGCCAGCGTCCGCGCAAGCCGGGTGAGGCCTCGTTTTTCTTTTTTGACCACCACTTTCAATCCGATGCAGTCAAGGTACTGCCGGGCGAATATTTCGTGGCCAACTCCGACATCCTCATCATGACGGTTTTGGGCTCCTGCATAGCAGCCTGCATCTGGGATGCCCGCGCAGGCGTGGGCGGCATGAACCACTTCATGTTGCCGGAAGGCGACGCATCTGACACGTCCGGGCGATATGGTTCGTATGCCATGGAATTGCTCATCAACGAAATGATGAAGCTGGGTGCCAGAAAAGAGTCGATGCAGGCCAAGGTGTTTGGTGGTGGCCAAGTGATGTCGGGGTTCACGACCATGAACGTCGGCGAGCGAAACACCCAGTTTGTGCTCGACTATCTGCACACCGAACGCATCACTGTGGTTTCCAAGGATGTGCTCGACATCTATCCCCGCAAGGTGGTTTTTTTCCCGACCACTGGAAAGGCCATGGTCAAGAAACTGGCGCACTCCCACCCCGAGTCACTGGAGTCCACCGAGCGCAAGGGGAACGTCGTCAATCTGGCCAAGTCCACGGCCGGCGGTTCAGTTGACTTGTTTTAACGGAGCAAACAGAGAATGCCAAAAATCAGGGTAGTGGTGGTCGATGACTCGGCGCTGGTTCGCAGCCTGCTGACTGAAATCATCAACAAACAACCTGACATGGAGTGTGTCGGCGCAGCCAATGATCCGTTGATCGCGCGCGAAATGATCCGCGAGCTCAACCCCGACGTCATCACATTGGATGTCGAAATGCCACGCATGGACGGCCTCGATTTTCTGTCCCGTCTGATGCGTCTGCGCCCCATGCCCGTCGTCATGGTGTCGACCCTCACCGAAAAAGGCGCCGAGATCACGATGCGTGCATTGGAAATGGGTGCCATCGATTTCGTTGCAAAACCGCGTATCGGGGTGGCTACCGCGCTCAAGGATTTGTCAACCGAAATCGTAGACAAAATCCGCACAGCCTCGGTTGCGCATGTCAGCCGACATACACAGGCACCTCCAGCAACTGTTGCAAAAAAAGCGCCTGTTGCCTCAGGCGACTCCACTGCACCGGCAGCCCCCAAACCGACATCGTTCAACCGCTTGTCAACTGAAAAAATCATTTGCATCGGTGCATCCACAGGCGGCACAGAAGCCATCCGCGAAGTGCTGGTCCCGCTGCCGGCAGACTCTCCGGCCATCGTGATCACACAGCACATGCCGCCGGGCTTCACCACCAGCTTTGCCGCGCGGCTGGACTCACTGTGCAAAATCAGCGTCAAGGAAGCGAGCCATGGCGAGCGAATTTTGCCTGGGCACGCCTACATCGCACCGGGTGGCAAGCAATTCCGGATCGACAGAAGCGGCTCCAACTATGTGGCGGTGGTGGAAGACACCGAGCCTGTCAACCGGCACAAACCATCTGTCGAAGTGTTGTTCCGCTCCGCAGCCAAAGTGCTGGGCCCCAATGCCTTGGGCGTCATGCTGACCGGCATGGGGGGGGACGGTGCTCAGGCCATGAAAGAGATGCGGGACGCTGGCAGCTACAACATCTGCCAGGACGAGGCGAGTTGCGTGGTGTTCGGTATGCCCAGAATGGCCATTCAGGCCGGTGCAGCGAATGAAGTGCTGCCTCTGAAGCAAATCGCATCAAAGCTGATGGAGAAGCTGGCTGTCGGCGGAACCGGCGTCAGACACCGAATCTGATGCCCACCTTGAAGGCTTGCAAAGCCTGGTGGCGTTCAAAGGTAATGTCAGTGACCACTCAGGCCACGTAGTCCAACAATTGACCCCGGGGGTCAACTTTTTCACCTTCTGCACTACCTTGTGCGGTGTAAGACAACACGGCCGACGCACTGCCGTCCTTTGGCTGGTTCAACACGACGCGTGCTTGTGCATCTTTGCCACCCTTCAGAATCGGCCAAATGTCAGACTGAAAATCCAAAGCAGCCTTACTGGCCTGTTCGGCCTGTTCCACAGCCTCACGGCCCAGCAAAAAATCAACTGCTTTGCCACTGGCCTTCCAGACATTGGACAACAGGCCTTTGATTTGTGTGTCAAGCGCCTTTTGGATAGGCGTTTTCTCGGCAAGCGGTTGCTCATCTGGTGTCGGCTTTTGCTCAGACCTGGGACGCTGAACCCGACCGAGGTCTGCGGGTGACGCACCACTGGGCGCCCGCGTCGCAGCAGCCAGTTGTACGCTGACACCTGGCTCCGGCAATTTGTTTTCAACACGGGCACGTTCTTTGCTGATGGCCGTTGTTGGCTCAATGCTTTGCAAAGGATTGGACGTGCCTGACGAACGCACAGCATCGACCACCAACGATGGTCTGACCATCGGCGGGGGGCTGACCGACTGAATGCTCGACAGTGACAACATGACAACACTCCTCTGACTGAATGCGCAGGGCATTTTTCTCTCGTCGGGTTAGTCATCGGCTGCCATGAAGCAAACTTGAGAAAAAAAGCATGAAAACTTCCCTTTTCCGTCGATTGACCCCAGCTTGAAGCTGTTAGGCAGCGATGACCACCTCGCCCAGACACCTTCGCCCGTCACCGTTTCGGACTGCGACGACAAACCCGCCCACACACCGTCCCGCAAAATACAGCCATGTACGCGCCCAACACCCCTTCCACATCAACCGCCCCAACTGTTTGGGCTCAGTTGCCCCCTGATGCAAGTTGGCGAACCAGCCTGCACAACGAGGTGCACGCCCGCCCACCAGCACGCATACGCCTGCCTGCACTGGTGGTATACGTGGCTGTGCTGAATGAAGGGGTTGACAGGGCCACGGAACTGGAGCATTTGCAGCGCCTTCCCCACCAGCAACACCTGACCCTGGCCGACCTGAGCGGGAATTTCCTTCGCCTGCGGTGCGGCGATCACACTATCAAATGGGAACGGCACAGCGAGTTCACCCGCTATTCGGTCGTCCAGCCTCTGCCCACACCTCCCGAGGGCGGCGGGGCCGAACAGTCTTTGTCTTGCGCACTGCACACCCCGGCAGATTGGTTGAAGCACATTCCCGGCCAGACGATCGCCGCCATCGAGTTGGTCATGCTGACAGGAGACCACACCGACACCGCGTTCACATTGGCCCAGGCACGCGCCTGGCTGGGCGACCACATGTTGCTGGCATCCCGGCTAGGCAACAACGGCCATTCGTGGGCAGCAACGGACTTCCGGTTGCGCCCCAGCGGATTCGAGCGCATCCTGGTCATCGCCCCGGCAGAAACCACAGAAACCCGCGCTGGCCGGGTGTCTCAACGGTTGCTTGAGCTGGAAACCTATCGAATCATGGCCTTGCGCGGCCTGCCCGTCGCCAAAACACTCGCACCGATGCTGGCCGAAACGGAACAGGCCCTGGCTGACATCACGGCCCGGATCGAACATGGCACCGACTCGGACCCCGCCCTGCTGCATCAGCTCGCCACACTCGCAGCTCGGGTGGAGCAAGCCACCGCCAGCCATGCGTACCGCTTTTCAGCAACGGAGGCCTATCACAACATCGTGCTCCAGCGCATCTCCGAGTTACGGGAGCAGCCTATTGTCGGCATACAAACCATGGGCGAATTCATGAACCGACGCCTTTCACCAGCCATGGCCACCGTCGGGGCAACAGCCAGCCGACTCGCTTCGCTGTCAGAGCGCATCACCCGCGCCACGGCGCTGCTGCGCACCCGTGTGGACATCGCCACCGAGACACAGAACCAGCAACTGCTCGAAAAACTCACCCGTGGGCAGGAACTGCAGTTGCGCCTGCAGAGCACGGTCGAAGGGCTTTCGATTGCGGCCATCTCGTACTATGTCGTCAGCCTGCTGCTGTATGTTGGCAAGGCCGCCAAAGCGGCCGGTATGCCGCTGAACCCCGAAATGGCAGCCGGTGCCGCCATACCGCTGGTGCTGTGGGGGGTCTGGCGCACCACGCGGCGCATTCACGAAAAGCTCCACGCAGCTCACTGAGCACACCTGCGCCACCTGCAAGCCTAACGCTGGACGGGTTGCCTGTCGTCACAAATCTTTCATGTGCGCGGCATACAGTGTGCGGCCTCAACAGCCGCCCTCACCGCGCCCGGCTGATGCAAGGGTGCGGTTCAACTGCGCCATGACCAGCCAACCGTCACTCACCTCCAGCCCAAGTTCCCCCAACCTGTGGGACGAAGCCATGTGCGTGGCACTCATTGCCGAGCTTCACGCGCTGCGTCGGCACATGCTTGAGGCGGAAGCGCAGCACGCCGACGCATTGAGCCTTGTGGCCGAAAGCTACCGGCCCAGTGCCCGGAACCTGATCCACTATCTGGTGCTGCGGGCAGAAGACCGTCGGCACCTCCAGGCGCAACTGGCCAGCATGGGCGTGTCATCGCTGGGGCGAGCCGAAACACATGTGCTGGCCAACCTCGACAAGGTGCTGGGCATCCTGCACCGATTGTCCGGACAGCCCTGGACGGACCTGTCTGACCAGGAGCCCACCGGTCTCCATCGCGGCCAGACGCTCCTGACCCGCCATGCACAGGAGTTGCTGGGTGCCACCCCAGCACACAGGCAGGGTCGCATCATGGTCACGCTGCCATCCGAAGCGGCTGCCGATACCCGACTGGCAAGCCGCCTGGTGGCAGCAGGCATGGACATCGCCCGCATCAACTGTGCCCACGACAGCCCCACAGAATGGACTGCCATGGCCGCGCATGTTCGCCAGGCGGCTGAGGCTGCCGGCCGCCCCGTCAAGGTTCTGATGGATCTGGGCGGCCCGAAATTGCGCACCGGCATGCTCCCGGCCGGCCCGGCCGTTCTGAAGGTGAGGCCGGGCCGTGACGAACTGGGGCGTGTGATCAAACCCGCCCGCATCGGCCTCAGGCCCAGTGGCAGCCAATGGAGCCGACCGGGCGTCACACAGTACCTCGGTGTCAAGTCCGACTGGCTGGCAGGGCTGGAAACAGGGGACAAGATAGACCTGATCGACGCCCGTGATGCCCACCGCACCCTGAAAGTGGTGGCCACACACAAACACAGCGCCGAGGTGGAACTGGAGCAAACCGCCTACTTCATCCCATCCACCCGGTTGACCCGCCACCGCCACAGCCGAAACGCCCCGGCCACCACTCGAGTGTCGGACCTGCCCCGGGCAGAGCAACGCCTGTTACTGCAGGAGGGCGACAAATTGCGCTTGGTCAGCGAGACAGCTTTTGCGCAGGGAGACGACGGCGTGCGGCACGAGCGCTTGTCCATGCCCGAAGTGCCCTGCACGTTGCCAGCCGTTTTCCAGCAAGTCAAACCAGGCGAGCACATCTGGTTTGACGACGGCCGCATCGGCGGCGTCATCCGCGCGGCCAATGCGCGCGGGATCACAGTCGAAATCACGCAGGCGCGTGAAGGCGGGGAACGCCTGGCATCGGACAAAGGCATCAACCTGCCGGACAGCCAGCTGGATTTGCCCGCTCTTACCGACGCCGACCTGGCCCACCTGACCAGCGTGGCCGCCCTTGCGGACATGGTGGGTCTGTCATTCGTACAACAGCCCGCCGATGTCGACATGCTGCGCGGCCGCCTGCAAGAACTGGGTGCCACACACATCGGCATCGTCCTGAAAATCGAAACGCGCCGAGCATTCGACAACTTGCCCGCCCTGTTGTTGTCAGCCATGAAAAGCCCGGCCGCCGGCATCATGATTGCGCGGGGCGACCTGGCTGTTGAATGCGGCTTCGAACGCCTGGCCGAAATCCAGGAGGAACTGCTGTGGGCCGCCGAAGCGGCGCACATGCCCGTGATCTGGGCCACACAGGTCCTCGAAAACCTGGCCAAAACTGGCATGCCCTCCCGCGCGGAAATCACCGATGCAGCCATGAGCGAACGGGCTGAGTGCGTGATGCTGAACAAAGGCCCGCACATCGAAACCGCCATCGCCACCTTGGACAACATCCTGCAACGCATGCAACAGCATCAGTCGAAGAAGCGCTCGCTGCTGCGGGCTTTGCGGGCCTGGCAGTTGCCCGCACTGGAAACGAAAGCCCGGCACACGCCAACCCAAAGTGACAAAAAGAGCCCGGCGCTGACTTGCTGATGATGACGTGACAAGGCACCGCCGCAACCACACGTGCGAATGGCGGCCAAGCCCATCGGCAATTTTGTGGGCGCTCGCCCCTCGGTCAAAGTGCCGGCGCTTCCCTCCTTTTGGTGGTGGGCATGGCGTTGACCACAAAGCCCTTCGAACTGCACGTGCCCAAAGCCTACCTCTATGCGGCCATGAGCTTTTCGCTGGTGGTTGAATGCTTCAACATCCGCGCAAGCAGCAAGCGAATCTTAAAATATTGATCAAAAAAGCATTCCAGCGCTTGATGATATTGACTTTATTACTACAAAAAACAAGAAAATAAATCCAACAGCCTGCGCCCACAAGCTGACCGGACCCGCTAATTACGGCCGCCGTCAGCCTGGTCCAGTGCCTCCAGCGCCTTGAGCTTGCGGTACAGCGAGCGCTCGCTGATACCCAGTTTGACGGCCAGTTCGGCCCGACCGCCTCTGTGCTGACGCACCTGCTCGCGCAGCACTGCCAACTCGATATCGTGCAACGACTGGGGTGGCGGCGGCAGCGGCGCAGCGGATGAAGGCATACCCCTTGCCAAAGCAGACAGCCCCCCACCCTCACGCGGGGCACCACGGGCGCTGCCCAGCGCCAACTCCAGATGGGCCGCTTCGATGGTGTGGCCATCGCACAGCAGGGCCGTTCGTTCCAGCAAATTGCGCAACTCGCGCACGTTGCCAGGAAACGGCTGCTGCGCCAGGCACAGGGTGGCCTCGTGCGAGAGGCTCAAACGCCTGCCGGGCACGACGCGCCTCAGCAAAGCCTCGGCCAGCATGGGGATATCTGCCGCACGGTCGCGCAGCGGTGGCAGCGCAATCGGGAAGGTGCTGAGACGGAAATACAGGTCTTCCCGAAACTTGCCCTCGCGCACCATCTGTTCCAGCGGCCGGTGTGTCGCGGCAACCACCCGGATGTCAGCATGGCGCACCTCGGTGCTGCCCACGCGGCGGTAGGTGCCGCTCTCCAGCAGACGCAGCAGTTTCACCTGCATCGTCAGCGGTATGTCGCCCACCTCATCCAGGAACAGGGTACCGCCGCTGGCAGCTTCTACCAGGCCCGCTCGGCTGGTCGACGCACCGGTGAACGCCCCTCGCTCATGCCCGAACAACTCCGACTCGAACAGCGTCTCCGTCAGGCTCGAGCACTCCACCGGCACCAAGGCCCGATCAGCCCGGGGACTGGCCTCGTGCACCGCACGCGCCACCAGTTCTTTACCGGTACCCGATTCACCCAACAGCAACACCGTGGCCTGCGACGGTGCGACACGCGACACCAACTCCATCATGCGTTGAAATGCGGGCGCACGGCCAATCAGCCCCTGTGCGGCAGGTTTGCCCCGCGCCACCTTGAGCGCGACCATTTTTTCGGTGAAATAGACCTGTTCGCCTGCTGCATTCGAGATGGGCGTGAGCTCGATGTTCACGTACTCCTCCCCGCGCGGCGTGTGGTGCAAGTGCAGCACGCGCTCACGCTGGCCGGTGGCCCTCGCACGGCTGAGCGGGCACGACTCGCCAGCCTGGTCGCATGGCACATCGAAATGATGCGACACCGCAAAACAGGTTTGCCCCACCACACTGCCCCCCATCGGCGCAAACTGCTGCAAATAGGCCTGATTGGCCGCCACGATGCGGTACTCCCTGTCAAACAGGATGTGTGGCTCGGCCAGCGAATCCAGATAGGACATGAGTTCGTGGGGGGGATGTTCAAGGTCAAATGACATGGCTTTTGGCTGGCGAAGAGGCAGATCGGCGCTGAGACAGTCGGCTCCAAGCACAAATAATGCCACCCCCTGCCACAAATGTCAGCCCCATTGACACCACTGTGGCAGCCAACCAGAGCCGCAATTTGCTCGCCGAACCGCCAGCACGCCGCCAGTTTTGCCAGTCGGCATGCCAGAAATGTCAAAAAACGCCCCCTGTAACAAGCCAGACGGGGCTAACCGCAGCCCGAACTGTGCATTTCGCAACGATTTATAAGTTGGCACGCATATTGAACTGTTCGTCTCACCGATCAGATTCGAAGCCAGGTTTTTGTCATGCCACCCAACCTCATCCCTTTCATCAGTCCACGTTTGTGGAGCAGACGCGGCCAGACGATCGGCGCACATCTTGTGTGGAAGACACTTTTCACTGCTGCAGTTGGGCTCATGGGCATCGCCGATGCCCAAACCAGCGAACCCTCAAGAGAAGACAGCAGGTTGGCGCTTGACCAACCGTTGCCAGCACTGCAGCTGAAAGATCAACATGATCGGATCTTGAACGTCCCTGCCGATACCCGGTGGGTGATATTTGCGGCCGGGCGCAAAGCCTCCGGCGTGGCGCAGGCGGTTCTGCAGAACGAACCACCAACGTATCTGACCAAACACCGTGCCGTGTACGTGGCAGACATGAGCAAGATGCCGGCCTTTGCCACGCGCATGTTCGCCATGCCGTCTCTGCGGGAAATGCCATTCCCCATCGGCGTGTCTCTGAATGAAGCAACCCTGGCCGATTGGCCGCGCCAACCTGACAAGCTGACCCTCATCAGCCTGAACCATGGCTTGGTGAAAAGCGTGCGCTACGTTGCCACGGAAACCGATTTGCGTGACGCACTTGCGCACTGACCCCATTGGCGCATACCCCTCAGTCATTTCTTCAACCCACCGGAGTTACTCATGAAAAAATCGACCCTCATCGCCGCCACGCTGCTGGCTTCTGTTTCAGCAGCACAAGCGGCCGACCTGTTTGTCAACATTCACAGCGGCAGCGCCATGGCACAAGGTGCTGGGCTGGTGCTGGCGGGGCAGGCACTGGAGCAAAAAGCCCATGTACGCGTGCTGCTGTGCGACGCAGCTGCTGACATTGCGGTTGCCGGCAAAGAAATGCCTGCCCTCAAGCCACGAAACGTCACACCTCAGCAGATGTTGCAAGGCCTCATCAAAAGCGGGGCAACGGTCGAAGTGTGTGCCCTGTATCTCCCCAATTCAGGCCGTCAGGTCGCAGATCTGATTCCAGGCGTGACCCCCGCCAAGCCTGCCGAGGTTGCGGCCCACCTGCTCAAGCCGGGCGTTTCCACGCTGGCTTTCTGATCCAGCGGGTGAGATGCCGACACACTGAACCATCGACCCGCGCTTACACATTCTCAAACCCACTTCAAGCCCGTTGCCATGATGACTGCCGCCAACCTGCCTCTCGATGTCGACGCTGCCAACGAAACCGAGCCAGACAGCCATCGCCGCAACATGCTGTTGCTCACAGGCAGCGTGGCTGGCCTGGGTACGCTGGCCACCGCCCTGCCTTTCGTGTCATCTCTGGCACCAAGCGAAAGGGCCCGGGCCCAGGGCGCTGCTGTGGAGGTGCGGGTAGATGACATCCCTCCTGGCACCATCAAAACCGTCGAGTGGCGAGGTAAACCCGTATGGATTCTCCGGCGCACCCCCGAGATGCTGGCCACGCTGCCACTTCTGGACGATCAACTGGCCGATCCCCGATCGGAACGCGATCAGCAGCCTGTTTATGCCCGCAACGCGACACGTGCCATCAAAGAAGAACTGCTGGTGGTGACCGCGATATGCACACACCTGGGCTGCTCGCCCAACATGGTGGCAGCCGGCACGGGCAGCCCCAGCGTACCGCCTGATTGGAAAGGCGGTTTCTTCTGCCCCTGCCATGGATCCACCTTCGATCTGGCAGGCCGGGTGTTCAAAAGTAAGCCTGCCCCCACCAACCTTGAAGTACCTCCGCACCAGTACCTGAGTGACACGCAGGTGCTGATCGGCGAAGACAGCAAAACCTGATTCACCACAACCGCCAGGCAAACAACAGAAGGAGACAACGACATGTGCCCCACCGAAGGTACCCGATCCATCCAACCCGATTGGCTGCGACATGTCAGGCGAATCATTTTGCTGCTGTTGTGCACCTGCCTGATACCCGGATTCGGTCATGCCGCCAGCAACGCACCCCCCACAACGGCAGACCACAGCAAATTCAAGGAACTGAAGGGGCCTTTCAAAAACGGCTCCGAGGTCACAAAGGCCTGCATCAGTTGCCACACGGAAGCTTCGAAACAGGTGATGGACACCCGTCACTGGACTTGGGAATACACCAGCCCGTCCACCGGTCAAAACCTGGGCAAGAAGACCATGCTCAACAGCTTCTGCATCGGCGATAAAAGCAATGAGGCTTTCTGCCACTCCTGCCATGTGGGCTACGGCTGGAAGGACAGCAGCTTCAACTTCAAAGATGAGACCAAGGTGGACTGCCTGGTTTGCCACAACACGGGCAAGTACAAGAAGCCCGCTGGACTGGCTGGTGAGGTGGCGACCGAGCGCACCGAATACCCACCCGGCTCAGGCAAATTTCTGGAGCCGACAGATCTGGCCATGGTGGCCCAATCCATCGGAAAAACCAGCACCTCAACCTGCGGCAGCTGCCACTACAACGGCGGCGGCGGCGACGGCGTGAAACACGGTGATCTGGACTCGTCGCTGAACCATGCCAGCAAAGAGCTTGATGTCCACATGGCCAGCAAAGCCAAAGGCGGCCAAGGTTTCACCTGTGCCACCTGCCACCAGTCCGACGGACACAAAATTGCGGGCAGCCGCATCGACATGACGGCATCCGACGCGCACGGCCCCACCATTCGGGGGGCCGCCCACGAGGGCCGCAACGCGGCCACCTGCCAAAGCTGCCACGGCGACAAGCCGCACAAAGAAGGCCTGCTGACCCTGGAGCGGCTGAACAACCACACCAGCAAACTGGCCTGCCAGGCTTGCCATGTGCCCGCATTTGCCCGCGGCGGCATTCCCACCAAAACACACTGGGACTGGTCCACCGCAGGCAAGCTCGATGCCAAAGGCAAGCCCATGCAAGTCAAGGACAGCCACGGTCATGTCATCTACGACAGCAAAAAAGGTGACTTCAAACTGGGCGAAAACGTGGTGCCCGACTACGTGTGGTTCAACGGCAAGGTCACGTACACCACGCAAGCCGACACCATCGACCCCCAAAGCGTGGTGAAGATCAACACCTTCCACGGCAGCCCCGACGAGCCCGAAGCACGCATCTGGCCCGTCAAGCGCTTCCAGGGCAAGCAGCCTTATGACGTGGAAGCACTTAAGTTGCTGGTGCCCCACACGGCCACGCCTGACGACACCGCCTTCTGGTACAACTTTGACTGGCCCAAGGCCCTGGAAGCCGGTGCCAAGGCCACAGGCTTTACCTACAGCGGTAAACACGACTTTGTGAAGACCGAAATGCTCTGGCCCATCACCCACATGGTGGCCCCGAAAGAAAAGGCCGTGGCCTGCGCCAGCTGTCACACCGCCGACGGCGGGCGCTTGGGGCAGATTGCAGGCATTTACATGCCCGCCCGCGACAACAACCCCTGGATCGACCGTCTCGGCTGGCTGGCCGTGGCCGGTGCCCTGGCCGGTGTGCTGATTCATGCCCTGGGCCGCATCTGGGCCAGCCGCCGCAACCCCACCCAGCACTGACCTGCACACCGCCACCGAACACGCTGGAGACATACCATGACCCAAGCCCAGACCAACACCATCGTCGACGCCCACGGCACCAAACGCATTTACCTGTTCAAACGCTATGAGCGCTTCTGGCACTGGTCACAGGCCGCGCTCATCATCACCATGCTGTTTACCGGTTTCGAGGTGCACGGCAGCTACACGGTGCTGGGCTTCGAGCCCGCCGTGCGGCTGCACACCCTGGCCGCGTGGATGCTGCTGTGCCTGTGGGCCTTCACCATCTTCTGGCAGTTCACCACCGGCGAATGGCAGCAGTACCTGCCCACCCTGAAGAAGGTGGACGCGATGATCCGCTACTACGCCTGGGGGATGTTTGTGAACGCCCCACACCCCTACAAAAAGACAGCCGAGCGCAAACACAACCCGCTGCAACGCCTGGCCTACCTGGCACTGCTGGCCATGGTGTCACCACTCATCTGGGGCTCGGGCCTGCTGTACCTGTTCCGCAATTTCTGGCCTGACATGGGCCTGAGTTGGTTGCCGCTGGAATGGGTTGCATGGGCCCACACCGCAGGCGCCTTCATGATGCTCGTGTTCTTCATCGTCCACGTGTACCTCACCACCACCGGCCACACACCCACCGCCCACATCAAGTCGATGATCACAGGCTGGGAAGAAGTGCACGATGAGGAAGCCGGGGCCAAGTACTGAGGGCGTTTGCCCATGGCTGAGGCAGTGTCTGCAGCCCCAATCCTCCGCTTTTCGTCACCGGAAAAATCCCTGATGCTCGCGGCAGTATTGGGTGCCCCCAAAACGTTCAGGGTATGCCCAGCAGAATTTCCCCTCTGGGAAGCTGATCTTGTTGCCGCAGTGGTTGCAGACCAGCTTCTTTTCTCCGGGTAATGCAAATCCGGTGGATGGTCGCACTGCGGACACCCTCGGCTCAGGCTGTTCCGAAACCGCGTTGGCTTCAGGCGCAGGAGCGGGCGACTGCTGGAGCGAGCTTTTGGGTGGAGATTGGAAAACCTGACCCGCCGTGGGTTCGGTCTGCAACACCGGACCCAAAGACTTCTCAATGAAATCAGGCAACTGAAGCAAGTTGGCGGGCTTGTGCTCTGCAATGAGCTTTTCTCCCCACTCCTTGAGCGTTTCCAATGTCCGGGCGTTGGCCATCGACTTCAAAACGGTCAGGGTGCCCAGCTTTTCCACGAATTTCTGGTGCCAGCTATCGAACTGGTCTGCCTTGATGATGTTGCTGGTGTCAAAGGCCTTGGCATCAGGCCGTTGTATCGTGGCTTTGGGGTGAACCATCACCAGGTGGAACACATCAGTTTGCAGCGCTCGTGCCCCCAGACCCAAGCAGTCCAATGCTTTGCGCAAAACGGCCTCATGGCGTTTGCCCTGTTCTATGGGCGAAGGAATGCCAAACCGGTCTTCCCCGTATTCCACCGAGAACTCGCCGTGCTCACTGATCACCAGATTGCCAGCGTAGTTCTTCGTTTCGATCAGGTAAAAGGCTCCTCCCCGATTGATCAGCAGGTGGTCGATCTGCGCGACTTCACCGTCAATGTCCAGTCGCAAGTCGTGTAACAGCACGTGGGTGGATGAGTCCACGTAACGGCGTTCCAAGTAATACGCTGACTCCCGCTCACCTTGAATGCCTTTCAGCAAACGACCCAATTCCTTTTTGGCCCATGCCCTCTGGCCCATGTCCAACCTGGGTGACTGCACCAAAGCTTCCAACTGTTTGACCCGAGCTGATTTGTCGTCGGCTGTCTTCAGCAGCATTTCCATCCCCTGTGTGTTGTGAAGTTCGATGGATTTTCCCATTATGAGTTGCGCTTGATTCGTCGGATCGAAGGGCCGCAATTGGCCGGTGACTCCTGACTTGCTTCGATCGGTCGAAATCCGCCTCCCGCAAACGCCGCCTCAAACCGTCTTGCCACGCCAGCAGAATCAAATAAAGATAGCTTGAAACATATACCAATCAGTCGCTGAAGGCATTTTTTATTTGAATTCCAAAAACACCCCACCACCCAAATAGCAATCGGCGCACGCAACAAACCACACGCCAAGCGCAGCCCGCCGTTCAGACCATCCAGTCGTCCAGCACCAGCCCCGCGATGCGTTCAAAGTGACGGGTGTTGTGGGTCACCAGAACGAGGTTCATTGCGAAGGCGTGGGCGGCAATCTGGGTGACCATTTCACCAATCGGCGTGCCTTGTGTTTTGAGCGCGTGTTTCAGCGCTCCGCAATGGCCGGCAGCTTCCATGCCCCACTCCATGCAGGGCAGCCGTAACAGGAAGCTGTCAATCAGCGGGCGGCAGCGGTCTTGCGGAGGCAGACTCATTTGTCCGTAGCGCAAATCGGCGCGGGTGATGGCTGAAATGGCGATGGCGCGCTCGCACAGCGCAGCATTCACTCGCTCTTCCAGCGCAGGCAAGGCTCGCCGCACCCGCCAGCCCTGACACACACCTGCCATCCACGGCAGTTTTGACAGGCCCCGCAGGGCCTGAGCCCACGCGTACCACGGCCCGCCATGACACGCAATCCATTGAAAACATTTAACTTTTCGACTGAGCAGCAACCTTGGCACAGAACATGAAAAACAGGTGGGGTACTCCACCCACGCTGCCATGCCCGCCCGCCCAACCCATCACCCAGCCACGCGCCGCAGTCCGCTGTTGCGTGACATCGGCGTGGTGCTTGTGATCAAGCTGCTGGTGTTGACCGTCCTGTGGTGGGCCTTTGTCAGGGATCAGCGTGTCGAGGTTCAGGCCGATCAACCGGCCCTGCCCTGGCTGTCAGCTGACACCCCTTCTGCTGAAAGCAAAACCCATGATCAGTGACCAACTTGTCGATCTTTCGCGGCTGCAATTTGCAGCCACCGCCATGTACCACTTTTTGTTCGTGCCGCTCACGCTGGGCATGGTGTGGTTGCTGGTCATCATGGAGAGCGTGTACGTGATGACGGGCAACGTCATCTGGAAGGACATGACCCGCTTTTGGGGCAAGCTGTTCGGCATCAACTTTGCACTGGGCGTGACCACGGGCATCACGCTGGAGTTTCAGTTCGGCACCAACTGGGCCTACTACTCGCACTATGTGGGTGACATCTTCGGTGCGCCGCTGGCCATCGAGGGGCTGATGGCGTTCTTCCTTGAGTCCACCATGATCGGCCTGTTCTTTTTTGGCTGGGATCGCCTGCCCAAGACGCAGCATTTGCTGGTGACCATCCTCATGGCCGTGGGCACCAACCTGAGTGCGCTTTGGATCCTGATTGCCAACGGCTGGATGCAAAACCCCGTGGGTGCCGAGTTCAGCTACGTGACCATGCGCATGGAAATGACCGACTTCTGGGCCGTGGTGTTCAACCCCGATGCGCAGGCCAAGTTTGTGCACACGGTGTCTGCGGGCTACGTGACCGGGGCCATGTTTGTGCTGGCGGTGTCGAGCTGGTACATGCTCAAGGGCCGCGACCTGGAATTTGCCAAACGCAGCTTCCGCGTGGCCGCCGCGTTCGGCCTGGCCAGCGTGTGCTCGGTCATCGTGCTGGGCGACGAAAGTGGCTACACCGTGGGTGAAGCCCAGCAGACCAAACTGGCGGCCATGGAGGCCATGTGGGAAACCAAACCCGCCCCCGCCGGGCTGACGCTGATTGCTGGCATCAACGAGGCCGAGCAGAAAAACGATTGGGAAGTGGACATTCCCTGGGTCATGGGCCTGATCGGCACACGCTCGGTCACCCAAGAAATTCCCGGCATCCACGACATCAAGGCCGCCAACCGCATCCGCATCGAAAACGGCATCCACGCCGTGGTGGCGCTGGAAGCGCTGCGCAAAGACCGTGACGATGCTGCCGCCAAAGCCATGTTCGAGCAGCACAAGGCCGACCTGGGCTTTGGCCTGCTGCTGAAGAAATACGTGGTGGACGTGCGCCAGGCCACGCCCGAGATGATTCAGAAAGCCGTGGACAGCACCGTGCCGCGCGTCACCCCCATGTTCTGGGCCTTCCGCATCATGGTGGGCCTGGGCTTTGCCATGCTGCTGTTGTTTGGCTGGGCCTTCTGGAGCACCTTGAAAATGGGCTGCGCACAAAACCCCTGGCTGCTGCGCCTGGCGCTGGTGATGCTGCCCGCCCCCTGGATTGCGTGCGAGCTGGGCTGGTTTGTGGCCGAGTACGGTCGCCAACCCTGGACGATTTATGGCGTGCTGCCCACGCACCTGAGCGTGTCCACCCTGAGCGTGAACAGCCTGTACGGCTCGCTGGCCGGGTTCATCGGCTTCTACACCGTGCTGCTGGTGGTGGAGATGTACCTCATGGTCAAGTTCGCCCGCATGGGGCCAGGCAGCCTGGGCACAGGCCGCTACAGCAATGAACCCGTTCACACCCCTGCCCACGCCTGAGGAGCACCCACATGATTGACTACGAAACCCTCAAACTGATCTGGTGGTTGCTGGTGGGCGTGCTGCTGGTGGGCTTTGCCATCATGGACGGCCACGACATGGGCGTGGGCACACTGCTGCCCTTTGTCGGAAAAACCGATACCGAGCGCCGCGTCGTCATCAACACCGTGGGGCCGCACTGGGACGGCAACCAGGTGTGGTTCATCACCGGCGGCGGGGCCATTTTTGCCGCCTGGCCGCTGGTGTACGCCACCGCGTTCAGCGGCTTTTACTGGGCCATGCTGGCCGTGCTGTGGGCGCTGTTCTTCCGCCCGGTGGGGTTTGACTACCGCAGCAAAATCCACAACGCCACCTGGCGCAGCACCTGGGACTGGGGGCTGTTTGTCGGCGGCTTCGTGCCCCCGGTGATTTTTGGCGTGGCCTTTGGCAACCTGCTGCAAGGCGTGCCGTTCGGGTTTGATGACATGCTCATCTCCACCTACACCGGCACCTTCTGGCAACTGCTCAACCCCTTTGCCCTGCTGGCGGGGGTGGTCAGCAG
This sequence comes from Comamonadaceae bacterium UBA2334, assembly GCA_002344885.1. Taxonomy (GTDB): domain Bacteria; phylum Pseudomonadota; class Gammaproteobacteria; order Burkholderiales; family Burkholderiaceae_C; genus UBA2334. The sequence goes on from DDUQ01000062.1 coordinate 29,955, forward strand.
CGCCATGATCACGCTGCACGGAGCCACCTACCTGGCGCACCGCACCGAAGGCCACATCCAGGCCCGCACGGTGCGCGCCGGGGTGGGTGCTGCCATGGTCATGGTGATGAGCTTTGCAGCTGCCGGCGCGTGGCTGAAGTGGGGCGGCATCGAAGGTTTTGCCATCACCAGCACCATCAACCCCGCCGCGCTGCCCGACCCGCTGGCCAAAACCGTGGTGCGCAGCGCCGATGCTTGGTGGGCCAACTACGCCACGCTGCCCGCGCTGTGGGCGCTGCCCGCACTGGGCCTGCTGGGGCCGCTGCTGGCCGCCGGGCTGATGGCAGCACGCCGCACGCTCAGCGCATTCGTGGTGTCGTCGCTGGCCATCGTGGGCGTGATCGGCACCGCCGGGGCAGCCATGTTCCCGTTCGTGATGCCATCGTCCACCCAACTCAACGCCAGCCTGACGGTGTGGGACAGCGTGTCCAGCCACCTGACGCTGGGGCTGATGTTTTGGGCGACCCTCATCTTCATGCCGCTCATCGTGCTCTACACCGGCTGGGCCTACCGCGTGATGCGCGGCAAGGTGACGGAGCAGTTCGTGCACGACAACGAGCATGCGGCTTATTGAAATCTGAACCCATCAAGAAAGGAACCAAGCCATGTGGTATTTCGCCTGGATGCTCGGAGTCGGCTTTGCCGTCTTGCTCGCCATCATGAATGCAATGTGGGGTGAATACGCTGAAAGCAGAGCCACAGCGGATAAAGAGCCATGATGAGCACACCCGACACCCTTGCACGCACACCCGCGCCGGCAGCACAGGTCAGATCGGGGCTGCAATGGCCCACCTTGCTGGTCGGTATGGCACTGATGGTGATCCTGACGGTCTACCCACCACTGCTGACCGATGCTTCAGGCCAGGCAGACCACACCTTGGCCAGTGTGATGCTGTTCGCCATGTGCGCCGGACTTGTACGAGGCGTGGGTTTCATACCGCAATGGTGGGTTTGGCGATGGTTGTTTTCCGGCCGCGCCTGTCTGGCCGCACTGGCCTGGGCCGTGTGGCACGTGCTGCCTTCAGGCTGGCCAGGCCTGCTCACGGGTTAAGTCGCTCTGACGAAGAGCTTGGGAGGGGGTCAAGCCCATGCCCCCTCCGTTTTTTCTGCCTGTCTTTCAACCTCGTCCTTACCGTAACTGCCAGATTGACACCATGAAACAACTTCACTTCCAGGAAAAGTACCCCATCACCGTTGCTGAGATTGCAAAGACCGAAACCACCTGCCAATCGGCTCAGGATGTAGCGCAGCACTACCGCGACCGGATTGCCCAGACCGAGCGTGTCAGCTACATCGGCCAGTTTGACCATCTGGCGCACACCCGCGCCATCGGCGGTGAAGTGGCGCCGGACATCCAGGCCGCCCTCAATGTGCTGTTCTGCTTCGGCCACGCTTTACCGAACCCGCAGGTGATGGCTGTTCGCCCACGCTCCATCGGCATCGCTGACTTGGGTGACCGCTTCGTGATCAGCTTCATGGATGCACCAATGAAACCAGCCAACGATGCCATGCAGGCGTGGACCCTGGCCTTGCGCAACAAAGAGGCCTGAAAACCCATTCAAACCGGAGCCCGCCATGTGGAATGCCTTGCAATGGATACAAAAAAACCTGGCCCTGAGCATCCCGGCCACCATGCTGCTGGGCCTGGGCTATGGCAGCGTGGCCGATGCCAGCACGCTCAGAGCTGCCATCCTGCCGCTGACCTTCCTGATGGTCTACCCCATGATGGTCAGCCTCAACATGGCAGAACTGCGCCACCTGCAAGGCTTCAAAACCCAGGGCCTGGCGCTGGGGCTGAACTTTCTGGCCATCCCGGCACTGGGCTATGGCCTGGGGCTGCTGTTTTTCCCTGATGAGCCCTGGTTCCGCCTCGGGCTCTTGCTGACCGCACTGCTGCCCACCTCGGGCATGACCATCTCCTGGACAGGCATGGCCAAGGGCAACATGGCCGCCGCTGTTCGCATGACGGTGCTGGGCCTCCTGCTGGGCTCGCTCCTGGCACCCCTGTATCTCCAGGCCCTCATGGGCACTGTGGTGTCGGTGCCCATGGGCCAGGTGTTTGTGCAAATCGCCGTGGTGGTGTTTTTGCCCCTGGTGCTGGGCACCCTCACACAGAAATGGCTGGTGGTCAAGCACGGTCATCAGCCGTTCAACCACCAGATCAAGCCCAAATTCGCACCTTTCTCCACGTTGGGCGTGCTGGGCATTGTGTGGCTGTCGATGGCGCTCAAAGCACCCGACCTGCTGGCCCGCCCTGCCCAGATGCTGACGCTGCTGCTGCCCCTGCTGGTGCTGTATGGCGTGAACTTTGCGCTCAGCACCTGGCTGGCCCGCACCCTGCTGCCTCGCGGCGACGGCATCGCGCTGGTGTACGGCACCGTCATGCGCAACCTCTCGATTGCGCTGGCCATCGCCATGTCGGTGTTCGGCACCCAGGGGGCCGACGTAGGCCTGCTCATAGCCTTGGCCTACATCGTTCAGGTTCAGGCCGCAGCCTGGTACATGAAGTGGACACCCTTACTCTTCCCACCCTCTGCCCACGCGGCTGCCTGAACAATGAGTGGCACAGATGGATCACCACCAAGACCCTGACCGGGAGCACTTCACATGAATACACCCCACACCCCCTACGCCAAGCTGGGCGGGGCACCCGCCCTTCAAACCCTCACACGCCGCTTTTACGAATTGATGGACGAACTGCCCGAAGCCTGGAGCATCCGCCAGATGCATCCCGACAACCTGAAGGGCAGCCAGGAAAGCCTGTTCCAGTTTTTGTCAGGTTGGCTGGGCGGCCCACCCCTGTTCATGCAAAACCGTGGGCACCCACGGCTGCGCATGCGGCATGCGCCCTACGCCATCAGCCCAACCGCCCGCGATGAGTGGCTGCTGTGCATGCGGCTGGCGCTTGCCGAGCAGGTCGACGACGAGTTGTTCCGTCAGGCGCTGATGCTCGCCTTCGAGCAGATGGCACAACACCTCATCAACGACACGGGTGAGCAAACCTGCGCCCACAGCGACCACGCTGCCGAGGCCGAAGCGCACTCCGCTGCCCATTGACCGTTGACCGTTGACCGTTGACCGTTGACCATCGATTCGATACCGGGCACCGCAGTCATGGCCTTGAGCCTGCTGGCGTTAATCACTGCGCTCGCCACGTCGGGGAGTTTGGGCCTGTGGTGGCTGCGCCGCAGCCTCACCCCGATGCGGCTGAACGGCTCACCGCTGGTCCAACCCGGCGAACCCATACCCCAACAGGTGCGCCTGCCCACCGTGCGTGGCCGCAGTCTGAATGCCTGGTGGCTGCCACCACCCGTTGACGCCTTGCTACCCGCACCCGCCATGGTGTTGATGCACGGCTGGGGAGGCAACGCGGCCTCCCTGTGGTCTGCTGCGTGCCACCTGCACCGCTCAGGCTTTGCAGTGCTGCTACCCGAGTCACGCAACCACGGCCAGAGCGATGCAGACACGTTCAGCTCGTTGCCCCGTTTTGCAGAAGATCTGGATGCCGCGCTGGACTGGGCCCGGCAACAACCCGGCGCAGATGCGCAGCAGCTGTTTGCACTGGGCCACTCTGTAGGTGCTGCGGCGGCCTTGCTGAGCGCATCGCGCCGACACGACGTAAGGGCGGTGGTCAGCGTTTCGGCCTTTGCACACCCGGAAATGGTGATGCGCCGCTGGCTGAGCACGCGGCACATTCCCTACTGGCCGCTGGGTTGGCTGGTCAACCGGTATGTGGAGCAGGTCATCGGCCACCCGTTTGCGCACATTGCACCCTTGCACACGCTGCCGCAGGTGACTTGCCCCGTGCTGCTGGTGCACGGCACCCGTGACGACGTGGTACCGCTGGACTGCGCCTTGCAATTGCAACAGGCTGCAGCCGCCGGGCAAGCCACCCTGATGGATGTGCCCGGCAACCATGAGTCGTTTGACGATCAGGCCACGCTGATGGCAGACGTGGTGCAATGGCTGCGCACAACCGCAGCGGCCACAACCGCCCCTGCGGTCAGGCAGGCAACTTGAACACGCTGACCGCTTGCACCAGTTCCTGTGCCTGGTTGTTCAGCGCTTTGGCAGCCGCATCCATTTCATCAACCAGGGCCGCGTTTTGCTGGGTGACCTCATCCAGCAGCGTGATGGTCTGCCCGATCTGCGCCACACCGGCTGCCTGCTCGTGATTGGCGGTGCTGATTTCGCCCACGATCTGGGTCACGCGCTCGATGTTGTGCACCACCTCGTCCATCGTCTTGCCAGCATGGTTGACCAGCGTGGTGCCCTCTGCGACCCTGCCCACGCTGGCAGTGATGAGTTCTTTGATTTCACGCGCCGCCTCGGACGAGCGCCCGGCCAGCGAACGCACCTCGCCGGCCACCACGGCAAAACCGCGCCCCTGCTCACCCGCACGGGCCGCCTCCACCGCTGCGTTCAGCGCCAGGATGTTGGTCTGGAAGGCAATGCCGTCGATCACGCTGATGATGTCGGCAATCTTGTGCGAGGCATCGCTGATGCCTTCCATGGTTTCCACCACCTCTTTCACCACCACCCCACCTTTGGCCGCCACATCGGATGCCATGCGGGCCATTTCATTTGCGCCGCGCCCGCTGACCGAGTTGTTCTCTACCGCAGAGCTCAACTCCTCCATCGATGCTGCGGCCTCTTCGAGCGACGCAGCCTGGCTCGACGTGCGCTGCGCCATGTCGCCATTGCCAGAGGCAATTTGCTGGGAAGCCTCGGCCACCGACTGCGCTCCGTTGCGCACCTGATGCACCACCCGCGCCAGGTCGGCCTGCATGGTGGCCAGGCTGGCCATCAGGCTGGTCGTGTCACCCGGTTGCAGCCGGATGCGGGTGGTCAGGTCGCCACTGCCCACCTGCCGCGCGAGCCGGGCCGCCTCGTCAGGCTCGCCACCCAGCTGACGGACGATTCTGCGCGCCAGCCACAGGGCCGTTACACCGGCGATTGCCGCCGCCAGCACGCCGCCCAACAGCAGCACCGTCACGATCTGGGTGGTCGCCGTCACCGCAGAACCTGCAAACTGGTCGGCTTCGTCCAGTTGCTGCTGACGGAACGCTTCCAGCTTGGTTTTGAGCTTCTCGCTGGCCTGGTCAAAGCCAGGGGCTTTGTCGGTGCCCTTCATCAGCTCGTTGCCGGCCTCCACCCCCTGGCCCAGGTAGGCATTGGCCATTTTTTTGCCCAGTTTGTAAAAGGCGTCGAAGTCGGTGGCAATGGCCTCCAGTTGCGTCAGGCGCTGGCTGTTGCCCTCCCGCTGGAACTTGTCGCGGAACTTGCCCACATTGGCCACAAAACCCTTGGCCGCTTCGTCAGCCTCTTTGTAGCCGGCAGGGTCGTGCGTGGCCGACACATCGGTCAAAAACTGCTGCACCTCCGACCGGTACACATCCATTTCATCGACCACCACCACAAACGGCAGCGTTTCTGTCTGAATGGTCGTGATGGTGCCCACCAGGTTTTTCAGGTAAACACCCACCACCGCCAACGACAACACGAACACACCGATCACGACAGCAAAGCCGCCCAACAGTTGGTTTTTGAGTTTCATCACGCCACACACCTCGCCCGTTGTTTGATAACACTTGGAATTCTGCGCCTGAAAGCTTGACCGGATTTGACGTGCATCAAGAGCCCATCAATCCATCACCCCAAGCAGGCGTACATCGTGCAGGCAAGGCAGAATGCTCGCCACCATGCAGGCTGTCTGGCCGCACCCCACCCTTTTGAAAGAAGCCGAAGTGAGCGCAGCCCCGCCCCTCCAGCCATCCGCCGCCCGCCGCCTGTCTGTCCGCACCCGCTGGTTGCTGGGCACCGCTGTGCTGGCGGCACTTCTGATGGGTTGGCTGGTTTTCAGGCCGACCACTCAGGCCGCGCAGGTGGTGGCCGTGCAGCGTGCCGACCTGGTGCAAACCGTGGTGGCCACCGGACGCATCAATGCTGATGACCGGGTGGACCTGGCCAGCGAAGTGACCGCCACGGTACAGCACGTTGCCGTGCGCGAGGGTGACCGGGTCCGCCCCGGCATGCCCTTGCTTCAGATGAACGACACCGAGGCGCGCGCCGCACTCGCTCAAGCCGAGGCCGCGCTGGCCGAAGCTCTGGCCCGCCAGGCCCAACTGCAAGCCGTGGCCGCGCCGGTGGCCGACGCCACGCTGGCCCAGGCGCAGGCCAACCAC
>DDUQ01000069.1:0-32653 GCA_002344885.1 Comamonadaceae bacterium UBA2334
TCATCAGCAATGCGTCATGCACCACCAACTGCCTGGCACCGGTGGCCAAGGTGTTGAATGACAAATGGGGCATCAAACGCGGCCTCATGACCACCGTGCACGCGGCCACCGCCACCCAGAAAACCGTCGATGGCCCCAGCAACAAAGACTGGCGCGGTGGCCGTGGCATTCTGGAAAACATCATCCCCAGCAGCACCGGTGCGGCCAAAGCCGTGGGTGTGGTCATTCCTGACCTGAACAAAAAACTCACCGGCATGTCGTTCCGCGTGCCCACCAGCGACGTCAGCGTGGTCGACCTGACCGTTGAACTCAACAGCCCGGCTGCCTACGCCGATATCTGCGCCGAAATGAAGGCCCAGAGCCAGGGCGCGCTCAAAGGCGTGCTCGGCTACACCGAAGACAAAGTGGTGGCCACCGACTTCCGTGGCGAGGTGTGCACCAGTGTGTTCGATGCCGACGCCGGCATTGCGCTGGACACCACCTTCGTCAAAGTGGTGGCCTGGTACGACAACGAATGGGGCTACTCCAACAAGTGCCTGGACATGGCGCGGGTCGTCAGCCAGTAAGCGTTTCTTGATGGCTGTCCCCCGGATACCTGACGTATCTGCCCACAACTGACTCCGCAATCAAGCTTTATCGTATGAAATTCATCCGCTTCTCCGACGTCATAGCCAACGGCAAGGCCACTGGCAAACGCGTGTTCATCCGCGCCGACCTGAACGTGCCGCAAGATGACAACGGCAACATCACCGAAGACACCCGCATCCGCGCCAGCATCCCCGCCGTCAAAATGGCGCTCGATGCCGGTGCCGCCGTGATGGTGACCAGCCACCTGGGCCGCCCCACCGAAGGCGAGTTCAAGCCCGAAGACAGCCTCGCCCCCGTGGCCGCCCGCATGAGCGAACTGCTGGGTGCCCCCGTGCGCCTGGTGGCCGACTGGGTGGACGGCAACTTCACCGTCACGCCCGGCGAAGTCGTCATGCTCGAAAACTGCCGCCTGAACAAAGGCGAAAAGAAAAACAAACCTGAACTGGCCGACAAGCTGGGCAAGCTGTGCGACGTGTTCGTGCACGACGCCTTCGGTACCGCCCACCGGGCCGAAGGCACCACCTACGGGATAGCCGAAACCGCCCCAATAGCCTGCGCAGGCCCCTTGTTGGCCGCAGAGATGGACGCCATCGGCAAAGCGCTGGCCAACCCCAAGCGCCCGCTGGTCGCCATCGTGGCCGGCAGCAAGGTCTCGACCAAACTCACCATCCTGCAAAGCCTGTCGAAAAACGTCGACAACCTCATCGTCGGTGGCGGCATTGCCAACACCTTCATGCTGGCAGCAGGCCTCAAGATCGGCAAAAGCCTCGCAGAGCCCGACCTGGTGGGCGATGCCAAAGCCGTGATCGAAGCCATGAAAGCCCGTGGTGCCGAGGTGCCCATTCCCACCGACGTGGTGTGCGCCAAAGCCTTCAGTGTCGATGCACAAGCCACCGTCAAGGCCGCCGCCGATGTGGCCGATGACGACCTGATCCTCGACATCGGGCCCGACACCGCAGCCAAACTGGCTGCCCAACTCAAGGCTGCAGGCACCATTGTGTGGAACGGCCCGGTGGGCGTGTTCGAGTTTGCAGCGTTCGAACAAGGCACCAGAACAATCGCCCAGGCCATTGCCGACAGCGAAGGCTTCAGCATCGCCGGCGGTGGTGACACCCTGGCGGCCATTGCCAAGTACGGCATCGAGAAAAACGTGGGCTACATCAGCACAGGCGGCGGCGCCTTCCTGGAGGTGCTGGAGGGCAAGACCCTGCCTGCGTTCGAGGTGCTGGCACGGCGCGCGGGTTGAGAGGCCAATATGGCAACCCTTGGGGTACCTTGGCGCGGACGTATGACCACAGCACCAGGCGGGTGCAACAGGAGCGAGGATTGATGCAGCGCAGGTTGATGCTCAAACTGGGTGGCGTGCTGGCCACGTTGGTCACGTCGGGTGTGGTGACGCAGGCGGAGGCTTTGGCAGCCGTGGCGCGCACGGGCTTTGACAGCAAGACGCTCGACGGTGCACTGGCTGCTTTGGGCAGTCGGCCTGCTGCCAGCGATCAGGTGCTGCTCAATACTCTGGAAGTGTCTGAAGACGGTGCTGCGACCCCCGTCGGCGTCCTCAGCAAGTTGCCCGACACCACTGAAATCCACGTGCTGGTCGAGAAGAACCCGACGCCTTTGGCTGTCAGCTTCCATATTCCGGCGGGAACGGTGCCCGAGGTGAACTTCAGGCTGAAGATGGCTGAAAGCAGTCGGGTCATGGCGGTGGTCAGGGCTCAGGGCAAGCTCTATGCTCTCAGCCGCCAGACGGCCGTGGTGATGGGCAGTTGTGGTGGTTGAGGTTGACCCCTGTTCAACCGTGGCGAAATCAGGAACGACATGAGTGATCCGATCAAAATCCGCGCGGTACACGCCGCCGATGTGACAACCGTGCGTGTGCTCATGCCGCACCCCATGGAATCGGGCAACCGCAAAGATGCGTCGGGCGTGCTCAGGCCGGCGCACTTCATCACCGACGTGCGCATCACCTGCGACAACGTGACCGTCCTCGAGGCTGCATTTGGCCCTGCGGTGTCGAAAGACCCCAACCTGTCGTTCAAGTTTCGGGGTGGTCGGTCCGGCTCGGTGATCCGGGTGGTGTGGAGCGACAACAAAGGCGCCACGCAGCGAGCGGAAGCTGTTGTGGCGGCCTGACCCGTCGCCTGCCTGGCGACTTGGCGCAGTTTCAACCGATGGGCACTTGATGCGCCCCGGGTTGTGTGTACGATGCTTGCCATGCAGCAGTGGCGAATGGGCGACCACCTGATCTGCCAACTGAAAGTGCAATCCGAATGCTGGCTTGGATACTGGTCGGGCTACTGGCGATCTATGGCGCTGTGGAGACGGTGCGGCGGCTGCGGCTTGCCGCCCAGCTGGCGGCAGCCCAGGCCCAGCTGACAGAGGCAGCCATGCGCGATGAGCTCACTGCTTTGCTCAACCCCGCAGCGTTTCAGGCACAGGTTGACCACAAGGCGCAGCGTGTGAAGCAAAGCGGTGGTTCGTTTTGTGTGCTCTATGTGGGGCTGGACAACTTCGAGCGGCTGAACGACGGCTTTGGTGAATCCGTGGGCGATGCCCTGTTGCTGGAGGCTGCGCGGCGGATTGCCACGGCCAAGGGCATCGAGATGGAGGCCTGCCGCATGTTCGGCAGCGAATACGCGCTGCTGGTCAGCGGTGGCGATGCCTTGGGCACGGGCATGGCCAAAAGCATCCTGGCCAAGTTGGCTGAACCGTTTGATACCCAGGGCCTCAACACGCGGTTGAGTGGCTCGGTCGGCATTGCCGTGTACCCTGAGCACGGTGCCCCCGAGAAGATCGTGGGCCACGCTGCGGTGGCCATGCGCAGCGTCAAAGCCGGCGGTGGCAACGATTTCTGTGTGTACGACCCTCAGATGGGGATGGAAATACGGGAGCAGGTCAAACTGGTCAACGACCTGCGCGCAGCCATTGCGCAGCACCAGTTGCAGCTGTATTTCCAGCCCAAGATCGATGCCGCCACCTTGCAGGTCACGGCAGCAGAAGCCTTGCTGCGCTGGCATCACCCCCAACGTGGTTTTGTGAGCCCGGTGGTTTTCATTCCGCTGGCTGAGCGCCATGGATTGATCGGTGACATCGGTCGCTGGGTCATTGACGAGGCGTGTCGGCATGCCGGCAAGTGGCGCGAAAAAGGGCTGCGCATGCGCGTTGCAGTCAACATATCGGGCTACCAGATGCGGGAGGACGATCTGGTGGACCGCATTGAAGCAGCGTTGGCCCGCAACCGCTTGCAGCCAGGCCGTTTCACCTGCGAAATCACCGAGTCGGTGGCCATGGAAGACACCAAGGTGACCCGGCAGACTTTCGAGCGCATGCGCCGCGCGGGTTTGCACGTGTCGATTGACGATTTCGGAACCGGCTATTCCAGCCTCGCGGCCTTGCGCAAATTGCCCGCTGCCGAAATGAAGGTGGACCGGGCCTTCGTGTGTGACCTGGAGGACAGCGAAGATGCGCGGATCATCGTCAGCTCGATCCTGCACATGGCCAAAGCGCTCAACTTGCGTGTGGTGGCCGAGGGCGTGGAAACGGCCGGGCAGTGTGATCTGCTGGTCAAAATGGGCTGCAACGAGTTGCAGGGTTACCTGTTTTCCAAGCCGGTGCCCGGTGACGAAATCCAGCGCCTGGCCATCGAAGGTCTGGGTTTTGGCGGCGCGGGCTTCAGCGACTCGCTGTTCCAGCCCACCAATCTGGCGAAGCTGTGACGAAGCCCGACAAAGCTGCGCCGCTGCCAGCCCCCAGTTCGCCTGACTTGCCCACCGATGCGGGCAGCATCCTGGCGTTGGCTGCGCGCTCCATGTTCGACCTGTTTGCCAATGCCAGCGAAGGCATGCTGCTGGTGGACCGTGACGCCCGCGTGGTTTGGATCAATGACCAGTACCGCCGCTACCTGCCCGCGCTGGGGTTTGCGCGAGAGGAAGATTTTGTGGGGCACCCGGTGTCGGCCGTGGTGCAAAACACCCTGATGCACCAGGTGCTGCAAACGGGCAAGCCCATCCTGATCGATCTGCTGAGCAACCGGGCGGGCACGTTTGTGGTCAGCCGCATTCCGTTGCGTGACGGTACGGGGTCGGTCATCGGGGCATTGGGCATCGTTTTGTTCGAACAGCCGCAGGCCAACCTGCAACCGTTGATTGCCAAATTCTCCGATCTGCAGCGCGAACTCGAAGAAGCCAAAAAAGAATTGGCCAAAAACCGTCATAGTGCTTCAGGTAAAAGGGTTACGCGCTATACTTTTGCAAGTTTTGTGGGGCGCAGTGATGCTGCCCTGGAAGTCAAGCGGCAGGCGCGCCGCGCCGCGCACACCAGCAGCCCGGTGCTGTTGCTGGGCGAAACCGGGACGGGCAAGGAACTGCTGGCGCACGCCATCCATGCCGCATCGCCAAGGGCGCAGGGGCCGTTCGTGGGCGTGAACATTGCTGCTGTGCCCGACACCTTGCTGGAGGCCGAGTTTTTTGGTGTGGCCGCCGGTGCCTACACCGGGGCAGACCGCAAGGGGCGCGATGGCAAGTTCAAGCTGGCCGATGGCGGAACGCTGTTTCTCGATGAAATCGGCGACATGCCGCTGGGTTTGCAAGCCAAATTGCTGCGTGCGTTACAGGAAGGCGAGATCGAGCCGTTGGGCTCCAACCGCCTGGTGCCGTTCGACGCGCGCGTGGTGGCCGCCACGTCGTGTGACCTGTTGGCGCTGGTGCGCGAGGGCCGGTTTCGCGAAGACCTGTATTACCGCCTGAATGTGTTGCCCATTCGCGTGCCACCTTTGCGCGAGCGCCGGGAAGACATCGCCGCGCTGCTGGACATGCTGGGAGAGGACATGTTGCACCGTGATGGCGTGCACCCACCGGAACTGGAGCCGCAGGCGCTTGCGCTGCTGGGGGCGCAGACGTGGCGCGGCAACATCCGTGAATTGCGCAACGTGCTCGAACAGGTCACTTTGCGCTGTGACACCGAGCGCGTGACCGCTGCCCAGGTCGAACAGGTGTTGCTGGACTCTGGCGTGGCCGACGTGCGCCCCGCGCCAAAGGTGTTGGCCACCACCCTTGCCGATGCCGCCACCCGCCCGTTGGCGCAGCAGGTGGCCGAGCTCGAGCAGCGGGCCCTGGCCGCCGCCTTGCAGGCAACTGGCGGCAACAAGCTGGCCGCTGCGCGTCGCCTGGGCGTGTCACGTGCCAAGTTGTATGCCATGCTCGGAAACCCTGTCTGAGAATCAGTCGATTGTCTGATTTTCAGACAATCTGGTTGTCTGAGTTTCAGACAATTTTGCTTGACTGCGCATGGTCTGAGGCCGAAAAATTCAATGAAATCAACAGATTGTCAGTTCTGCGAAAGCCTGGCACGAAGTCTGCGTTACAGGGTCACCTAACCAGGAGACACCTCACATGCAACGCCGCCCACTCTTTCAACTGACTGCCCTTGCTGCCTTGGCCACCGCCGCCGGTGCGTTCACCCTGCCTGCACTGGCGCAAGGCAAAGACATCAAAATTGCGCACATCTACAGCAAGACGGGCCCGCTGGAGGCCTATGGCAAGCAGACCCAGACCGGGTTGATGATGGGCCTGGCCTATGCCACCAATGGCACCATGGAAGTCAATGGCCGCAAGATCGTCGTCATCGAGAAAGACGACCAGGGAAAGCCCGACCAGGGCAAGAGCCTGCTGGCCGCCGCATACGGCGACGACAAGGTGGACCTGGCCGTCGGCCCCACCGCTTCCCCCGTGGCGCTGGCCATGCTGCCGGTGGCTGAGGAGTACAAAAAGATTTTGTTGGTCGAGCCCGCCGTCGCCGACAGCATCACTGGTGACAAGTGGAACAAGTACATCTTCCGCACCGGCCGCAACAGCAGCCAGGACGCCATTGCCAACGCCGTGGCGTTGGACAAAGAAGGGGTGAGCATCGTCACCATGGCGCAGGACTCCGCCTTCGGCAAGGACGGCGTCAAGGCCTTCCGCGAAGCCCTGAAGAAAGCCAAGCTGGTGCACGAAGAGTACCTTCCGCCCGCCACCACCGACTTCACCGCCGGTGGCCAGCGCATGATCGACAAGCTCAAGGGCTTGCCGGGCCGCAAGATCATTTTCATCATCTGGGCGGGCGGCAACCCGTTCAAGATTGCCGACATGGACCTCAAGCGCCACGGCATCGAAATTGCCACGGGCGGCAACATCCTGCCCGCCATGGTGGCGTACAAGCAGTTCCCCGGCATGGAAGGCGCGGCGTACTACTACTTCGGCATGCCCAAAAACCCGGTCAACGAAGCGCTGGTGGCCCAGCACTACAAAGAGTTCAAGAGCCCGCCCGACTTCTTCACGGCCGGTGGGTTCAGCGCGGCCATGGCCATCGTCACCGCCCTGAAGGCCACCAAGGGCGACACCAACACCAACACCCTCATCAAGACGATGGAGGGCATGAGCTTCGACACACCCAAGGGCAAGATGGCTTTCCGCAAGGAAGACCACCAGGCCATGCAGAGCATGTACCACTTCAAGATAAAGATCGACCCTGCGTTTGCCTGGGGCGTGCCCGAGCTGGTGCGCGAGATCAAGCCTGAAGACATGAACGTGCCCATCCGCAATACCCGGTAATTTTTGCCGCCAACTCAATCCGGGTATGGGTGGGTAGCTTCTGTTTTTCAGGCAGCCCACCCATCCCGGCACCGTTCAGCAACGCCTTTCACCGGCCGGTTTCCGGCCAGATCCATGCTTCAAACCCAAGACCTCACGATCCGCTTCGGCGGACACGTGGCGGTGAATGCTGTCTCGTGCGCGTTTGCGCCCGGCACGCTGACCGCCATCGTCGGCCCGAATGGTGCGGGCAAGACCACGTACTTCAACCTGATATCGGGTCAGTTGCGTGCGTCGGCCGGGCGCGTCAGCCTGAACGGCCAGGACCTGTCAGACATGCCGGCGTCGGCGCGCACCCGTGCCGGTCTGGGCCGGGCGTTCCAGCTGACCAACCTGTTCCCCAACCTCAGCGTACTGGAAAACGTGCGGCTGGCGGTGCAGGCGGCCAGTGAGGGGCCACACCGGCGGGGGTTGAACCTGTGGAGCATCTGGAGCGACCACGCCGCACTGACCGAGCGTGCCCACGCCATTCTGGTGTCGGTGTCCATGGCCGCGCAGCAGGAGGCGCTGGTGGCCAGCTTGCCGCACGGCGACCAGCGCAAGCTGGAGGTGGCGTTGCTGATGGCGCTGGACCCTCAGGTGTACATGTTCGACGAACCCACCGCCGGCATGAGCCATGACGAGGCACCGGTCATCCTGAACCTCATCCGCCAGCTCAAGGCCGACAAGAGCAAGACCATTCTGCTGGTGGAGCACAAGATGGACGTGGTGCGCGAGCTGGCCGACCGCATCATCGTGCTGCACAACGGCACGCTGGTGGCCGACGGTGACCCGGCCACCGTGATTGCCTCGCCGGTCGTGCAGGAAGCCTACCTGGGCGTGAGCGCCCCGGCTCAGACCACCACACCGTCCGGCGGGGTGACAGCATGAGCAGCTACCACAGCAAAACCGGGCTGTTTGCCCCCCAGCCAGCCAAGGTGGCGCAAGTGGCGCATTCGCACCCGGTGCCCCTGCCGCCTGACGTGCCGGTGGACGCATTGCTGCGCCTGGAAGGCGTGCACACGCACATCGGGGCGTACCACATCCTGCATGGCGTGGACCTGGTGGTGCCGCGCGGGCAGCTCACCATGCTGCTGGGCCGCAACGGTGCGGGCAAGACCACCACGTTGCGCACCATCATGGGCCTGTGGCAGGCGTCGCAGGGCAGGGTGGTGTTCAACGGGCAGGACATCACGCGTGAGCACACGCCGGACATTGCCGGCCGCAACATCGCCTACGTGCCCGAAAACATGGGCATTTTTGCCGATCTCACCGTCAGGGAAAACATGCTGCTGGCCGCTCGCCAGGCCAAGCGGGCGAACCAGATGGACGAAGCCCGGTTGCAGTGGATCTTCAAGCTCTTCCCGGCGGTGGAGAAGTTCTGGCTGCACCCGGCCGGCAAGCTGTCGGGCGGGCAGAAGCAGATGCTGGCGGTGTCCCGCGCCATCGTCGAGCCGCGTGACCTGCTCATCTTCGACGAACCCAGCAAGGGCTTGGCCCCCGTGATGATCAACAACATGATCGACGCGTTCCAGCAACTCAAACACAGCGGCACCACCATTTTGCTGGTGGAGCAGAACATCAACTTTGCCAAGCGGCTGGGTGACACCGTGGCCGTGATGGACGATGGCCGCGTGGTGCATGCAGGCAGCATGCAGGCGCTGGCGCAGGACGAGGCATTGCAGCGGTCGCTGCTGGGGTTGGCACTGTGATGAATTCGATCGACATCAAACCATTGCTGCTGGTGCCCGTTCTGGCGCTGGCCATGCTGCCCTTTGTGGGGTCACCGTCCACGTGGGTCACGCTCACCGTGGCCGGGTTGGCCATGGGCATGATCATCTTCATCATCGCGTCGGGCCTGACGCTGGTGTTCGGGCTGATGGACGTGCTGAACTTTGGCCACGGCCTGTTCATCGCGCTGGGCGCGTTCGTGGCCACCAGTGTGCTGGGGGCCATGGGCGACTGGACCGGCTCCAGCGAGCTGTGGCGCAACCTGGTGGCGGTGTTGCCTGCCATGCTGGTGGCCATGGCCGTGGCGGCGGCGGTGGGCGTGGCGTTTGAACGCTTCATTGTGCGGCCCGTGTACGGCCAGCACCTGAAGCAGATTCTGATCACCATGGGCGGGATGATCATCGGTGAAGAGCTCATCAAGGTCATCTGGGGCCCGCTGCAAATTCCGCTGCCGCTGCCGGAAGGCATGCGCGGGGCGCTGTACCTGGGCGATGCCGCTGTGGAAAAGTACCGCCTCATTGCCGTGGTGGTGGGGCTGGCGGTGTTTGCCGCGCAGATCTGGGTGCTCAGCCGCACCAAGATCGGGCTGCTGATCCGCGCCGGTGTGCAGGACCGCGAGATGGTCGAGTCGCTGGGCTACCGCATCCACCGCCTGTTTGTGGGCGTGTTCGTGGTGGGCAGTGCACTGGCCGGCCTGGGGGGCGTGATGTGGGGCCTGTACCAGCAGAACGTGGTGCCGCAGATGGGGCACCAGGTCAACGTGCTGATCTTCATCGTGATCATCATCGGCGGGCTGGGCTCGACCGGCGGTGCACTGATCGGCGCGCTGCTGGTGGGCCTGATGGCCAATTACACCGGCTTCCTGGCACCCAAGGTGGCGCTGTTTTCCAACATTGCGCTGATGGTGGCCATCCTGCTGTGGCGGCCGCAAGGCGTGTACCCCGTGGCGAACCGATGAGTCCGAACATGAACACACTGAAACGACTCATTTCCAACGACATGCCCCGCAGCCGCGTGCTGGGCGTGATGCTGCTGGCGCTGCTGCTAGCTCTGGCGTTCGCGCCGTTTCTGGTGCCGGGTGTCAAGGCGCTGAACGTGGCGGCCAAGGTGCTGATTTTTGTGGTGCTGGTGGCCAGTTTCGACCTGTTGCTGGGCTACACAGGCATCGTCAGCTTTGCCCACACCATGTTCTTCGGCATCGGGGCCTACGGCGTGGCGATTGCCACCACGCGGCTCGGACCGACGTGGGAGGCCATGGCGGTCGGCGTTGGTGGTGCGCTGGCCTTGAGCCTGGTGCTGTCGCTGGCGGTGGGCCTGTTTTCGCTGCGGGTCAGGGCCATTTTCTTCGCCATGATCACGCTGGCGGTCGCCACGGCGTTCATGACGCTGGCCTCGCAGCTATCCGACATCACCGGTGGCGAAGACGGCCTGAGTTTCAAGCTGCCGGCGGTGCTGTCGCCCAGCCACGAGTTTTCAGAAGAACCCTTCCTGGGCGTGATGCTCGACGGCCGGCTGCTGACCTACTACCTGCTGTTCGCGACCGCGCTGCTGCTGGTGCTGGCGCTGCTGCGCATCGTCAACTCTCCCTTCGGGCGGGTGTTGCAGGCCATCCGCGAGAACGAGTTCCGCGCCGAAGCCATCGGCTACCGCGTGGTGGTGTACCGCACCACGTCCAGCGTGCTGTCGGCCCTGTTCGCCTGCATGGCGGGGGTGATGCTGGCGCTCTGGCTGCGCTACAACGGGCCGGACACCTCGCTGAGCTTCGAAATCATGATGGACGTGCTGCTCATCGTCGTCATCGGGGGCATGGGCACCATCTATGGCTCGGCCATCGGGGCGGTGCTGTTCCTGGTCGCGCAAAGCTACCTGCAAGACCTGTTGCGGTTCGGCAGCCAGGCTGCGGCTGACATTCCGCTGCTGTCAGCCCTGTTGTCGCCCGACCGCTGGCTGCTGTGGCTGGGTGTGCTGTTCGTGCTGTCGGTCTACCACTTTCCCACCGGTGTGGTGGGGCGGTTGCGGGCTGCGGCGGCGCGTCGTTGATGTGTGGTGTGTGCTGACTTTTTTAAACAGGAGACAAGTATGAGAAACCAAATGAAGACGATGGGTTTGACAGTTGTGGCTGCAGCCGCGCTGGCGGCGTGTGGCGGTGGCGGCGATGACGTCAACCAGAAACCTGCCTATCTGGGCACGGTGGCGGAGGCGACGTACGACGGCAACAGCAACGATTTGCTCACTGCCGGGTTGGGTGCCACCGGCCTGGCCGCCGCAGTTGTGCCAGCCGATGCCGATCCGCTGCGCCCCACGGTGGTCGAACTGCGCCGCAGGGCCATCCACACCAACTACCGCGCCATCGTGGACACGACGGCCGCAGGTGGCTTCGGCAGCCTGTATGGCCCCACGGTGGCAGAGGCGGGCACACAGTTTGGCACCGACGGCAAGATTGCCGGTACCGAGTATCTGGCGTATGCGGACGATGGCACGGGCCGCCAGAACGTGACCCTGATGGTGCAGGTGCCCAGCACGTTCAATGCCGCCAGCCCGTGCATCGTGACCGCCACGTCCTCCGGTTCGCGCGGCGTGTATGGTGGCATTTCCACCGGCGAATGGGGCCTGAAGCGCGGTTGTGCCGTGGCCTATTCCGACAAAGGCACCGGTGGTGCGCCGCATGACCTGATGGCAGACACGGTCCCCCTGATCGGTGGCGACCGGGCTACCGCCGCCAGTGCCGGGCGCAACGCCCATTTCAACGCCGGGTTGACCGAGGCAGAGCGCATCGCCTTCAACGCGGCCAGCCCCAACCGGTTTGCCTTCAAGCATGCCCATTCGGGCCAGAACCCCGAGAAAGATTGGGGCCGTTCCACGCTGCGGGCGGTGGAGTTTGCGTTTTACGTCATCAACCAGCGTCATGGTGCTTTGGATGGTGCAGGCAACCGCCTGGCCACGATCAAGCCGTCCAACACGGTGGTCATCGCCTCAGGTCTGTCCAACGGTGGGGGCGCCGCCATTGCTGCTGCGGAGCAGGACACCACAGGGCTGATCGATGGCGTGGCCGTGTCCGAACCACAAGTGAATCTGCCGGCTTCCGCTGCCAACCTGACCGTGCGCCGGGGTGGCCAGCCGGTGTCGGCACACAGCAAGTCGTTGTACGACTACACCAGCCATGCCAACCTGTACCAGGCATGTGCCTCGCTGGCACCTTCGCTCGCAGGTGCACCGTTTTCGGCTGGCTTCAACGCAGGCTTTGCCGGGGCAGCGCTGCCCATTGCGCCCAACCGTTGCAACAGCTTGCGAGCGGCCGGTCTGTTGCAAGGCACCACGACCGCCGAGCTGGCGGAAGATGCCTTGCGCAAGATGCTGGCCTACGGTTGGGAGGCCGAGTCCAACCCCCTTCATCCCTCGCATGCGGGTTTTGAGGTGGCACCCGCCATCACCACCACCTATGCCAATGCCTACGCCCGTGCCAGCGTGAAGGACAACCTGTGTGGTTTCAGCTATGCCAACACCGCCGCCACGGGCGCAGTAGCGCCGGTGGTCCCTGCCGCGCTGGCCGTGATGGCCGCAACGGGCAACGGTGTGCCCACTTCTGCCGGTATCAACCTGGTCAACAACAACGGTAGCCTCGGGGCAGCGCGTGACTTCCTGTCGTTCAATGCGGCGGGCGTGGCTGATTGGAACCTGAGTGGAGCACTGTGCCTGCGCAACCTGATGACCGGGACTGATGCCGTGTCGCAGCGCCTGCAGGCGGGCGTGAACGAAGTGAGGCTGACAGGCAACCTGCGTGGCAAACCCTCGATCATCGTCCACGGTCGGGCCGATGCCTTGCTGCCACCCAACCACACCTCGCGCCCCTACACGGCGTTGAACCGCCAGGTGGAGGGCTCGGCCAGCAAGCTGAGCTACATTGAAGTGACGAACGCCCAGCACTTCGACGGCTTCATTGGCTTGCCTGCCGTTCTGGGTGGCTATGACAGCCGTTACATCCCGCTGCATGTGTACCTGAACCGCTCGCTCGATGCCATGCTGGCCCACCTGCGCAGTGGCACCGCATTGCCGCCCAGCCAGGTGGTGCGCACGGTGCCGCGTGGTGGTACGGCGGGTGCGGCACCCGCCATCACAACGGCCAACGTACCTGCATGGGCAGCCTCTCCGACTTCAGCGGATGCCATCGCTGTCTCGGCTGGCAGCATTGCCATTCCCGAGTAAGCACCTGAACCCTTCCACCTGACCTGGGCTTTTGCCATGCAAGTCGAATCACGTTACCTCCGCTGCGCCGGGCGCGAGCTCCATTTCATGGATTGGGGGGCGCCTGATGCGCCGGTGGTGGTGGCCTGGCATGGCCTGGCCCGCACCGGGCGTGACATGGATGAACTGGCCCGCCACCTGGTGGGCCAGGGCTTGCGCGTCATTTGCCCCGACACGGTGGGCAGGGGTATGAGCCAATGGAGCGCCGACCCGGCCAATGAGTACTGTCTGGCGTTCTACGCCCGTCAGGCCCGGGACCTGCTCGACCAGTTGGGCTTCCAGCAGGTGCATTGGGTGGGCACGTCGATGGGCGGGGCCATCGGCACCGTCTGCGCCGGTGGGCTGGTGGAGTCTTCACTGAAGGGCCGTGTGCGCAGCCTGGTGCTGAACGACAACGCACCAGAGCTGGCGCAGGCGGCCATCGAGCGCATCAAGGCCTATGCCGGGCAACCGCCTGCTTTTGACACGGTGCTGGAGCTGGAAGCGTTTTTCAGGCAGGTGTACAAGCCCTACGGTTGGCTGAGCGACCGGCAGTGGCGGGAGCTGACCGAAACATCGGTGCGGCGCTTGCCCGATGGCCGTGTGACCCCGCACTACGACCCGGCCATGGTGCAGCAGTTTGTGAACCACCCCGACGACTACGTGCTGTGGGCGCACTACGATGCCGTCACCTGCCCGGTGCTGTGCCTGCGGGGGTCGGAGTCAGACCTGGTGTTGCCGCAGACCGTTGCCGAGATGCACACCCGTGGGCCGGGTGCGCGCGGGCAGCTCACCGTCATCGAGGTGCCCGGCTGTGGGCATGCACCCGCGTTGAATGTCGAGAGCCACTTCAACTGGGTGACCCGCTTCATCCAGGCTGCCGAAGCGGATTGACCCGCTGGATTGATGCCAAAACGCCCTCCACCGCTTGATGGATTTGATGTGTGTGCTATTGAATTAAATATATAGCAAACAAATAAATGCCATCAAGCGCTGGAGCGGTTTTTTATTTCAAGCAGAGTTTGCCAGGTGTCATTGGCGTGCCCCCAGTGCCAGCGCAGCCTGCTTGCTGGCGGCCAGCGCGGCTGCGTCAGGGGCGGTGCGGGTGGGCCAGCCTGACAGGTGCTGTTCGGCAAGGGTGGTGAGGGCGCGCACCCAGCCGAGGTCGTCGTTCAGGCAGGGGATGTAGTGGAACTCGGCACCGCCCGCGTGCAGGAAGGCCTCGCGCGCTTCCATGTTGATTTCCTCCAGCGTTTCCAGGCAGTCGCTGGTGAAGCCGGGGCACATCACGTCAACCCGCCGGGTACCCGCTTTGCCCAGTGCAATGAGCGTGGGTTCGGTGTAGGGCTCCAGCCACTTGGCCTTGCCGAAGCGTGACTGGAAGGTCACCGTGTACTGCTGGCGCGACAGGCACAGGTGCTCGGCCAGCAGGCGACCGGTTTTGTGGCATTCGCAGTGGTAAGGGTCGCCCAGGTGCAGGGTGCGTTCGGGCACACCGTGGAATGACATGACCAGGTGGTCGGGTTGGCCATGGGCTTGCCAGTGGCGCCGCACCGTGGCGGCCAGGGCGCCGATGTAGCCGGGGTCGTCGTGGTAACGGTTCACAAAGCGCAACTCGGGCACGTTGCGTGTGCGCTGCGCCCAGTGGTAGATGGCATCGAACAGCGCTGCCGTGGTGGTGCCGCTGTACTGCGGGTAGGCGGGCAGTACCAGCACGCGGGTGAAGCCTTCAGCCTTGAGCTGGTCAAGCACCTGTGCCACGCCGGGGTTGCCATAGGTCATGGCGACGCGCACGTCCACCTGGTGCCCCTGTTCGCCCAGGAAACCTTTGAGCAGGGCGGCCTGCTTGCGTGTCCAGACCATCAGCGGCGAGCCTTCGGGTGTCCACACGCTGGCGTACTTGGCGGCCGATTTGGCCGGGCGGGTGCGCAGGATGATGCCGTGCAGGATGAGCATCCAGACCGGTTTGGGAATTTCCACCACCCGGCTGTCGCCCAGAAACTGCGCCAGGTAGCGGCGCAGGGCGGGTGCGGTGGGTTCGTCGGGCGTGCCCAGGTTGCAGTACAGCACGGCTGTGCGTGGTGGCTGACCGTGGGAATAGGGGGGTTCGGTTGAAAAGGCCATGCGGTATTCTCACGCACCTATGCTCGACACCGCCAAGATACGCGCCATAACCTTTGACCTGGATGACACGCTGTGGCCCATCTGGCCCACCATCGAGCGTGCCGAGAAGGTTCTGACCGACTGGTTGTGTGCCCAGGCCCCGATGACGGCGGCCCTGTTTGCCAACGCGCATGCGCGGCACGACATCCGCCAGCAGGTGCTGCAGCAGCTTCCCGACATCGCCCACGACCTGAGCGCCGTCCGCCGCGAAGCCATTCGCCTGACACTCACCCGCGCCGGCGAAGACCCGTCGCTGGCCGAACCCGCGTTCGAGGTGTTTTTTGCAGAGCGCAACCGGGTGACCCTGTTTGACGATGTGCTGCCCGCACTGAATTGGTTAGCCCGCCGGTATCCGCTGGTGGCCATTTCCAATGGCAATGCCGACCTGGAACGGGTGGGCCTGGCTGCCTGGTTCAAAGGAGGCATCAGTGCGTCTCGGTTTGGCGTGGCCAAACCGCATGCCAGTATTTTTCAGGCAGGGGCCGACCTGGCGGGTGTGGCGGTACAGGAGGTGCTACACGTGGGGGACGATGCCCACCACGACGTGATCGGCGCACTCGACGCAGGCATGCAAGCCGTGTGGGTGAACCGCGCCGAGCACCCGTGGACCGACACCAGCCACCAACCGCACGACAGCATTACCGAACTGGGGGAGCTGTGCGACCTCCTCTCTGGCACCCACTGACATGAACGACTGCTCACTGACCATTTACGGCATTGTTGCCTCCCGTACCATCCGCCCGCTGTGGGCGGCAGAGGAGCTGGGGCTGCCTTACACGCACGAGGCCGTCTCTTACCTGAACGGTGGGGCGCGTACCCCGGCCATGCTGGCCCTCAACCCGAATGGCCATGTCCCCATCCTGAAAGACGACCGGCCCGAGGGTCAGGTGATCGTCTGGGAAAGCATGGCCTGTGCGCTGTACCTGGCCCGCGTGCATGGGCGCGCGGACGGGCACGACATCAGCCCGGCCAACGCGCTGGAAGAGGCGGAGGCCCTGCGCTGGTCGTTCTGGTCGGTCACGGAAATCGAAAAGGATGCCCTGACGGTGCTCATGCACCGCCTGGCCATGCCGGCTGAACAGCGCAAACCTGAGCTGGCAGATGCCGCCGAAAAGCGGCTGGCCGTGCCGTTTGCCGTGCTGGAGCAGCACTTGGCGGCGTGTCAGGCCAGGGGCTGGTCGTGGCTGGCGGCCGACCGGTTCACCGTGGCTGATGTGTGCACCTGTTCGGTGGCGGCTTGGGCCATGCCGGCGAAGCAGTTGATGTCTGCCTTCCCCCTGACCCTGCAGTGGATACAGCTCTGCCAGGCACGCCCGGCTTTTGTTGGGCTGCGTGCCAGGGGCAAAGCCGGGGGCTGAGCGGCTGGCAGTCAGGCGGCCAGTGCAATGGCCTCCAGCGCACTGCGCAACCGCGGCGGAATGGGCACCGGTTGGTTGGTGGCGGTGTTCACGAACACATGCACCATCGAGCCCACGGCGGCCGGAGCGGCATCACCCGGCTTGAACAGCGCGACCTGGTAGGTCACAGACGAATTGCCCACCTTGTTGGTGGCCACGCCCACCTCCAGGTTGCCGGGGTAGGCCACAGGGGCCAGGTAGTCGCACTCGGAGTGCACGATGAACCCCACCACGTCGCCCTGGTGAATGTCGAGCCCACCTCGTTCGACCAGGTAGGCGTTGATGACGCTGTCGAAGTAGTGGTAGTACACCGCGTTGTTGACGTGACCGTAAATGTCGTTGTCGGTCCAACGGGTGCTGACGGTGCCGATGTGCGGGAATGCCGGGCGTTGCGGGTAGGTCTTGCGCATGCGGGGTCTCGGTGCAGGGTGGTCGGTGGTTGGGGTCACCAGGCTGCCTGGTAGATGGCCCGGGCATCGGCCTCGGTGACCGGGCGCGGGTTGTTCTTCAGCAGGCGCTGCTGGCCCATGGCCGCTGCGGCCAGTGCATCGATGGCGTCAGCCCCGATGCCGCAGTCGCGCAGGCGCAGCGGCAGGCGGGTGCGCTCGGTCAGGCTGGCCATGTGGTCGATGAACGCGGTGCAGCGCGCCTCGACGGAGCCTGCCTGCCCAGGCATCACCACTTCAGCCAGTTCAGCGTACAGCGGTGCACAGGCCTCGCGGTTGAACCGCATGACATGCGGCAACACCAGCGCGTTGCTCACGCCGTGGGCTATGTGGTAGATGCCACCCAAGGGGTAGGCCAGGGCGTGCACGGCAGCGACGGGGGCGTTTTCAAACGCTTGGCCTGCCAGCATGGCACCCAGCAGCATGGCTTCGCGTGCCGCCAGGTCGGATCCGTCGTCAAAGGCAGGCAGCAGGTTGGCTGACAGCAGGTGCAGGGCCTGGCGCGCCAGCGTGTCAGACATCGGGTTCTTGCGGTGCACACTGGTGTACGCCTCGATGGCATGCACCATCGCATCCACGCCCGTCGCCGCAGTGACGGCGGGCGGCAGGCCCAGCGTCAGCCGGGCATCCAGCAGCACCAGATCGGCCAGCAGGGCCTGGTTCACGATGCCGGCCTTGGTGCTCTCGCCGGTGGTGACGATGGCAATGCTGGTCACCTCCGACCCTGTACCCGCTGTGGTGGGCACCATCACCAGCGGCAACCGCTGGGCGCGCACGCTTTCGACGCCGTACAGGTCAGACAGTTTCAGCGGGTTGCCGGGCACGGCCAGGCATGCGACGATCTTGGCCACGTCCAGGCTGCTGCCGCCACCCATGCCGATCACCACATCCACACCTGTCTGTGCGGCCTGCGACACAGCGGTCAGCACGACCGCCTCGCTGGGGTCGGGCAGCACACCGGTGAACTCGGTCAGTTCAAAGCCGGCTTCCGCCAGCGATTGGCGTGCTCTCTGCAGCACGCCGCTGCCTGCCAAAAAGGCATCGGTCACGATCAGCGCCCTGACGGCAGCCCCGTTTTTGCCAGCCATTGGGCGGGCAAGCTCACCCAGGCGGTGCGAGCCGCCTGCTTCAACGACGACCCTCCGGGGGGTCTGGAAAGTAAAGTTGGCCATGCAGCGCGTGTCTCCTCTGTCGGTTGTTGGCTGGCATGGTAAGACATCACACTCGGCAAGCCTGTCGCCTGCGCGAGTTCGGTTGGGTTGCTTAAAAAACAGGCACTCCAGCCTGCATCCAAGCTGGGCGTGGCCTGCCGTTTGGGCTCCCCACAGAATCCAATGCTTATCCACAGGTTTGTGCCGGTTGGGCTGGGATAACTTCAGCGGGAGTGTCCAACTTGAAAGTCAAGGGGTTACCGCATGGGGGCGTCAGGCCGTGATGTACAGGCAAGAAAAAAGCCCCACACCATTTCCAGTGAGGGGCTTCGATCTGGAACAGGCAGGATTGCGGATGTACGTGCTGCCCATGTCAAAGCCTTGCAAAGTACCGGAATCGACCACCTGACCGTCCATGGCCTGCGCCGGTCTTTTTCGTTGATGGGCGAGGCAGCAGGGGCTCCAGCCGGGGCAATTGCTCAGGTGATGGGGCACAAGCCAAGCGCCATCGCTGAAGGCTACAGACCCCGCAGTGTGGATGCCCTGCGCCCGCTTTTGGAACGGACTGAAGCCTTCATTCTGGAGCAAGCAGGTGTGACTTTTGAGCGCAAGGTTGATCCGGGCAAGCTGGCGCTGGTGGCTGGATAGCTACTTCAAGATTTCAATAACGATTGACGTTAATAACGACGGACGGTAGCATCACGCATGATTGTCACTTTCCATTGCAAAGACACGGAAAGCCTATTTGCAGGCAAGCGTGTGGCGAGGTTCGTCCAGTTCGAAAGCGTTGCCATGCGCAAGCTGCAACAGATTCACGCTGCCACTGCGTTGGATTTTTTGCGGGTGCCGCCTGGCAACCGGCTGGAAGCATTGGCCGGTGACAGGCTTGGACAGCACAGCATTCGCATCAACGACCAATGGCGGGTGTGTTTTGTGTGGCGCGACGGGCATGCGCATGACGTTGAAATTGTGGATTACCACTGAAAGGGCCAATACCATGAAACGAGAAGTACCACTGGCTCACCCCGGCACCATCCTGCTGGAAGACTGGCTCAAGCCCATGGGGATCAGTCAGTATGCATTGGCAAAAGGCATCAGCGTGCCACCACGCCGCATCAATGAAATCGTGAAAGGACTGCGCGGCATCACGGTGGACACTGCGTTGCGTTTGGGTGCGTTCTTTGGAACCGATGCCCAAAGCTGGGTGAACTTGCAAACCCACTACGACACTGAACAGGCACGAGAAACGATGGCTGAGGTATTGAGCCGCATTTCTCGGCATCAAGCCGCCGAAGCCTGACGGGTTCCCACCAGCCAGGGTGGTCGACCGAGCCGCAAGGCATGAGCTTGAGCGTACTCAAATGAAGGATTGTGACAGGGCTATACCAGATGTCCCCGCGGTGCAAGAAATGCTGCGGACACAGGCGCTGCCACAAATGCCAAGCACAACCCGCATCTGAGGGCGGGGTGTATGACGGTCTCAGGAGATGACTCTGTTTGTGCTTCTGGAAGGCGTTCTAATGCAGCCGAATCGCAGTCAACGCCAATTGATTGGGCAGTCCACGGGAAAAAACAAAAGCCCCGCACCGTTTCCAGCGAGGTGCTTGTGTTTGGTAGGACGTGCAGGATTCGAACCTGCGACCAACGGATTAAAAGTCCGCTGCTCTACCAACTGAGCTAACGTCCCAAAACTCTGTACCGCAGTCTGTAAACAGTACTTTGTTTGATGTGCTACTTAAATAAACGTAGCAAAGAATCTTTGCCTGCAATGGTGCCGGAGACATGAATCGAACACGCGACCTTCTCATTACGAACTCAACACCAATAGCTGTGGGTAGCTGAGTTTCGCTGTCTTCACTCTAGACACACGAGATTGTAACGCTTCAGATTGATGCTGATGATGCCGATTTGTGGCGGCAACTGTGACATAGCTGTGACACGGGAGCCGCCCTCAGGACCACCCAGGCGGCCTCTCTGGCAGACTTCAAGTGATCTGCTGACGGCTGGAGGTGATGAGCATGGCACAACGCAAACCAATCAGGCGTTCCACACACAGAGATTTGTCTTCAAGACAATGGGCTTGGGAGTTTCTCCGATTCAATGTTGAGTACCGCAGGGCTTATGCCGAATGGGAACATCTTCCAGATGCCGTGCGCAATTTGTCAGTTTCGGATGGCATTCCCTTACATGCCTGTCCACCGGGTACGCCCATGTCGTACTTCGACGTGGTTCCGGCTGCGCTGGACAACGAAACAGTCGGTGAGTGGCTGTCTCGAACAAGCGATGAACGCAAGAAAGGTTGGAGGCTCGGACCATCTTCCAGACTCAAGCCACCAAAAGAATTTCTGATTTCGGAGTGGGTTGATCCCTTGTTGTCCCCCTTACCCAAGGAAAAAGAGCACATCTGGGATCAGTTCGATATGGAGTCAGTTGGTGGTTTGGTCAACGAAAAACACATGCCTAAGTTTGCGTCGGTGTTTCTTCGTCCACTGACAGATGTTCATGAACTTGCACTCATCGTTGATGTTCGTAGCCCGTTGGCTATTCTTGAAAGGCAGTTTAAGGACGCCGTTATCGCTTATCGGTCTAATCTCAATAATAGAAAAATGGGAGATGCGCCCCATTTTTATAAAGCAAAAAAATATATTAACAACGCAGGTATATATGAAGAATATGTCAGGATTCTTCAGCGACTTGCCGATGGAGAAAATGAGAATGATATTCGCTACACTGAAAGTAAAGATTCGCCGCGATTGGAGTACGGAACGCCTTATCCCGAGAAAGTGAAAAAGCAGATACCAGTTGCTATTCAGCTTAGAAATGAGGGGTATAAGGAAATTGCGTACACAGATGAATTGATGGTGGGGTGACGCCTCCGCAATAAGCAGGGAAAAACTCCTAGCTACACCTTTTCCCTTAGAGAAATCGTAGTCAAAACCTACGATTCACGGTGTTGAGCAATGGTGCTCATCACTGGTAACTCTAAGGAGAAAATTGTGGCAATAACGTCATCTCAAGTCTCGCCTCGGATTCGTCCAGCGGCGTTGAAAGATTTCTTCAACTCGCGGCGACCTGTCAAACAGTTCGTGCTTGACGGTCGTTCCAGCGTCTCGACCAAATCAGGCACATCAGACCCGCCATCCACGGCTGCACCTCAACAAATTTGGTTTCGTGTGAGTCAGCTTGCCGATAAGCACAAGGAGTTCACAGAGAACGCGATACGTGCCCAGATTTTTGCTGCCAAACCGCGTCCCGGTGCCACGACAAAGAGCGGTGAATCCTGGATCGAGGGAAACGGCTTGGCACCAGCAATCCGGAAATGCGGACGCAGTGTCTTGATCAATGAGCCAATGTATACAAGGTGGCTTGAAACTGGTTCCTGCATCGAAGGGGCCAAAAATGAAAGTTAAGAGGCCCAAACGCTTACCGGCCACTGTCTTCAACGGCCTCAATCCAGACCTTCCCAAGAATCTGAAATCCATTCACTCGGTGGTCGATGAAAAAGGTCACAACACCGGGCATCTGCTGGTGATGGCAGCAGACCGTTATGGGAATGACGTTGCAGTCACTCTTGAGGTCAAAGAACTGGCTCTTGGCCGTTGTGACGCATTGGCTCACTTTGCGGTCAAAGCCGGATTCACAGAATATCTTTCGCCAAAAGGGCTGAGGACATTGGCTACACATCTGTTGGCGTATGAAGGCCAGCCAGCCTATGTTGCCCGTCGTTCGGGCTACCACTGCTTGACGATCAAAGGTCAACGCTATGGCTTTCTCGTTTTGAATGAGGTGGTCTATCCGCTTGGTGAGATGCCGCCAGTGGTTGTAGCTGTCGTCATTGAATCTGGTGCATCGTTGGAGCCCAGCGGTGCTCTGGCCGATTGGGATGCTGCCATCGGAGTTCACCTCTCCGCGAATCCCTACATGTTGATTTCAGTGCTTGCAGCATTGGCGTCCGCACTGGTGCGCGCGTTTGGCTTGAATGCCCCCATCTTGGCAATCGTTGCTCCCAGCAGCGTTGGAAAGACCACCATTCAGCAAGTGGGCCGGAGCATTCGAGAGCGGGCTGACAAGATT
This sequence comes from Comamonadaceae bacterium UBA2334, assembly GCA_002344885.1. Taxonomy (GTDB): domain Bacteria; phylum Pseudomonadota; class Gammaproteobacteria; order Burkholderiales; family Burkholderiaceae_C; genus UBA2334. The sequence goes on from DDUQ01000069.1 coordinate 22,380, forward strand.
GATGATGCATCTGGCACGGTCAATGGCCTGCGCATCATGATGGAACTCAATCCTGATGCGCCGGTTTTCTTGCAGGACGTGCACAAGTTAGACGACCTGTCGGGTGTGATGGGCTTGCTTTTTTTGGCCGCCAATGGAGGCCAACGTCTGACCAGCACAGCGAACCAGAAACTGCAAGCCGGTGCAGAACTGGCATGCGGTTTAAGCCTGTCCATGGAAATGTCGTTCATGGAGTTGGTGGGCAACACCAGGATCACGTTGCCAGAGGGCTTCTCGGCTCGGTGCTTTGAAATGGTGTTGCAAGGGCCGCACGGTGCATTCCACAAGCTGCCCAAGGGTGTGAGCGCCCATGACTTCGCCAACCAGCTCAAGCGTGCCTGCGGTGAGCACCATGGTGCTGTGTGGGCGGCATGGATTCCCGCCATTGCAAAAAATGCCGAAAAACTCCGTGAATGGTTGCCCGAGACCATCCGTGAAGAAGAGGCCACATTGTTGGAAGGGCAACACGTCAAAGACCGCGTGACCATGCGTCTTGTCAGTGGACTGGCTGTGTGGTCGGCGGTGGGCAAGCTGGCCATCAATCTCAAGGTCTTGAAGCTGAAGCATGCTGACGTTGAAAACGCCCTGCGGCTGGTCTTCCTTGAGCACCTTGGCCGCCAAGCACACCGCACAACGCCTATCGGTGAAAAGGTCATCACCACGGTTCGGGACTTCATCGACCGCAATGCCAACCGCTTTCCGGCACTCGCTCTGTTCGGTCGCAACGACCAGAACAACGTGCCCGGTTACACCAAAGGCACAGGCCGTGAACTTGTCTATTTGTTCTTGCTGGGCGAACTGGAGAAGCTTTTGGGTGAGAAGTTTGGGCTGGCAATGGCCTTGCAAAAGCTGGACGAAGCTGGCTTCTTGGTCAAAAACGGAGAAGGCATGCAAGTGCAAATGCGCCTGAGCAATGGACTTCGGAAGCGGTTCTATGGCATCCGTTCTTCAATTCGCTTTGATGGTGATGCCGAAATCATTGAAATGGAGGCCAAGTGACCGGGTGGCATCTGTCACGTTGTCACGTCCAATTTTGAACTTACGAGCACAAGATCCTATTTCATTGCGTGCTGCGTGTTCTCTTGATTTGGCCGCAGCGCGTAATACACAACATTCCATCAATACTCTCTCTTTGGATGAAAAAATGAAACGTTCTAAGAAACCACTCCCTATCCCGCCTCATTTGAAAGATAAATCCATCTTTGATTACATTCCTTCGGTTACAGCGAAAAAAGCGACTGCTGCTGTTAGTGGAGTAGAGCGTGTGAATCAACATGCATCGCCGAGTTCGGCGGATATTGTGTTGCAGCAATCTCCGATCCAGCAAGCAACGCGCTTTCCGCTGTTTACGAAGGCCAGCAAGCCAGACGCTGAATGGCGTCCATTCATGTCATCTCTGATTGACACAGTTGCATTGGTCATCGATTTGCGTCATAAGCCCCTGAAGAAACTGGCGGAAAACAATGCTTTGGTAAAGCAGAAGGGCAACTTCGAGCTTCAAGTTTTGTCCACTGTGAGCAAGAAGATCAAGGCTCGTGTGATGAGCCGCGAGAACCGCGACAAGCTGTACATCGAAGCGTCTGTGTCCAAGTATTTGACGGGTCAAAATATCGTTGGCCGGGAAGAACTGCTCGACCAGTGCATTGCGTTGATCGACGATGTGCTGCCGAAAATGGGCTTGGTGCCCACACCGGCTGAGCGTGCTGCCATCAACGCAGGCAATTTCGAGATGAAGCGAATTGACTTTGCCATGCACTGCGACTGTGGGACACCGGATCGTGCAGTTGCTCTGATGACTGCGTTGCGCAGCTTGATGTTCGCCAAGGCCAAGAACGCCAGCGCCTACGGCATTGAGACTGTGTATGTGAACCAGCACAGCCCCTACTGGACCCTGCGTTGCTACCGCAAAGACTTGGAAATCTTGAAGTCCAGTCGCGCTCTTCCTCTCAACGTCTACGGGCGTGACTATTTGATGGGCAAAGTCCAAAACTGCGTGCGGTTGGAGTTGGTGCTGCGCGCCCGTGAGTTGGCTCGTCTTGGCCTCAATGACCCGTCTGCTTGGTCTGTTGACGATGCGCACAAGCGGATGCAAAAGTGGATCAATCGCCTCACCGATGTGGAAGGCGTATGCCCCTCTGTTGACCGCATCAAAGACTTGCCAGCGGGCATGCAAACCAAGTTGCTTGGCTGGCTGGCAGGGGACTTGGCGACTTTTGCGCGTTCGCCCTCGACTGAGAGGCTTGCCCACAAAAAAATTCTTGCTGTCACCGGAATCAACATCCGTGGCGAGCCCAGTGTCGAGCGGCAGCGCAGTGCAACGCTTTGCATCCGCGATGTGTTCCAGCAAGGCATCGGCTTCAAAGACCACGGCCACAAGTGGGAACGGCTGCTGAAGGGCGCTGAGCCTGCGGTTAGCACCGTAATCCGGTCGAACAGCAAAGCTGGTGATGCCGCAGGTTCACAGCGCCATGCGCGGTTGTGATCGCTGGCTTTAAGCGCGTTTTTCTGTGGCGGTGGTCCAGAGTGCTTCAGACACGCAAAAACGCTGCCAAAAGCCGTTCTGGTGGCTGGAAATGGCATCGGCACCGAGCAACTTGAGTGATGTTCGGTGCCGATGCATCAGCCGACGATAACTGTGCAAAAACACAGTGCTGTAACGGCGACTTGTAACCGCATGGACGCATTTCGGGCAGTAGGCGAGGGCGCTTACCGATACCAATCTGCTGTGGTGAAAAGAAATCGCTGCTGACGGGCACTGTCACATACCCCGGTGGCATCAATCTACTGTTTGCCGCCAGCCAGTTCCCGAAGGATTTCATCGGTCCGCTGTTCATGTGTCAGGTCTGACTGCACAGCTTGCCTGACTTGAGGAGATGCAACCGGCGTCTGGGCCACAGGTGGGACTGACTGGATGAACGCCAGCACATCTTTCACCGCCTGCTCACGAGCCGCCCGGTTTTCAGCAACAGTGAAACCACGGGTGTTGCAGGCTGCGAACTCTCGGTTCCATTCGCCAAAGCCCTGAATCGGTTGGCCGGTTTTGTAGTTGCGTGCTTCACCAAGACCACCGCCTTTCACATCGGTCAGGAATACCTCAATAGAGCAGTTCTTTGCCGTGACCCCTTGCGGAAAGTAGGTGCGCTGCGTGCTGCCATCGAAGTTGTGATGGGCATCAGGGTAAATCTGCCACCGGATGTTGGCCCCGCCACGGTTCAACTCTGTGTAGTACGCCACACATGCATCGGCTGGTGTTCCATCGTCAGCAGCACCCAGCAGCGCCAGCATGGGGGCTGGCTTGGAACTGCCTCTGTCAAACCGGAATCTGGTGTTGCAGTTGCCTTGGTACAGCGCGACATGACCCGCAAATCTCAAGTCGCCGGTGATGACGGATTTGCGAACCATGCCCCACTGCGTCTCAAACGCTGCGGTACCGCCCCGTGAGCCACCCATGTGGAAGATGCGGTTGGCATCAGTTTGCGGATGAGTGGCCAGCAGCTTGAGGGCATTCAATGCATCGGCCACATTGGCTGACACATCAACCTGACCTTGGTGGTTGGTGGTGCTGTCAATGCCACGGGGCTTGAAGCTGTCCGGAATGAACACCGCCACACCCGCCGCGTTCAGCGACTTGGCCCAAACGTCGTAGAGCTTCGGTGTCACACCACCGCTGTCATGGCTGATGACCACAGCAGGCAACTTGCCCCCTACCCTTGACGGCATCAGCAAATCACCATAAACCGTGACCGTCTTCGTGTTGTCCAGGTTCTTTCGTACAAACTGCCAGCGGTCAGGCGGCGTGATGCTCTGGTACTCGATCTTTCCGGTTTGACCACCAGCAAGGGTGTCCAGTGGCGCGGCGATCAGCGTCGAATGAACAACTGCCATGCAGACCAGCAGGTGCCAAGCGGACTTCATTGCTTGCCCCCAGCCAGTTCACGCAAGATTTCCTCGGTACGCTGTTCGTGAGTCATGTCTGAAGGTAAAGCGGGCCGATTAGGCGGAACAGACTGACTTGTTTGAACTCCCGGTTGATTGAATGTTTGTGCTGACCGCAAGGCATTCCAGTCCCGAGCAACTTCATCCACATCAGCCATCCAGTTTTGGATGTTGCTGAAAGTAACGACCATCCGGTCGTTTGCGGGATCGGTGTTCCAACCAATCCGCTGGCCGCCCCAGCCACTGGCCCACGCCGTGTTGGGGACCGCCGGGTTTTCAGTCCAAGTGAAGTAGCCATAGCCGCCAAATGCCTTGCCAAACTTGCGCGAGGCGGGGCTGCCGGAGTTTCTGATCTGAGTCGAAAGGGCCTTTCGCACAAAGTCACCAAAGCAGCCTTGTTCCTTGCTGCTGCGTTTGACCCAAACGGCAAACCGCATCCAATCGTCCAGCCGCATGCGAAGGCCGCTGTCTGCCAATCCGTTTTGTTGACGATCTTGCACGTAGAAGCCCGAATGCGCTGCACCCATTGGGTTCAATACCCGTTCCTGAATCCATTGATTCCAAACGGTGTTGGTGGCCCGGCTCACCATGACACCCAGCACCGTGGGATCGGTGCTTTTGTATGAGAACAACTCGCCCGGTTTGTAATCCGAGAACACGCCGCGCTGAGCCTTGGCCACGCGGTCTTCCGAAACCAAATTGACCAGATTCAAGTCGCCACGGCTCCATTCCTTGAACTGCTCAGGCGTCCAGACCGAACTGTCCGGGTTGGGATCGGCTGAACCCGATGCCATGCGCAACAGATCATAGACAGTGGCTGCACCCAAGGCTTTGCCAGCCAGCTCAGGCATCCAGTCACTGGCTCGGGTGTCCAGTTTCAGCTTGCCCGCGCAGATGGCCTGACCAACTGCCATCGCGGTGACCGTCTTACCCATGGAGTAACCAAAGTACACCGACTCCAAATCCGCCGGGGCTTTGGTTTCCGAGTACACCACCACATCACTATCCATCAACGCAAACGCTTTGGCGGGTCGATTGGCAACCAAATACCGGGCACGGTCAATCACCTGTTGCTCTGATGGGGTGGCCGCACGTTGACGCAACGCCACTTTCGTTGGACTGGGCTGGGTGGTATACCACCACGGTTTGCCTTTCTTGACCAGTAACCAGCTATCTGGCGCTGATGCTGCACCATCAACATAAGGGTTACTGCTTTGGGCCACAGCCAGGGCAGCACAACCGATCAAAACCACTCCCACCGATACAACTTTGAAGGCAGAAGTTTTCATTTCTGGCCCCCAGCCAACTCCCGAAGGATTTCTTCAGTGCGTTGTTCATGGGTCATGTCTGATGGTGCCACGGGTCTCGCAGTCGAAGTGGCCAAAACAGCAGACCCGGACTGATGCAAGTGCTTGTCAAAGAACGCTGTCCACAGATCGAAGCCATTGCCCGGTTTTTGATTCCGACTGCCTGCCGTGACACCGTATTTCATACAAGCTTTACGGTGTTCAGCGAATCCCTCTGTGCTGGCCGGGTAGGACTTGCCGGTCTTGTCATCGGTGATCGTGCCCTTGTCTGGGTCAACCAAGTTCGCACATTCACGCGGGTTCTGAGGCTGCCCGAAGTATTGCAGTGCATACCAACTGTCGAAGTGGTGGTACTCATTGGGCATGGCAATCAACTCACCAACGCCGCCACGAGACTTGAACCAAGGCAGCCACTTCTGGCACTTCTCCAACGTGGTTTCGTCATCCAGCGTGCCGTTGACCAGCAGCATGGGCTTGTTCAGGAAACGGTCACGGCTGTTGCGTTCACCACAGCCCATGTACATCGCCGCATACGCATCCAGCGGCTGACCGACATGGCCCAATGCGGATGCCACCAAATCGGTGATCAAGCCTTCGCGGTTCAATTCGCGTCCCACTGCGGCACCCATGGACTCACCCAAGTGTCCGATCTTGTAGCCCTTGAAGCGCGGATCGTCACGGACCCACTTGGCAACCGCCATCACATCAAGCGCCATGTTCAGTGCGTTTGCACCTTTGCCCAATGATGCGGAGGTGTAGCCGTACTGTGCTCGGGTAATGTCACGGGGCAACCAGTGGTTGATGGCGACACCGTAGTAGCCCTGCTTGGCCAGGTGGTCGATGTACCACCGCTGCTGAAGAGACATGCCTTCGCTGCCGTGGCTCACGATCACGACGGCCTTCTTGTTCTGGCCCTCTGGCGCAATCACGTAGGCTGGAATCGTCAAGGGCTTGCAATTCCAACTGGCTTGACGGTACCAGCCGTTGCACACGGCACTGGTCACTTCCACTTTCGTCAGTCCGTTCGTTGGAAACTCGCCTTCAGCGTGCGCAACGGCACAGGCAAACGTCATGGTCAAAGTGGCGATCAACGCCCGTTTTGTTTTCTCTCCCATTTGGGTTCTCCTTGGTTTTTGCAGAGTTAACTCGACGAAGAATTCTGCACCACAATGCAGCATTAACTCCGTCGCTATAGACACCTCATTGACGCATCTTTGCGTCAATGAAGTCAGAGGCAGGCACCACCACAACCAAAGCCAAAGCGGCGTCGGAAAGACACCCGCTGGCGGTGGCGTTTGGTGCGTACCTGAAGGCCGCTCGGATCAAGGCCAACAAGAGCCAGATGGAACTGGCCTTCGACGCGTCAATTGACCGAACCTATGTGTCGTTGTTGGAGCGTGGGCTGGCCAACCCCACGCTGCTCTTGCTCATGTCGTTGGCCAAACCACTTGGCATGCCAGCATCGGAGCTGATCGCTGGGTTCGAGGCGCACTTGGCCAACGAGAACATTCGCAAGCCCGTTATCAAACGCCGTAAGAACGAGGCCAGTTTGGAAGCCAGTTCTGATCGTCCAAAGGGCTCTCGACGGTCGCCACTTCGGTGAGGGTTTCGCGCTGGTTATGCGTACTGGTTCTGTGTTGGCTTTGTGCTGGTTGAATGAGCAGTTATCCAGCCAAAACCGTGACACGCAGACCATCGGAAATGCCAGCGTCAACCACGACACCATGCAAGACCATTGGCGGCGCGTTTAAGCGGCTCTGAAGCCGGTTTCTGGCCGTTCTGGCGGTATCGCTTCCACTGGCATTTCTGCTGGCGCTGTTGACCATTGCATCGGTCACAGCGGCAAACACTCGGCAGTCATCCAGACTCAATGACTCTTGATTGCCACTGACCACCACCAATACAGCGTTGAACGGATAGTGATGCTGGGCCAACACGTCACCACACTGTTTGACCACCGCATCCACATCAAGACCGTTGAACACCGAACACACAGGCGGCGCATCGCCAATGGCGCTCAATACATTGCACATGTCGGTCAAGTCGATCTGAAGCAAGGCACTTTCTTCCAATGCAGCCAGAAGGTCATGTTGAACTGGGTGGCTGTGAGTGCCATGTCCATCACCCGGTAGACAGGCTGACACCGGGGCCAGCACCAATCCACCGAGTGCACGTAGTACCTGCCGCCGTACAGGATCGGTGGTCATCGCAGCCTCACGCGTACGGCAGCTAGGAGCTTGATTTCCTCAGCTGGCCATTCGACGGCCTCATAGAGCCACGTCACCGGCTTGGCTTTACCTTTGCAATCGGTGCCAACCAAGTTGCACTTGGGCAGCCGTGTACCGTCACCAGTGGTGGGCAGTTTCAGTCGGGCGTTGTGTGTCGTGAAGCTGGGTTCTGAACCGCTGGGGTCGAGCAGTAATAAAGTGTCTGGCACATGCGATTTATCGCTCAGAACGGCACCCTCCACACCGACACCCAGCGTCCAATGTTTCGTCTTGCTGTGCTTGACCGAAGCCACCGCAATCGCGACCAGTTCACCGGCCATTAGCCAGTTCGCGGCTTGGCCGTCTAAGTTGTCTTCTACCTCAAACTTTGAGGTCAGTTCAATCGGCAGTTCGAGGTCATCGAATAGTTGCACCCACTCCAGCGCATGAACCCCAGTGAAGTAGGTGTGGCCGTAAGTTGTCCAGATTTCCGCAGCGACACCGTACTTGCGTCGGGCCATGTCGTGCAGGGCACTCGGTTTCGCCAGTCCAAAGATGGCCACGATCATGGCGACAAGGTGGATGCCACATGCAGCATCAAGGTCACTTTGTTTCATGAACGGTCTGACGGGTTTAGCCCTTTGCCCATTGACTGTTAGCACCGGGCCAGTGATGAATCCCGGAAAAACACGCTGGAACCGATAGGCCACCACTTGCTTGGATGGCTTTGCAGCTTTTTGCTTCGCGGTTGCCATCAGTAATCTTCCGGCAACAGGAGCGTGGTGCAGTGGCGAACACCGTTGTCATCTGCTGCGTCTGTGATGATCCAAACGGTGGGCAAGCTTGAACGTCTGGACCGGGGCGTGGCGCGGAGCTTTTCAGCATCGACCAGTCTGTAAACCGACAGGATGCGTGATCCATCTTCAACCGCCATGTCGTTCAGTGCTGCGTCTTCTGGATCGGTATCGCCCCAATCGCCATGCACATGTCGGGCAATCAAGCTGGCGGCACTGCGTTGATACTGCTGGAGCAGTGCCAGTGCTGCAGGCGTGGCCACGATTTGACCCAACCGAAACTTGGCTGCGTTGGTGATGACGGTGACGGCGGGTTGGGCTGGAGCATTGAGGGTGTCCGTGGCACGAACAGAACCGGACTCGGTGGTGGAAGGCATGGCTTTCTCTCCTTGGTGGTTGGAACAAAACAGAACGGAACGAAATTCAGAAACGAACAGGCGTGCGTGAACCTCCAAGCACAGGGGCCGGATGGAAAAAGCACGTACAGGGAAATCAACAGGTCAGAGGCTGTTTGTCACGGACTGACCAACGAACGAAACAGCGTCAGTCGCAGGCAGCGAACAGGGCTTTCAACAGCGCGAACTCGGTCAGCGGTGTTTGCAGTTGGCAGCACCGAAACACCGCAAGTTGCAGGGCATCACGTACCGTGCTTACCGTTACATGACCGGCCAGCACATCGAACCGCGTGGCAGTCACTGACCAGTCACTGAACCAAAGCACAAGGGCTGCAATGTGATCAGCAGTTAATGGCAGGCCGCAGCGATCACGCTGGTAGGCATCGGCCACCAGTGGGGGCAACCGATCCAGAGCCACGGCGGTGTCAGCATCGGATGAACAAGCAAGCCGGTTCATTAGCCAATCAGGTGCTGAATTCAGCAGGCCGTTGAGTAAACTGGTGTGGCTCCGGTGGGGCACTTCGACCAGACGAATCAGGTGCTCGGTGCAACGAAGCCAATCTCGCAACTGGTGTTCACCAGCGCCAGCAACATCATCAAAGGGCTCCAGCATTCGCAGCGCACGAAGCCGGTTGGGGCGGGTGGCAGCAACCACCGATTCCATTGGCACCGACCACCATTGCGACAGCGCCTGCACCGCATCACGGTCAGCCCTAACCGGGTCCGATTGTTGGTCAGGAAACCGGGTCCAGTGATAGGCCGATTCCAGCCACATCCGCTCTACCTCGGTGAGGTTCAGCAAACGTCCCAACATGCGCAGGTTGACGGTCACGTAGGCCTGCGTGGGCAGCGCGGTTCCGGGGTGTGTTGCTGGGCCAAGTTCACTGCCATCGAATCCGCTGCCGCCACCGATCAAACGTTTGGGCATGGGGTTCTCCAGGTCAGCAGTTCACGCCACCTGAATGCAGCAGGCTGACCGGGGCCAAGATGAGGATCAGTGGGGTGTTGTCCTGAGCGTTGTCAGGGCGTACCTTCACAGCACCTGAAACCAGTGGGCGCAGTCAGGCTGAAACAGGTCAACCGTCGAGTGGCGTGAGGGGGAATCAAAGCCGTCAGATCAGAACGATCCGGGGCGTAGTATTGAAGCTGGCGAGCAGCAAAAACACCGCAAAAATCAGTCAAAAACCGCAGAAAAGCACTCAAAACAAGCGTTTTTGCGTGAAAAGTGGCTGATTTCCAGTCATTATACAATAAATTGCATGCTGACGCATTTGATATTCATTCTTGATATATCAAAGAGTTGATAGATTTTCAGTGCACCAGCCTTAAGACGGCTGAAAATTTGCTGAGTCGCCCTCGCCAAACCACGTCGAAACGTTTGAACGACCGATATGATGTGCAATATTGTGTACATCAATGCAACAGGAGCCACCATGGCGATTACTGCAAGTGACGTGATTTCTCTGTCCCAAGCTCGGGCCACGCTGTCTGAGTTGGCGGATCAAGTGAAAGCCGGTGCCGAAAAGATCATCACCAAGAATGGTGAGAGCTATGTGGCCATCATTGACTCCCAGCGGCTGGACTACTACCACCAGC
>DDUQ01000069.1:32808-40663 GCA_002344885.1 Comamonadaceae bacterium UBA2334
TGGTGAGAGCTATGTGGCCATCATTGACTCCCAGCGGCTGGACTACTACCACCAGCTTGAGCGTGAGCGCATTCACCTGTTGCTGATTGACGAAGCTGGTCGTGGTCTGGCTGATGTGGCAGCAGGCCATGTGAAAGATGCGCGAAGCACTTTGGCTGCGATCAAGCGCGGGCGTTCAGCGAATGCTGTGGATTGAACGGTAGGCTGACACGTGACCACGCTTGCAACCGTCAAGCTCACTGCCAATTTCGAGCGCAACCTGCTGGAAATGGAATCGTTTCTTGTGGAAGCCGAAGCACCGCATGCCTTTGACTCGCTGCTGGACGAGTTGACCGACACCGTGATCCCAAATTTGGAGCGGTTTCCGGGGCTTGGGCGCTCGTTTCTCCAGCGCCCCGCCCGCTCCGTGGAAGTCGCCAACGGCATAGCGCGTTTGACGGCGCAGCTTGGTTCGATTGCCGTGGATGGTGAATTGCGTGAGTACGTGATGACGCACTATCTGGTGCTGTATGCCCGGATCAAGGACACGGTGTACCTACTTTCGATCCGGCACCAGCGGCAGTTGTCGTTTGATTTTCAATCGCTGTGGGCAACATAGCCCTGGATAGCAATATCAGCACTTTCAGTACCCAAGGGATTCATGGATCACTCAACACATAACAAGATCGTCTCGTTCATCTGGTCAATCGCTGACGACTGCCTTCGCGATGTCTTCGTTCGCGGCAAGTACCGCGATGTCATCCTGCCCATGTTTGTCCTGCGCCGCTTGGATTGCCTACTTGAGCCTTCCAAAGACGCGGTGCTTGAAGAGGTTCGCTTTCAGCGTGAAGACGCAGAAATGGCCGACCTTGACCCGCACGGGTTGCGCGAAGCCTCCGGTTACGTTTTCTACAACATCTCCAAGTTCACGCTCAAGTCCCTGCTGGGCAATCCGTCGCAACTGGAAGCGAACCTAAAAAACTACCTCGACGGCTTTTCCGACAACGTGAAGGAAATCGTCGATAAGTTTGACCTGCGTAACCAGATTCGCAAGATGGCGCAGTCGGACGTACTGCATGACGTGATCGAGAAGTTCGTATCTGAGGAAATCAACCTCAGCCCAGACGAGCGCAAGGGGCCAGATGGCCGCACACAGCCAGGCCTGTCAAACCTTGGCATGGGCTACGTGTTTGAAGAACTGATCCGCAAGTTCAACGAGGAGAACAACGAAGAGGCTGGCGAGCACTTCACACCGCGTGAGGTTATCAACCTCATGACGAATCTGGTGTTCATTCCGGTGAAGGATCAGCTGCCCAACCCGCTGACGATCTACGACCCGGCGTGCGGTAGCGGCGGCATGCTGACTGAGTCACAAGACTTTGTGACAGATGCCGATGGCGAGATCAAAGCCAAAGTGGGCGTGTTCTTGTACGGCAAAGAGATCAACCCCGAGACTTACGCCATTTGCAAGTCCGACATGATGATTAAGGGCAATGACCCCGAAAACATCAAATTTGGCTCTACGCTGGCAACCAACGACTTTTCCGGCACGCGCTTCGACTTCATGTTGAGCAACCCGCCTTATGGCAAGTCTTGGAAGGGTGACCAGAAGGGCATCATTGAAGGCAAAGAGGTTCTTGATCACCGCTTTTAAGTCAAGCTTTCGGACTACACAGGCGAATCGTTCGACTTCTATCCCGCCATTCCGCGCTCATCAGACGGCCAGTTGCTGTTTCTGATGGAGATGGTGGACAAAATGAAGCGGCGCTCAGACCTGAGCGACAAGAACGCCACGCGTTTTTCGGGTTCGCGCATTGCATCCGTCCACAACGGTTCGGCGTTGTTCACTGGCGATGCAGGCAGCGGCGAAAGCAACATCCGCCGCCACATCATCGAGAGCGACTACCTCGAAGCCATCATTCAGTTGCCGAACAACCTGTTTTACAACACCGGCATCACCACCTACGTGTGGCTGCTGTCCAACCACAAGACGGAGAAGCGGCAAGGCAAGGTGCAGTTGATTGACGCATCCAACCTGTACCAGAAGCTGCGCAAAAACCTTGGCGAAAAGAACTGCGAATTCACGGCCGAGCACATTCAACAGATCACCCAGCTCTACCTGAGCCTCGCCAACGAGGGAGTATCGAAAGTATTCGACAACCGGGACTTTGGCTACTACAAGGTCACCGTAGAGCGCCCCTTGCGTCTGGCTGCTCAGTTCAGCCCTGAACGCATTGCTACCCTGCGCTTCACGCCGGGTATGCAAGAGATCATGGAATGGGTCTATGGCAAATACGGCGACGAGGTATATACCGACCTCAAGTCCCATGCCGAAGCCATTGAGAACCATCTTGAGCGCGAAGAAATTACCCTGTCGCCAAAGAACCGCAAAGAGCTAGTGGCACAGACCATATGGCAGGCCCAGCGCGACATCATGCTGGCCGCACAGCAGATCGCCGCCAAGGTGGGTGCAGACGAACACCTCGATTTCAACTTGTTTGAAGCCATGGTTGACGAAGCTTGCGCCGCCTTGAAGTTGAAGCTTTCCACGCCAGAGCGCAAGCAGGTTTTGAACGCAGTGAGCTGGCGCGACCCTCGGGCCACCAAAGTTATCAAGAAGCAGCACAAGCTGAGCGGTTCCAAACTTAAAGACCTGCTCTCGGAATTGCAGACCACCGCCGAGCAGCTGGGTGACTATGGCTATTGGCCCAGCGCCAAGGCAGGCGAATTCGTCGAGTACGAACCCGACAGCGAATTGCGCGACACCGAGAACGTGCCCTTAGCCAAGAGCAAGTCGCCCACGGCCTCCAGCGTCATCCATGAATACTTCATCCGAGAGGTGCGCCCGCACGTTGACGAAGCTTGGATTGCACTCGACAAGACGGTGATTGGCTACGAGATCAGCTTCAACAAGTACTTCTATCAGCACAAACCATTGCGCAGCCTCGAAGAAGTGACGGCGGAAATCTTGGCACTGGAAGCAGAAACCGATGGCCTGTTGAAACAACTGGTCAGCTTCGTATCAGGAGCCAAGTGATGCAGGAAATCCAAGGCAAAACCCGCACGGTCCGCGAACTGCTGTCCGGTGCCAAGTACGGTATCGACTACTACCAGCGCGAATACAAGTGGCAGACCAAGCAGATGGCTGAGCTTGTGTCTGACCTGACCGGCGCGTTTCTGGAGGACTATCAAGAAGCCCACCAACGCGCCGACGTTGCCAATTACGGCCATTACTTCCTTGGCTCCATTGTCATCAGCCAGCGCAAGAACGAGCAGCAGATCAACGAACGCCTGATTGTTGACGGCCAGCAGCGCATGACCAGCCTGACTTTGCTCTTGCTCTACCTGCACAGCCAGCAAAAAGACCGAGACGATGCAGAACCCGTTGAAGAACTGATCTTTTCCAAGAAGTTTGGCACCAAGTCCTTCAACCTGAATGTGCCGGAACGCAATGACTGCATGGAGGCCTTGTTTGATGGCAAGAGCTATGACACTGCCGACCAGTCCGAATCGGTCTACAACCTGATTGGGCGGTTCAACGATATTGGCGATGCTTTCCCGCAAGATATATCCGGCACCAAGGCGTTGCCTTATTTTGTCGATTGGTTGCTGGAAAAGGTGCACTTGGTGGAAATCACGGCATACGCCGATGCCGATGCGTACACCATCTTCGAGACCATGAATGACCGTGGCCTTTCCTTGAGCAACACTGACATGCTCAAGGGCTACCTGCTGGCCAGCATCACAGATGCCACCAAGCGGGCCGAGGCCAACAAGGAAATCAAGCAATGGCTGCTGACGTTTGCAAAGCGGGACAACGACCGCGACACGAAGGAAACCGAGGCTGATTTCTTCAAGGCATGGCTGCGTGCCAAATACGCAGGGGACATCCGCGAGCGGAAAAAAGGTGCCAAGCCAGAAGACTTTGACCTGATCGGCACGGAATACCACCGCTGGGTGCGTACCAATCACGAGTTGGTGGGGTTGAACGCCAGCGAAGACTTCAACCGCTGGGTTCGGCAAGACCTGCGCTTCTTTGCCCGTGTGTATCTTGAACTGCTGGAGGCCTGCGAGGGCTTGAAGCCGGGGCTGGAGTCCGTCCGCTTCAATGCTGACCATGGCTTCACCCAGCAGTTTCAGGTGCTACTGGCACCGCTGCTCCCCACTGATGATGAAGCCACGGTCAAGGCCAAGCTGCGCCTGACCGCTGACTATCTGGACTGCTGGCTGAATCGCCGCCTGTGGAATTTCAAGTCCATCGACTACTCCACCTTGCAGTACGCCACCTTTCTGCTGACCAAGGAACTGCGCAACCTGCCGCTGGAGGCATTGCGCGAGAAGCTGATTGCACGTCTGACCAGCGACGAGAAGGAGTTCCCGCTTGAAGATCAGCCCTCGCTGATTAACTGGAACGCCAAGAGTCTGCACCGTCAGTTGGCCCGCTTCACCCACTGGGTTGAAGAACAAAGCGGCCAACCGGGGCGCTACCTTGAATACATCGTCCGCTCAGGCAATAACGCCTACGAAATCGAACACCTGTGGGCCAACCACTTCGAGCGCCATGCCGATGAATTCGCCCATGCGCAAGAATTTGCCAGCTACCGCAACCGCATTGGCGGCCTTGTCCTGCTGCCCAAGAAAATCAATGCCAGCCTGAATGACAAGTCCTATGCCGACAAGGTGGCGCACTACCAGAAGGAAAACCTGCTGGCTCGTTCGCTGCACAGCGCCTGCTATCAGCACAATCCCGGTTTTCTGCAACTGATGGCACGCACTGGCCTTCCTTTCAAGTCATTCGACGAATTCAAGAAAGGCAGTTTTGACGAACGGTATGCCGTTTACCAAGGCATCGCCAAAAAGTTGTGGTCATTGAGCCGCTTGCAGGAGGCCGCTGATGCAACGGCATGAGAGTTACAAGCCCAGCGGGGTAAAGTGGATTGGCGATGTGCCAGCCCATTGGGATGTGCGCCCCGGCTTCACCTGCTTTGACGAAAACAAAGACCGAAACAAGAACCTTACCGAGAAGACAGTTCTTTCACTGAGCTATGGACGCATTGTCGTCAAACCGGATGAAAAGATGACTGGCCTGGTTCCTGAGTCGTTCGATACCTACCAGCTCATCAAACCCGGCGACATCGTCATTCGCACCACGGATCTGCAAAACGACAAGACAAGTTTGCGCGTGGGCCTGGCACGAGACAAAGGGATAATCACTTCGGCATATCTTGGGCTGCGCTGCAAGCCTGAGATTAACCCCGAATACGTTTTTAGATTACTTGAAAGCTACGATGCTCTGAAAGTTTTCTACGGCATGGGATCGGGCTTACGCCAAAACATCGACTTCTGGGATTTCAAGCGGCTACCTATCCCAACTCCTCCCCGGATTGAGCAAGATCGCATCGTCACTTTTCTCGATCAGAAAAACGCAGAGATCGACGCCGCCATAGCCAAGAAGGAACGCTTGATTGAGCTACTGCATGAACAAAAAAGCGCACTGATAAAGCAAGCTGTAACTCGCGGGTTGAATCCATTAGCTCAGATGCGGGAAAGTGGCGTCGATTGGATCGGTGACTTTCCTGCGCATTGGCGGATCAGCAGTTTGAGTCACCAAGCCGTGATTTTTGCAGGGGGGACTCCAGATCGTAGCGTCCCCAGATATTGGGGCGGTGAGATTCCTTGGATAAAAACAGGTGAGGTTAACTTCAACCGGATTTCTTCAGCAGAGGAACACATCACTGACGCGGGGCTAAGAAACTCTGCGGCCAAAATTGCACCCGCTGGTACTCTGCTTATGGCGATGTACGGTCAAGGGGTGACGCGAGGGCGTGTAGCAATTCTGGATGTTCCAGCCGCATTCAACCAGGCCTGTGTCGCGATGAAATTCTGGCACAACATTTCTACGGAGTTTGCCTTTTTCTACTTTTACGGCGCATACAGCTTTCTGCGAGATTCAGGTAACGAGAGTAGCCAGATGAATCTGAGTTCTGGTGCTATCTCAAAATTCAAGATCACCATTCCGCCAATGCACGAGCAAGACGAAATTTGCAAACACCTGCGGAACGCTCTTGAAATGGTGAATGCTGCAGAACGGGCTCAACGTGAAACCGTTGATAAGCTTTATGCAATGAAGCAGTCTCTGATAACTGATGTAGTTACTGGAAAAATAAGAGCATAAGGGAACAACATGGTCAGCCAAACCAACGAAGCCGCGCTTGAATCGCACATCGAAGCAGCACTTGCGAAGGACGGCTATCGCGTTGGCGATCCGGCTGACTTTGACCGGGAGTTCGCGGTTGACGGCAAGCTCTTTTGGGAATTTCTCGAAGCGACCCAGCCCAAGGAATTGGCGAAACTGAAAGACCGGCCCAACTGGCAGCGTATGGTGCTGGAGCGGCTGAACAAGAAGATCAAAAAGGACAGCGTACTGGCCGTGCTGAAGAAGGGACTGGACATTGACGACGCCCACTTCGATCTGCTCTACCGCCTGCCATACAACGACCTAAACCCCGAGGTGGTAGCCAACTTCGAGGCCAACCGCTTCAGCGTGACCCGGCAAGTGCATTACAGCCAGACGGACACCTTCAAGTCGGTGGACATGGCACTGTTCGTCAACGGCTTGGCGGTGGCGACGCTGGAACTCAAAAACCCGTGGACAAACCAGAAAGCCCAGAACGCCATTCGTCAGTACAGTACCGACCGCGACCCCAAGGAGCCGCTGTTTGAGTTTGGCCGCTGCCTGGTGCATTTCGCGGTAGACCCAGACGAAGCTTTCATGTGCGCCCAACTGGCGGGCAATGACAGCAACTTTCTGCCGTTCAACAAAGGCTTCAAATACGGGAAGGGCAACCCGGTCAATCCGAACGGGCACAAGACGGCGTACCTGTGGCAAGACATTCTCCCGCGCCGCAGCCTGACCAACATCATTGAGCAGTTCGCCAAGTTCACGATTGAGAAGGACAAAAAGACCGGAAAGGAGCGGAAGGCACTGTTCTTCCCCCGCTATCACCAGCTCGACGTGGTGCGCGGCATTCTGGCGGATGCCCAGCAGAAAGGGGTGGGCCAGACCTACTTGATTCAGCATTCGGCAGGCTCGGGTAAGTCCAACTCCATCACATGGCTGGCATATCAACTGGTGGAGCAGTATGACACCACGGGCACCGCGAATCTGTTTGATTCCGTGGTGGTGGTGACAGACCGGCGCGTGCTCGACACCCAGCTCAAGGACAACATCAAGCTGTTCTCCGAAACCAAGAACATCGTTGCGCACTGCGAGAGTGCGCAGGAGCTGAAATACAACCTTGAGCTTGGCAAGAGGATCATCATCACCACGGTGCAGAAGTTCCCGTTCATCGTGGATGGCATCGGGCAACTGTCTGACCGCAAATTCGCCGTCATCATCGACGAGGCACACTCTTCCCAGTCTGGTGTGGCTGCTGACAAGGTCAATGAAACTTTGGCTGGCCAAGACGGTGCCGAGCCGGTGGATGTGCAAGACCAGATTCTGGCGGCGATGAACGAGCGCAAGATGAGCAAGAACGCCAGCTACTTTGCGTTCACTGCCACGCCAAAGCCTGCCACGCTGGAAAAGTTTGGCCGCCAAGCTGCTGACGGCAAGTTCTACCCCTTCCACCTGTATTCCATGAAGCAGGCAATCGAGGAAAAATTCATCCTCGACGTGCTGGAGAAGTACACCACTTACAAAAGCTACTACGAAGTGCAGAAGTCGGTGGAGGACAACCCGCTGTTCGATACCGCCAAGGCGCAGAAGAAGCTGAAAGCCTTTGTGGAAGCCAGCCCCAAGACCATTGAGGTGAAAGCCAAGATCATGGTCGATCACTTCACGGCCAGCGTCTGGCAGGCCAAGAAGCTGAAAGGC
>DDUQ01000069.1:40889-41435 GCA_002344885.1 Comamonadaceae bacterium UBA2334
GCCATGGTGGTGACACGCAACATCGAATGCGCCATCCGCTACTTCTTTGCCATCCGCACCGCGTTGAAGGAAGCTAATGCTCCGTTCAAGGCGCTGGTGGCATTCTCCGGCGAAAAGACGGTTGATGGCATCAAGCACACCGAAGAGTCCTTGAACGGCTTTTCTGCGCGGGACTTGCCCGATGAGTTCGAGAAGGACGATGCCAAGATTCTGGTGGTTGCCAACAAGTACCTGACCGGCTTTGACGAACCCATGCTGCACACGATGTATGTGGACAAGAAGCTGCAAGGTGTTCTGGCCGTGCAGGCGCTGTCTCGGCTCAACCGCTGTAACTGGAAGCTGGGCAAGACCGACACCTTTGTGCTCGATTTCTACAACTCCGTGGATGACATCAAGGCGGCGTTTGACCCGTTCTACACGTCCACCAGCCTGAGTGAGCCAACGGACGTGAACGTCTTGCATGACCTGAAAGACGTGCTCGACGACTTTGGCATCTACGACTGGGCCGAGGTGAAGACCTTCAATGAGAAGTTCTTTGCCAGCGCC
>DDUQ01000139.1 GCA_002344885.1 Comamonadaceae bacterium UBA2334
TGGTGGGCGGTGCAGGGTTCGAACCTGCGACCCCTGCCGTGTGAAGGCAGTGCTCTACCACTGAGCTAACCGCCCGAATCTCAAATTATATAACAGTTTTTTTGCCTTGATCAAGGCAGACAGGAAACTGAACGCCGAAAACCAACCCATGTACCCGGCGGTGCCGCCCGATTCAGGGCGTCACGCCACAGCCGCAGCGAGCGGTTCGTGCTTGCGCCAGACAGTCTTGCCTTTGCTGGCCTTGTCCAGATCGGCCAACAGTGCCTCATGTGCAGCCAGTTCTGACTCGGACACCACGACGGGCTGCAGGGCAAACGTGCTCAAGTCGAGTGCAGGTGCAGAGCTGAGGCGGTGATCGGATTCGCTCTGTGACGCCATGTCGATGCCCAGCGCATCCTGGCCACGGGTCATGTTGATGTAGACATCGGCCAGCAACTCGGCGTCCAGCAACGCGCCGTGGAGCGTGCGGCCCGAGTTGTCCACTTCCAGACGACCGCAGAGGGCATCCAGGCTGTTGCGCTTGCCAGGAAACATTTCCTTGGCCAGAGCCAGGCTGTCGATCACGCCCGACACGTGGTCGCTCATGCGGCCGCGCTTCAAACGTTCCAGTTCCTTGTTCAGGAAACCGATGTCGAACGGGGCGTTGTGGATGATGAGTTCTGCCCCGCTCAGGTAATCGAGCAGTTCGTCCACGATGGCGGCGAACTTGGGCTTGTCACGCAGAAATTCGTTGCTGATGCCATGCACCTTCAACGCGCCCTCGTCGCTGTCGCGTTCGGGGTTGATGTAGAGGTGCAGGTTGCGGCCTGTCAGCTTGCGGTTAAGCAGCTCGACACAGCCCACTTCGATGATGCGGTCGCCGTTCTCGGGCGACAAACCCGTGGTTTCGGTGTCGAGAACAATCTGGCGGCTCATGGTCAGTGGTTCTCTTTGGCGTGGTTGATGGTGTAGCGCGGTATGTCCACGGTCAGGTCTGTCTGGGCCAGCACGGCCTGGCAACTCAGGCGCGACTGCGGCTCCAGGCCCCAGGCACGGTCCAGCAAGTCTTCTTCCGTTTCATCTAGCTCGCCCAGCGAAGCAAACCCTTCGCGCACGATGACGTGGCAGGTGGTGCAGGCGCAGCTCATGTCACAGGCGTGCTCGATGTGGATGCCGTTTTCCAGCAAGGCCTCGCAGATGGTGGTGCCTGCGGGTGCCTGAACCGTAGTGCCCTGAGGACAGTACTCGGGGTGGGGGAGGATGCGAATCGTGGGCATGGGTAGGGTGAACCGTTGTCAGTCGTTCAAGGTTCAGATGGCATCGATGCGGGTACCTGCCAGCGCGCGGCTGATACCCCGGTTCATGCGCAGCGCGGCAAACGGCTCGGTGCCTTTTGCCAGAGCCTGCGTGGCGGCCTCGATGTCGGCGGCCACCTGGCTGGTGGAAGCAACCTGCCTGGCCGTGTCCATCAACCGGGCAATGTCGGCCTGCTCCTCGGCGGACAGCAGATCGGCATCGGCCCGCAGGGCGCTCAGCGTCGCCTCGATCATGCGGTCGGCATCCACCCGCGCTTCCACGACTGCACGGGCTTGCATGTCTGCCTGTGCGGTGGTGAAGCTGTCTTGCAACATGCGGGCTATCTGCTCGTCGCTCAGCCCATAAGAGGGCTTCACGTCGATGCGTGCTTCGATGCCGGTGCCCTGCTCTTTGGCCGACACACTGAGGAGGCCATCGGCGTCGATGGTGAAGGTCACACGGATGCGGGCTGCGCCCGCTGCCATGGGCGGAATGCCACGCAGTTCGAACCGGGCCAAGCTGCGGCAGTCGGCCACCAGATCGCGCTCACCCTGCACCACATGCAGCGCGAGCGCCGTCTGGCCGTCTTTGTAGGTGGTGAAGTCCTGCGCCAGAGCGGTGGGGATGGTGCTGTTGCGCGGCACGATGCGCTCCACCAGCCCGCCCATGGTTTCGATGCCCAGGGACAACGGGATGACATCGAGCAGCAACAGGTCACCGTCCGGGTTGTTGCCAGCCAACTGGTTGGCTTGTATGGCCGCCCCCAGTGCCACCACTTCGTCAGGGTTGAGGTTGGTCAGTGGAGCCTGAGCAAAGTAGTCAGCGACCGCCCGCTGCACCACCGGCATGCGGGTGGACCCACCCACCAGCACCACGCCCTGCACGTCCGCCTTGGTCAACCCGGCATCGCGCAGGGCTTTTCGCACCGCCACCATGGTGCGGGCCGTCAGGGGCGCGGTGGCATCCGCGAAATTCGATGGATTGACATCAAAATGCACTTCACCGCTTGACAGCATTGCATCGAATGCTACGGTTTGTTTTTCATCCTGGCAGGCTGACAAGGCTTCTTTCACCTGCCGCGCCGTGTGCAGCAACACCGCGCGGTCGGCTGGTGTGGCGGTGTTCATCAACTCGGTCTGACCGGTCTGGGTCAACACCCAGGTCAACAGGGCGCGGTCGTAGTCGTCGCCACCCAGTGCCGAATCGCCTCCGGTGGACACGACCTCGAACACACCACGGGTCAACCGCAGGATGGAGATGTCGAATGTCCCGCCGCCCAGGTCGTATACCGCAAACACGCCTTCCGACGCATGGTCAAGCCCATAGGCAATCGCTGCGGCGGTGGGCTCGTTGATCAGGCGCAACACATGGATGCCGGCCAGCTTGGCAGCATCTTTGGTGGCCTGGCGCTGTGCGTCATCGAAATAGGCTGGCACCGTGATGACCGCGCCGAACAGGTCGTCGTCAAACGTGTCTTCAGCCCTGAACCGCAACGTGGCCAGAATCTCGGCGCTGACCTCAACCGGGGTTTTTTCCCCCGCCACCGACACCACGGTCGCCATGCCCGGACGGTCGAGCACGGTGTAAGGCAGCTGGTCAACCTGGACCACATCGGCGCGCTTGCGGCCCATCAGGCGCTTGATGGACGAAAACGTGTTTGCAGGGTCAGACACCTGGGCAGCCAGCGCATCGAAACCAATCTGGCGGCCGGCACCCGCCGAACCCGGCGGCAGGTAGCGCACCACGCTGGGCAGGATGTGCCGCCCCTGTTCATCGGGCAAGCATTCCGCCACGCCATTGCGCACGGCAGCAACCAGGGAGTGGGTGGTGCCCAGGTCAATGCCCACGGCAATGCGCCGCTGGTGGGGGTCAGGCGATTGCCCGGGTTCCGAAATCTGCAACAAAGCCATAGGTCAATGGAAAGCGAGGATGGGCATCTTCATGGCACGCGGCCACGGCAATTGCGGGCGGTAGGGGCATTCAGTTGTCCATGCGGGCCAGTGCATCGCCCACTTCCGAACTGAAGCGCTCGACGAACATGAGCGCACGCACGCCCTCTGCCGCACGCAAGACATCGCCGTGCACCGAACTGTCAGACTGCCGATCAAACCGCGCATTGTCGCCGCTGGCGGATCCGTCAAGGTGCATGGCAATCTCGTCGAGCAGCTTTTTTCTGGCCGAGGCAGCTTCTTCCAGCAAGGTTTCCAGATCGTCAGGCGTTGTGGCCTCTTCCAGCGACTCGCGCCAGGCCATCTGCTGCATCAGGAACGCCGATGGCATGGCGGTGTTGGTGTGGGCTTTCACTGGCGCGCCCCTGCGCTCGCACAGGTAAGCCGCCCTGCTCTGCGGATTCTTGAGGCGCTGGTAGGCCTCGTTGATGCGAACAGCCCACTGCATGGCCACCCGCTGGGCGGCGGCACCGTCGCCGGCAAATTTGTCGGGATGTGCTTCGCGCAGCAAAGCTTTCCACTGCCGGTCCAGTTGTGCCATGTCCAACCGGAATTGCTCGGGCAACTCGAACAGTGCGAAGTCAGAGGCGTTCAGGTCGATGGACATGGCGGGCGGCGTGACACCACAAGGTGCCGTATGACGGATCAGACGCGGAAAGACTCACCACAACCACAACGATCACGCTCGTTGGGGTTGCTGAACTTGAAGCCTTCGTTCAGTCCTTCACGCACAAAGTCGAGCTGTGTGCCGTCGATGTACGCCATGCTTTTCGGGTCAACCAGCACGGTCACGCCGTTGCTCTGGAACACCACATCTTCCGGGCTTTGCTCATCGGCATATTCCAGCTTGTACGCCAGGCCGGAACATCCCGTTGTTTTCACACCCAGGCGCACCCCGACCCCTTTGCCGCGTCGGCTGAGGTAGCGGGTCACGTGCCGGGCGGCAGCATCAGTGAGGGTGACAGCCATGGTCAGTGCGCCTGCTTCTTGCGGTAATCATCCACCGCAGCCTTGATGGCATCTTCTGCCAGGATGGAACAGTGAATCTTGACCGGCGGCAGCGCCAGTTCTTCGGCAATCTGGCTGTTCTTGAGCGCAGCCGCTTCGTCGAGGGTTTTGCCCTTGACCCACTCGGTCACCAGCGAACTGGACGCAATGGCCGACCCACAGCCGTAGGTTTTGAACCGGGCGTCCTCGATCACACCCGTGGTGGGGTTGACCTTGATCTGCAGCTTCATCACATCACCACAGGCTGGCGCACCCACCATGCCCGTGCCCACGGTCTCGTCACCTTTTTCAAAGCTACCGACGTTGCGGGGGTTTTCGTAATGGTCAACCACTTTTTCAGAATAGGCCATGATTCACTCCAAAAAATCAGTAGCTATCAATGCTTACAATTAAAGCGCTGGCAGCCAAAAATACTCAAAAATCTCAATCAGACACAAGCAAAAGCTCCGTGCCGCGTGCACAGACGGCCACCACTCAATGCGCCGCCCACTGGATGGTGGAAAGATCCACCCCATCCTTGAACATTTCCCATAGCGGGGAGAGTTCGCGCAGCTTGGCAACGTTCGCCTTGATGGTGTCAATGGCGTAGTCAATCTCTTCTTCGGTCGTCCAGCGGCCGATGGTCATGCGCAGGCTGCTGTGTGCCAGCTCGTCGCTGCGGCCCAGTGCCCGAAGCACATAGCTCGGCTCCAGACTGGCCGATGTGCACGCCGAGCCGCTGGACACCGCCAGCCCCTTGATGCCCATGATGAGCGACTCGCCTTCCACATAGTTGAAGCTCATGTTCAGGTTGTGGGGCACACGCTGGGTGGGATGGCCGTTAACGAAGACTTCTTCAACATCCTTCAACCCCGCCAGCAGCCTGTTGTGAAGCGCGCGGATGCGTGCGTTCTCGGCGTGCATTTCTTCCTTCGCTATTGCGTAGGCCTCGCCCATGCCGACACACTGGTGGGTGGGCAATGTGCCGGAACGCATGCCGCGTTCATGTCCGCCCCCGTGCATCTGTGCTTCCAGACGAATGCGTGGTTTGCGTCGCACAAACAAGGCACCGATGCCCTTGGGGCCATAGGTTTTGTGCGAAGTCAGGCTCATCAAGTCGATGGGCAACTTGGCCATGTCGATGTCGACACGCCCTGTGGCCTGCGCCGCATCCACGTGGAAGATCACGCCTTTTTCACGGCAGATGGCGCCAATGGCGGCGACGTCCTGGATGACACCGATCTCGTTGTTGACAAACATGACACTCGCCAGAATGGTGGCTGGCCGGATGGCGGCTTTGAACGCATCGAGGTTCACCAGGCCATCTGCCTGGACGTCGAGGTAGGTGACCTCGAAACCCTGCCGCTCCAACTCGCGCATGGTGTCCAGCACGGCTTTGTGCTCGGTCTTGACGGTGATGAGGTGCTTTCCCTTGCCTTTGTAAAAGTGGGCGGCCCCCTTCAGCGCCAGGTTGTTGGACTCGGTGGCACCACTGGTCCAGACGATTTCGCGCGGGTCGGCGTTGATGAGCGATGCCACCTGGGCACGCGCCGTTTCCACGGCCTTCTCAGCCTCCCAGCCCCAGGCGTGGCTGCGGCTGGCCGGGTTGCCGAAATGCTCGCGCAGCCAGGGAATCATGGCATCCACCACCCTGGGGTCGCAGGGATTGGTGGCGCTGTAGTCCATGTAGATGGGAAAGTGTGGGGTGGTCATGGTTGTAATGATCAAGCAAATGTCGAAGCACACTGGCAAAACGCTGCCGGCACGCGAGCGGCACCGGCAACGAAGCAAAAACTGGCTGGAGCCGATCGCTCAGGCTTTGGCCAGCGTATTGCCCAGGGCAAACACCGAATTGGGTGCATTCACCCGGATGGGTTTGACCACTGGCGTGCTGGAAATGGCGCGTTTGATGAGTGGCGCACTGTCAACCACCACACCTTTTGCCAATTGGTCATCGACCAGCTTCTGCAGCGTGATCGAGTCGAGAAAGTCGACCATTTTCGCGTTCAGCGCCGCCCACAGGTCGTGCGTCATGCAACGGTCACCCTCGCCGTGGCAGTTTTCCTTGCCGCCACACTGTGTGGCATCCAAAGGTTCATCCACCGACACGATGATGTCGGCCACTGTGATCTCGGCCGCCTTGCGGCCCAAGGTGTAGCCACCACCCGGCCCGCGGGTGGACTCCACCAGTTCGTGCCGACGCAGCTTGCCAAACAACTGCTCCAGGTACGACAGCGAAATCTGCTGCCTCTGGCTGATGGCGGCCAACGTGACGGGCCCGGCAGACTGACGAAGCGCCAAGTCGATCATGGCTGTGACGGCAAAACGACCTTTTGTGGTGAGGCGCATGAGACGCTCCTTGTGATGCAAACCGTGGGGTACGGCCCAACCCTTTTGAGACGGGACTACCGTCGGAAACAACGAATCCGGCTAAACGCAGACTGATCAGACTTGTTTCCTGACTGGATTTGTCAAGTATACACCATACCCAACTGATTTGCTCAGGAAATAAACAGCACACCGGCTCGGCCCTGTTGGCCAGCGGGGTATTCACCGTTCAGCAAGCGACGTACAACTTTCTCAGCCCAACAACCGTTCAAGCCAGCGCTGCCACGTTGTCATGCCCCGGGCCGCCGAAGGCCTGCTCCTTGAGGATGGCCAACTGGTCGCGCACGCGGGCCGCATGCTCGAACTCCAGGTTGCGCGCATGCTCCAGCATGACTTTCTCCAGCCGCTTGATTTCGCGCGCAATGTCCTTCTCGGTCATCGCTTCGGCTGCCTCACGCTGGCGGGTTTCCTGCGCGAGCTTTTCTGCGTCCTGACCAGCCTTCTCGCTGTACACACCGTCAATCAGGTCCTTGATGCGCTTGGTCACCGTGCGTGGGGTGATGCCGTTTGCCTCGTTGAACGCCAGTTGCCTGGCCCGCCTGCGTTCGGTTTCCCCGATCGCGCGGCGCATGGAATCCGTCACATGGTCAGCATACAGAATCGCCTTGCCGCTGAGGTTGCGGGCCGCCCGCCCGATGGTCTGGATGAGTGACCGCTCGGAACGCAGAAAGCCCTCCTTGTCGGCATCCAGAATGGCCACCAGGGACACCTCAGGCAAATCGATGCCCTCTCGCAACAGGTTGATGCCCACCAGCACGTCGAACGCACCCAAGCGCAGGTCACGCAGGATTTCCACCCGCTCGACCGTGTCCACATCGCTGTGGATGTAGCGCACCTTGACGCCGTTTTCGGTCAGGTAATCCGTGAGTTGTTCGGCCATGCGCTTGGTCAGCACGGTGATGAGCACCCGTTCGTGCTTGTCCACGCGGATGCGGATTTCCTGCAGCACATCGTCCACCTGATGCGTGGCGGGACGCACCTCCACTTCGGGGTCCACCAGGCCGGTGGGGCGCACCAGTTGTTCCACCACTTTGCCGGTGTGATTCTTCTCGTAGTCGGCCGGCGTGGCTGACACGAACACCATCTGCCGGGCCCGCTGCTCGAACTCCTGCAGTTGCAGCGGCCGGTTGTCCAGTGCGCTGGGCAAGCGAAAACCGTACTCCACCAGTGTGGTTTTGCGGGCGCGGTCACCGTTGTACATGCCGCCCAGTTGGCCGACCATGACGTGGCTTTCGTCCAGGAACATCAGGGCATCGCCCGGCAAATAGTCGGTCAGCGTGGCGGGCGGTTCGCCCGGCGCTGCCCCGCTCAGGTGGCGGGTGTAGTTCTCGATGCCCTTGCAATGCCCCACTTCGCTGAGCATTTCCAGGTCAAAGCGCGTGCGCTGCTCCAGCCGCTGCGCCTCCACCAGCTTGCCCATGCCCACCAGTTGCTTCAGACGATCCGACAGCTCGACCTTGATGGTCTCGACCGCTGCCAGCACCTGCTCGCGCGGCGTCACATAGTGGCTGCTGGGGTACACGGTGAAGCGCGGGATTTTCTGGCGGATGCGCCCGGTCAGCGGGTCGAACAGCATCAACGCCTCCACCTCGTCGTCGAACAGCTCGATGCGCACGGCCAGCTCGGAATGTTCGGCCGGGAACACATCAATGGTGTCGCCACGCACACGGAACTTGCCGCGCGAAAACTCCGTGTCGTTGCGCTGATACTGCATGCGCACGAGCTGGGCAATCGCATCGCGCTGGCCCAGCCGGTCGCCCACACGCAGCGTCATCACCATCTGGTGGTAGCTCTCGGGCTTGCCAATGCCGTAGATGGCCGACACCGTGGCCACAATGACCACGTCGCGCCGCTCCAGCAAACTCTTGGTGCAGCTCAGGCGCATCTGTTCGATGTGCTCGTTGATCGCGCTGTCTTTCTCAATGAAAAGGTCGCGCTGCGGCACATAGGCCTCGGGCTGGTAGTAGTCGTAGTAACTGACGAAATACTCGACCGCGTTCTTGGGGAAGAACTCGCGGAATTCGCTGTACAGCTGCGCGGCCAGCGTTTTGTTGGGCGCGTAGATGATGGCCGGCTTGCCCATGCGGGCAATGACGTTGGCCATGGTGAAGGTCTTACCCGAACCGGTCACGCCCAGCAGGGTCTGGAACATCTCGCCGTCGTGAAAACCTTCCACCAGCTCGGCGATGGCAGTGGGCTGGTCACCCGCCGGGGGATAGGGCTGGAACAGTTCGAACGGCGACCCCTCGAAACTGACAAACTGGCCCTGCGGTTGATCGGACATCGGACACCCCTGTGACGCGCCGGACACGTCGGCTGACAGCCCCAACGCCCCTTCGCAAAAACCGAACATGATAGACGCGCACCGATTTCACGCAAAAAGCAGGCTTACCGCTTTTCCTGCAATGGATGTTTGCTATCAATATAAATGATAGCAAACAAACCTTTTCAAACAAGCGGTGCAGACAATTTCTGCGCACAGTTGCCGTCAACGCTTGCCCGACGAGGGCATTAAAATACCGGGTTTTCCCGCCCGTCGGTTGACCGACCGACACCTCTCAACCTTTACGCAACACCTGCACCATGTCATTGTTTTCCGCTGTCGAAATGGCCCCCCGTGACCCCATCCTGGGTCTGAACGAGCAATACGCCGCCGATGCCAACCCCAACAAAGTCAACCTCGGCGTGGGTGTGTATTTCGACGACAACGGCAAACTGCCCTTGCTGCAATGCGTGCAGGCCGCTGAAAAAGCCATGATGGACAAGCCCACCGCACGTGGCTACCTGCCCATCGACGGGATTGCCGCCTACGACGCAGCCGTCAAGGGCCTGGTGTTCGGTGCCGACTCCGATGTGGTGAAGAGCGGCCGCGTGGCCACGGTGCAGGCCATCGGCGGCACTGGCGGCCTGAAAATCGGTGCCGACTTCCTGAAAAAAGTCAGCCCAGCGGCCAAGGTGCTGATCTCCGATCCCAGCTGGGAAAACCACCGTGCCCTGTTCACCAACGCCGGCTTCACGGTGGAAACCTACCCCTACTTCGACCAGAGCGCCAACGGCGGCCTGGGTGGCATCAACTTTGACGGCATGCTGGCCGCCCTGAATGCGGCCGAGGCCGGCACCATCGTGCTGCTGCACGCCTGCTGCCATAACCCCACCGGCTACGACATCACTGCCGCGCAGTGGGACCAGGTCATTGCCGTGGTCAAGGCCCGCAACCTGACCGCCTTCCTCGACATGGCCTACCAGGGCTTCGGCTATGGCATCGCGGAAGACGGTGCCGTGATCGGCAAGTTCGTGGCCGCTGGCCTGAACATTTTCGTGTCCACCAGCTTCTCCAAGAGCTTCAGCCTGTATGGCGAGCGCGTGGGTGCCCTGAGCGTGGTCGGCAACAGCAAGGAAGAAACCGACCGTGTGCTGAGCCAACTCAAAATCGCCATCCGCACCAACTATTCCAACCCACCCACCCACGGTGGTGCCATCGTGGCGGCTGTGCTGAACAACCCCGAACTGCGCGCCCAGTGGGAAGGCGAACTGGCTGAAATGCGCGTGCGCATCAAGGCCATGCGCCAGAAACTGGTGGACGGCCTGAAGGCTGCCGGCGTGACCAAGGATATGAGCTTCATCACCACACAGATCGGCATGTTCAGCTACTCGGGCCTGAGCAAAGACCAGATGGTGCGCCTGCGTTCCGAATTCGGCGTGTACGGCACGGACACCGGTCGCATGTGCGTAGCGGCGCTGAACAGCAAGAACATCGACTACGTCTGCCAGGCGATTGCCAAAGTCATTTGACCCCCCTGCACCTGCCCGCCTGCTGGGTACGGCAGGCGGGCCGTGTGCATGCATGAAGGCCATCCGTTCGCAATGGCCGACAATGGTGACAGGTCCGTGACAAGCTGACAGGCATCTGGCAGCTTGCCCTGTTATATTGCACTGCAACATTTTTCAAGGACAGCCCCATGCTCTACCAGATCTACGACATGCAGCGCTCTCTGATGGAGCCATTTGCCGAACTGGCCCTCACTGCATCCAAAGTCTTCAGCAACCCGCTGATGCCCGTGAGCCACCTGCCCAACGCACAGCGCATTTCTGCGGCCTATGACCTGATCCACCGGCTGGGCAAAGACTACGAAAAGCCTGAGTTCGGCATCCGTGCTGTCGACGTAGACGGCGTGGAAGTGGCCATCCATGAACGCGTCGAAATCACCAAACCCTTTTGTGAACTGCGCCGCTTCAAGCGCTTTTCTGACGATACCGCGACGCTTGAAAAGCTGAAGAACCAACCCGCTGTGCTGGTGGTGGCACCCCTGTCGGGACACTACGCCACACTGCTGCGTGACACCGTCAAGACGATGCTGAAGGACCACAAGGTCTACATCACCGATTGGAAAAACGCCCGCCTGGTGCCCCTGGAAGACGGCGACTTCCACCTGGATGACTATGTCAACCACGTGCAGGAATTCATCCGTCACCTGCAAAAGCAATACGGCAACTGCCACATCATGAGCGTCTGCCAGCCCACGGTGCCGGTGCTGGCGGCTGTGTCGCTGATGGCCAGCCGGGGTGAGCCCACACCATTGTCCATGACCATGATGGGCGGCCCCATCGATGCGCGCAAGTCGCCCACGGCGGTCAACGACCTGGCCTCGCAGCGCAGCATCGAATGGTTCGAGAACAACGTCATTTTCCGAGTGCCCAGCAGCTTCCCGGGCGCGGGCCGCCTGGTCTACCCCGGCTTCCTGCAGCACACCGGTTTTGTGGCCATGAACCCTGACCACCACCTGAGCAGCCATTACGACTATTTCCAGGACCTGATCAAGGGCGACAAGGAAAGCTCCGAAGCGCACCGCAAGTTCTATGACGAGTACAACGCTGTGCTCGACATGGATGCCAACTACTACCTGCAAACCATCCAGACCGTTTTCCGGGAGTTCAAGCTGGTCCACGGCACGTGGGATGTCATCAACCCCAAGGGCAAGGTCGAGCGTGTGCGTCCGCAGGACATCAAAACCACGGCGCTGATGACGGTGGAGGGTGAGCTGGACGACATTTCCGGCTCCGGACAAACCGCTGCCGCACACGACCTGTGCACCGGCATCCCCAAAAATCAACGCAGGCATTACGAGGCAAAAGGTGCCGGGCACTACGGTATTTTCAGTGGCAGGCGCTGGCGCGAGAACGTGTACCCGGAGGTCAAGGCCTTCATCCTGGCGCACGCACTCCCAAGTGAACCCGCACCTGTGGCCAAAGCACCCGCCAAAGCAAAGGTAGCTACACCAGCCGTTCCGGCGAAAGCAGCCCCGACAGCCAGTGCGCAAGTGACCGCAACGGCAAAGAAAGCGCCGGCTGCCAAATCTGCCGCAGCTAAACCAGCCCGGACGGCCAAGCCTTCTGCAGCCATGGCAAAGGCAGTCGCCCTTCCCGATAAGGCCCTTCCAGCCCAGGCCAGCGCCAGCGGTGACGGCAACAAGTCAGCCTGACGGGGCACAGCAGCCAGAACAGGCAGCACTGGCAGCGCGTATTCTGGACGCGCTGCCTCAAACCCAGTGCACGCGCTGTGGCTACCCGGACTGCCGTGGGTACGCCGAGGCCTTGGCAAATGGCACCGCTGCCATCAACCAGTGCCCCCCGGGCGGCGAGGCGGGTGTTGCCCGGCTCGCCCGCTTGCTGGGGCAGCCCAGCGTGCCTTTGAATCCAGTTCACGGCCAGGAAACACCCCGGGCCGTGATGTGGATTGACGAAAACTGGTGCATCGGTTGCACCCTGTGCATCAAGGCATGCCCCACCGATGCCATCGTCGGCACCCGCAAACGGATGCACACCGTCATTGAAACTTGGTGCACCGGCTGCGAACTGTGCCTGCCCGTGTGCCCGGTGGATTGCATCGAGGTCGAAAATGCGTCGGGCACGCAAACAGGCTGGGATGCGTGGTCTGCCGAGCAGGCTGCCACCGCCCGAAGCCGTTATGAATTCAGAAGCATCCGATTGATTCAGGAAGAGCGCAAGCGGGTTGAAAGGCTCGAAAAACGGGCCATTGAAAAACTCAACGACCTGCCGGCACACTCACACCACACAGACCCTGCCGTGCTGGATAAAAAACGCCAGATCATTGAAGCAGCCATTGCCCGTGCCCGCGCAAAGCGGACCAGCGCCTGAAATTTAAACTGGCGGCCGTTGCTGCCAGATGCCGCCGTTCTGCCGCTGACGCTTCGGATGCTTCATCTGCGGCACTTCAGGCGCATGAACAAACCGCTCCACCGTCCAGCACCGGGGAGAATTTTGGGCATCAACTCGGACTGACGGCACCCTTGCCTGCGTCCAGATCCAACGCAGCCAGCCGGTACAACTCGTCGGGCGTGCTGTGCTCGGTGTGTTCAACCGTGCTGATGCCTGTGACCAGTTGCACCGACACGGCATGCCCGCCGTGTGCGCCCAGCACCACCGGCACACCGCTGCCGGCCGCTGCATAACGCACGGCGGCAAGTTTGGCCTGCTCTTGCGAGCACGGGTACAGCACTGCCATGAACTCGTCACCCGACATCCGCCCGACCAACTCGCTGCCACGCGAGCATTGCGCCAACCGGCTGGCCACCTCGCGCAGCACCTTGTCTCCCACGGTGTCACCGTAGCCTTCATTGATACGCTTGAAGTGCCTGATGTCGATCAACAAAACCGACAGCGGTTGCTTTTCACGTTTGGCCAGGGCCAGCGTCTTGTCAATGAACGACATGAGCGCCCGCCGGTTGGCCACCTGCGTGAGCGCATCCTGGGCGACGCTTTCCAGCAGCCAACCATGCGCCTGTTCCAGCTCTGCATTGAGCGAGGCCAATTGCCGCGCCGAGGTCTGCAGCGCCATGTGATCCATCGCTAAACGGGCCATGGCTGTCAGCATGCGTGCTTCGTTGTCGGTCAGCTCGCGGACGTGTGCATCCATGATCGAAAACGCCCCCACGTTGTGGCCATCAGCCGTGGTGAGCGCGACACTGGCCGCAAACCGGACACCCATCGGGCCCGTCACCCAAGGGTGCGTGGCTGTCGCAGTCGATGCACGTGCGTCGGCCACCACCATGAAGCCCTTGCTGACGACCTCGTGCAAACCCAAGGCAACCGGCTGCGCCAAGGCTTCAGACATCAACCCCACATGGGCTTTGTGGACCACCTGCGCGTCGTCATAAAGCGACAGAGTGACCATCGGTACATTGAAGGTCCAGGCAGCCAGCTCGACCAGCTGGTCCAATGTGGCATCGGGTGGCGCGTCCACCCAATGCAATTGCTGTAAGGCCTGCAACCGCGCAACCTCTGATGCGGTAGATGTATCAAGTGGGGTCATCGGGTCAATACGGTGAAGGTGACAACCCAGCGATTCTAGGCCCCGTTTGACCTGGTCACGAACAGCCTGGCCACGAACGCTTCAGGAGCGCGAACTGCCCGGCCATGACCCGTTACGCCGAAAAATCAGCCGGGTCTGCCTATGCAACTCTGAAGCCCCGGATTTCTTCCTGCAGTTTGTCTGCCTGAGCTCTCAAGGCTGATGCGGCAGAGGTCGTTTCCTCCACCAAGGCTGCGTTTTGCTGGGTGCTGCGGTCCAGTTCCTGAATGGACTGACCCACCTGCTCGACGCCAGACGCCTGCTCGCGAGATGACGTGGCAATTTCACCCAGCAGCGTGTTGACCTGCCGCGCATTGGTGACCACCTCGTCCATCACCGCACCGGCGCTTTGAACGATGCGTGTGCCCCCATCGATCTTGTCAACACTGGTGGAAATCAGTGCCTTGATTTCCTTGGCAGCGTTGGCGCTGCGCTGTGCGAGGCCACGTACCTCCGCGGCGACCACCGCAAACCCCCGCCCGGCATCGCCTGCGCGGGCGGCTTCGACCGCAGCATTCAGCGCCAGAATGTTCGTTTGGAACGCGATACCGTCAATCACACCGATGATGTCGTTGATCTTGGCCGACGATGCGTGGATGTCCTGCATCGTGGCCACCACCTGCCGAATGGTGTCGCCCGCCCGGTCGGCCACTTGCGCATTTCGGTTGGAAAACTCCGCAGCCTCCTGTGCGGTGCTCGCTGTGTTGCCCACCGTGGAGCCGATTTGCTCCATCGCACTGGCCTGCTGCTCCAGCGCGGCTGCCGAAGCTTCGGTACGAGCCGCCAGATCGGTACTGGCAGCAGCGATTTCGTGACTGGCAGTGTGCAACTCGCGGGCACCGTGCCGCACTTTCCGGATGAGTTCCTTCAACGACACATACGTATCGCCCAAGCCCCGCAACAGCGTAGCCGTTTCGTCAGAGGCCCACTGCTGGGCTGGCGGGTGCCGGAGGTCGCCTGCTGCCATTTCGTTCAAATGCCCAGCCAATTCACGCAAACCGCCATTGGCCACCCGGTAAAAGCTGTAGAAAGCATAGGC
>DDUQ01000095.1 GCA_002344885.1 Comamonadaceae bacterium UBA2334
CCGTGCGCTGGGCAGTGCCGACAAATTCAACGAAGTGATCACGCCCCTGGCCGACAAGCTGGGTGCAGCCATCGGTGCCAGCCGCGCTGCGGTCGATGCGGGCTACGCCGCGAACGACCTGCAAGTGGGCCAGACCGGCAAGATCGTGGCACCCCAGCTCTACATTGCAGCCGGTATCAGCGGCGCCATCCAGCACCTGGCAGGCATGAAGGACAGCAAGGTGATCGTGGCCATCAACAAAGACCCCGAAGCGCCGATTTTCAGCGTGGCTGACTACGGCCTGGAGGCTGACCTGTTTGCCGCTGTGCCGGAGTTGGTCAAAGCTCTTTGAGCGCAGCTTGAGCGAAATTCAATGCAAAACAAGCGTCCGGGCTTATTCCACGGCGTTCGTTGCTACTGATTCATTGAAACACCGGGCCGCGCTTGGCCCAAACACTGGAGTGCTGTTGACATGAGCTACACCGTACCCGTCAAAGACATGCTGTTTGCCATGACCCAACTGGCGGGTCTGGACAAAGTCACCACCCTGCCCGGCATGGAGGACTTTGGCGCCGACACCGCACAGGCGGTGCTGGAAGAGTCCGCCAAGTTCTGCCAAGACGTGGTGGCCCCTTTAAATTGGACCGGTGACCAGCGGCCCAGCAGTTGGAAAGACGGTGTGGTCACCACCACACCCGGCTTCAAGGAAGCCTTCAAACAGTTTGCTGAAGCGGGCTGGCAGGGCGTGATCCACCCGGCAGAATTTGGCGGTCAGGGCATGCCCAAGCTGATTGCCACGGCGTGTGCAGAAATGCTGCATGCTTCCAGTCTGTCGTTCGCGCTGTGCCCCATGCTGACCGATGGCGCCATCGAGGCCTTACTGACCGCTGGCTCCGACGAGCTAAAGGCCACCTACCTGGAAAAACTGGTGAGCGGTCAATGGACCGGCACCATGAACCTGACGGAGCCACAGGCCGGCTCTGACCTGGCCGCCGTGCGCAGCCGTGCCGAGCCCCAGGGCGACGGCACCTACAAAGTGTTTGGCACCAAGATTTTCATCACTTACGGTGAGCACGACATGGCCGAGAACATCGTGCACCTGGTGCTGGCCCGCGTACCCGGCGCGCCCGAGGGCGTGAAAGGCATCAGCCTGTTCGTGGTGCCCAAATTCCTGGTGAATGCAGATGGCATGCTGGGTGCCCGTAACGACGCGTACTGCGTCAGCATCGAGCACAAGCTGGGCATCAAGGCCAGCCCCACGGCGGTGCTGCAGTTTGGCGACAACGGCGGTGCAGTCGGTTACCTGGTGGGCGAAGAGAGCCGGGGCCTGGAGTACATGTTCGTGATGATGAATGCCGCCCGTTTTGCGGTGGGCATGCAGGGCATTGCCGTAGCCGACCGCTCTTACCAGAAGGCCGTGGGCTACGCCCGCGACCGGGTGCAAAGCCGCGACCTGGCCGGTTCTCCCGTCCCGGTGGCCATCATCCACCACCCCGATGTCAAGCGCATGCTGCTGAACATGCGTGCCCACACCGAGGGCGCACGAGCCCTGGCCTATGTGGCGGCCGCCACGTCCGATGCCGCCCACCATTCGCCCGACCCTGCCGTGCGCAAGCAGCAGCAGGCCATCTACGACTACCTGGTGCCGGTGGTGAAGGGGTTTTCGACCGAAATGTCCATCCATGTGGCCAGTCTGGGCGTGCAGGTGCATGGTGGCATGGGTTTCATCGAGGAAACCGGCGCGGCCCAGCATTACCGCGATGCCCGCATCCTGACCATCTATGAAGGCACCACCGCCATCCAGGCCAATGACATCGTGGGCCGCAAAACCGTGCGCGATGGTGGTGCCGTCGCCCTGGCCCTGTGTGCCGAGGTGGCCACCACCGAAGAAGACTTGGCCGCCCACTCCGAGGTGGAGTGCGCCATCATGCGCCACGCCCTGCGCGGTGCCCGCGAGATGCTGGTGCAGACCATCAACCACATCGTGGCCAACGCCAAAACCAACCCCAAGGCGGTGTACGCCGGAGCTGTCAACTACCTGCAACTGGCCGGTGTGGTGCTGTGTGGCTGGCAGATGGCCCGCGCCATGATGGTGGCGCTGGACCGCATGGAAGACGACCCGGACTTCTATGCTGCCAAGCTGGTCACGGCCCGCTTCTATGCCGAATCGGTGCTGCCCACGGCCTATGGCCTGGCCACGTCCGTCGTGGTCGGTGGCGGCACCATTGCCCAAGCACCGGTTGACATGTTCTGACGCCGACACCCGACACCACACAACCCCATCAGACAAGGAGCCCACGCTATGAACGGTCAAATGATGCAGATGCCGCTGCTGACATCGTCACTGCTGGTGCACGCTGAACGTCACCATGCCGACCAGCAGATCGTGTCGCGCCGTGTGGAGGGCGACATCCACCGCTGCACCTATGCCGATCTGGCTGTGCGCGCCCGCAAGCTGGCCAAGGCCTTGGTCGCCTTGGGCGTGGCCGAAGGCGAGCGCGTGGCCACTTTGGCTTGGAACGGCTACCGCCACATGGAGCTGTACTACGCAGTGTCGGGCGCGGGCCGTGTGCTCAACACAATCAACCCGCGTTTGCATGCCGACCAGGTGGTGTTCATTGCCGATCACGCCGAAAACCAGGTACTGTTTTTCGACCTGACGTTTTTGCCGCTGGTCGAAGCCATTGCCAGCCGCGTCAAGGCCGTGCGGCACTTCGTGGCCCTGATCGACAAGGATCAGATGCCCGCCAGCACCAGCATCCCCAATCTGCTGTGCTACGAAGACCTGATTGCCGGCCAGAACGACAAGCTGTTCTGGCCCAAGCTGGACGAACAGGCCGCCGCCACCCTCTGCTACACCAGTGGAACCACCGGCAACCCCAAAGGCGTGCTGTACAGCCATCGCTCCACGCTGCTGCACACGTTTGCAGCTGCTTTGCCCGATAGCCTGAACTGCTCGGCCAGCGACGTGATCCTGCCCGTGGTGCCCATGTTCCACGTCAACGCTTGGGGCCTGCCCTACGCGGCATGCATGACCGGTGCCAAGCTGGTGTTCCCCGGTGCGGGGCTGGACGGCAAATCGCTGTACGAGTTGTTCGAGAGCGAAGGCGTGACCATGGCCGCCGGCGTGCCCACCGTGTGGCAAGGGTTGCTGAACCATGTACAGGCCAACAAGCTCACCTTCAGCACCATGCGTCGCACCGTCATCGGCGGTTCGGCTTGCCCACCGGCCATGGTGCGCACGTTCGAGGAAGACTACAACGTACATGTCATCCACGCCTGGGGCATGACGGAACTGAGTCCGCTGGGCACCGTGTGTGCGTTCAAGGGCAAGCACATGGCACAAATGCCCGAGGAGCGCCAGGCTGTGCAGGCCAAACAGGGACGGGCTGTGTTCGGGGTGGACATGAAGATCGTGGACCCCGAGGGCAATGCACTGCCGCACGACGGCCAACATGCCGGCGACCTGCTGGTGCGCGGCCACTGGGTGGTGTCGCGCTACTTCAAGGAAGAGGGCGAGGGCCATCTGCAAGACGGCTGGTTCCCCACCGGCGACGTGGCCAAAATCGACGCCGACGGTTACATGCAAATCACTGACCGCAGCAAAGACGTGATCAAGTCCGGCGGCGAGTGGATCGGTTCCATCGACCTGGAAAACATCGCCATGGCCCACCCCGCTGTGGCCATGGCCGCGTGCATTGCCGCCTTTCACCCCAAGTGGGACGAGCGCCCGCTGCTGGTTGTGATGAAGAAGCCCGGCAAGGAAGTCACCCGCGAAGAGCTGCTGGCTTTTTACGAAGGCAAGATAGCCAAATGGTGGACCCCCGACGACGTGGTGTTTGTGGACACCATTCCACTGGGCGCCACCGGCAAGATGCTGAAGCACCGCTTGCGCGAGCAGTACAAGAACTACAAACTGGCAGGCACCTGACGCGTGTTTGCGGCGGTGCCGAGAAGGGGCACTGTTGATGCCTGTTGCGGTGCGGCGTTGCTTCCCACCTGTGGATACGTGGGAACCGTGCCCCGTCACTGTTCAACGGTGAACGCCACCTGCTGATACCGTCCGGCTGCATCGAGCGCAGTCAACGTGTGCTGGCCACGTCCCGTCAACCTCAGTCGCAGCGGCGCAGCTGCTGGGCCGTCAGGGGCAGCTGTGGTCCCCACCCAACGGCCATCCAGCAGCCAATGCACTTCAGCACGGGTGCCCACGGCATGCACCTGCAACGTGAGTCCGTTCTGGCCGGGCGGCGTGCGCAGCACGCTGCCCGTGTCCACCCCCGCAATGCGCAGGTTGCGCCGGGGGGCGCTTGCGTGGCAGGCTGAGGCGGCTTCGGGGTGGATGGGCAGGCGTTCCACCTCACTGCGCCAGGCGGTTTCTATCCAGGGTTGCAGCAGGGTGGGCCAACGGGCATGCAGGCGCGGTTGCCAGCGAGCGGCCTGTTTGGGCGCACAACGTGGAAACAGGCGTGTCTGCCCGGACTGGCGTGAGCCTTTGGTGGCCAGCGGGGGGGCGTGCACCCAGAGCGTTTCCAGCAAACCGGTGGTGTGCAAGCGGTCAGGCAGGGTCGGCGGGGCGGTGCTGTCCAGCACCCAGGCTGTGCGGCGCACCAGGCAGTGCTCGGCCGGGGTGGCGTGGGCGGCCAGGCCCAGCGGCCAGCAGATGTCCTGGGCGTGCACATTGGGTGGTGGTGAACGGGGTGCGCCGGGCGTGGTGTCGAGCGCGGTCAGCAGGTCTTTCACCAGTGGCGCAGCGGTGTTGGCACCGAAAAAGCCCGGGTTCGGCGTGCCGTCAGGGCGACCTACCCACACGCCCAAGGTGTAGCGGTCGGTCACGCCGATGGCCCATGCGTCGCGGAACCCGAAGCTGGTGCCCGTTTTCCAGGCCACTCGGGCGTTGCTGTCTTTGAACGGGGCACCGGGGCGGCCACCGTTTTCCAGTATCTCGCGGACGATGAACGCTGCACCAGGGCTCATCAGTGGGGTGTCCACCACCGGGTCGTCTGGTGTCAGGCGGGGTCGGCCGGCCGTGCCGTCGCGGGCCAGTGCGGTGTAGGCCCCCACCAGTTCTTCCAGTGTGGTGCTGCCACCGCCCAAAATCAGGCTCAGGTTGGGCGCTGCACTGGCAGGCATGCGCAACTTCACACCCGCATTGCGCATCTGGGCGGCAAAGCGTGCCGGACCGAGCCTCTCCAGCAGGTCGACCGCCGGCACGTTCAGCGAGCGCTGCAGCGCCTCGCTGACGCTCACCGGGCCGGTGAACGATGCCTGGAAATTGCCCGGTGCGTAGCCGCCGAAGTTTTGCGGCGCATCGGTCAACAGGCTTTCGGAGTGGATCAGCCCCTCGTCCAATGCCATCGCGTACAGGAAGGGTTTGAGGGTGGAGCCCGGTGAACGCACACCGCGCACCATGTCCACATGGGCCGCCCGCCTGGCGTCGGTGAAGTCGGCGCTGCCTGCGTAGCCTCGCACGGCCAGGGTGTGGTTCTCCACCACCAGCGCGGCGACCGAGACGGTGGGGGGCAGGGTGTTCAGCCTGTCGAGCAGCAGCTGTTCCAGCCGCATCTGCAAGGCGGCATCGAGAGTGCTGTGCACCACCCCCTCGGCTGCGGCGGGTGTGCCCAGGGCGGCCTGCCGCAACCGTTCGGCGGCCAGCGGGGCCAGCCAGCGGGCCTTGAGCGGCGGGGCAAACACGCGTTCGAGCTTGGCATCGGCCACCGTGGCGGCGGGGCACACGCCCAGCGTGGCCATGCGGGCCCGCACCTTGTTGCGCGCGGGCG
>DDUQ01000131.1:0-1580 GCA_002344885.1 Comamonadaceae bacterium UBA2334
TCGTCCACGTTGCCAAAGAACACGGTCGAAGCCTTGTGCACAGCGGGTGCAACGGCCTCGAACCCGCCAGGTGCACGGTAAGCATGGTGAACCAGTTGGGTGGTGAGTGAAGTGCTCATGCGAATCGAATGTGGGAACTGGAAACAAAAAAGCCCTGGTGTGTCAGACCAGGGCATGTGCGACGCATGGGGCGCCCGTACAGCCAGTCGTGGGCGTCAGACTTTCCACTTTTCCAACAGCGCCTCGGGGCGCAAGCTGTCATACCCTTCAAAGGGTTGGTGAATCCAGGGATTGGTCGGGAGGTAGTCAACCGAGTAGTCGGGTTTGAAGACGGACACACCCTTGGTCCAGATGACCGCCGTGCGCAACTCGGTGATGGGCGAATAGTGCTGCTTGAGCGTGCTTTCCACCGCACGCAGGGTGTGGCCGGAATCGGCCAGGTCATCCACCAGCAGGACGCGACCTGCAATTTCGCCTTTGGGTGTGGTGATGTAACGGGCAATGTCCAGGTGCCCATGAACCGTGCCAGCCTCGGCACGGTACGAGCTGGTGGACATGATGGCCAGAGGCTTGTCGAAGATGCGGCTCAGGATGTCGCCGGGACGCATGCCGCCACGGGCCAGGCACAGGATGGTGTCGAACTGCCAGCCCGACAGGTGAATCTTGAGGGCGAGTTTTTCGATCAGGTTGTGGTACTCGTCATAAGACACGTACAGGTGCTTGCCGTCTTCAGTCAACATGATGAACTCCAGAAAAAATGATAGCGACCAACGAATTCAGATAATGCGCCAAACCGTATTTTTATGCATCAACCGACATAGGGGTGATGCAGCAAAATGGTGTGGTCCCTGTCGGGGCTGGTGGACACCATGTGAATGGGCACGCCCGTGGCTTCTTCAATGCGGCGGAGGTAACGCTGGGCCGCCTCGGGCAGCTTGGCATAGTCGGTCACGCCCACGGTGCTGTCACTCCAGCCGGCCAGGGTTTCGTACACCGGCTCGCAACGGGCAATGTCGTCAGCCCCCATGGGCAGGATGTCGATCAGCTCACCATCCAGTTTGTATCCGGTGCAAAGCTTGAGTTCTTTCAGGCCGTCCAGCACGTCAAGCTTGGTGATGCACAAGCCTGACAGGCCATTGACCTGCGCACTGCGCTTGAGCAGCGCGGCGTCGAACCAGCCACACCGGCGGCTGCGGCCGGTGGTCACACCTTTTTCGGCCCCCACCGTAGACATGTGCCAGCCGGGTGTGCCTTCTTTTTCCCATTCGAGTTCAGTCGGAAATGGACCACCCCCCACGCGGGTGCAATACGCCTTGGTGATGCCCAGCACGTAGTGCAGCAGGCCAGGGCCTACACCGGCTCCGGCTGCGGCATTGCCCGCCACGCAGTTGCTGGAGGTCACGAACGGATAGGTGCCGTGGTCAATGTCCAGCAGCGTGCCCTGCGCACCTTCAAACAGGAGGTTGCCACCCGCCTGGTGCTCGGCATTGAGCTCGCGCGAGACATCGGCAATCATGGGTTTGAGCAACTCGGCCTGCTTCATGGCCTCGTCGTAAACGGCATCGAACTGGATTTCGCCG
>DDUQ01000131.1:1868-2180 GCA_002344885.1 Comamonadaceae bacterium UBA2334
GTCCTGCACCCGCAGGGCGCGGCGTGCAATCTTGTCTTCATAGGCCGGGCCGATGCCACGGCC
This sequence comes from Comamonadaceae bacterium UBA2334, assembly GCA_002344885.1. Classification (GTDB taxonomy): domain Bacteria; phylum Pseudomonadota; class Gammaproteobacteria; order Burkholderiales; family Burkholderiaceae_C; genus UBA2334. Next base: position 1,932 of record DDUQ01000131.1, read on the forward strand.
AGTCGTGCCAATCTTTGCTGCGCCGGCCTTTTCTTTCGCGGCTTCGCGGGCGATGTCGATGGCAGCGTGGAACGGCAGGATGAGCGGACACCCCTCGGACACCCGCAGGCGCGAACGCAGTTCAACACCAGCTTTTTCCAGCCCTTCAATTTCCTCGAACAGCTTGGACACTGACAGCACCACGCCATTGCCGATGTAGCACTTCACACCGGGGCGCATGATGCCGCTGGGAATCAGGTGCAGGGCAGT
>DDUQ01000131.1:2487-3622 GCA_002344885.1 Comamonadaceae bacterium UBA2334
GTCTCGGTCAGCCAGTCCACCAGCTTGCCCTTGCCTTCGTCACCCCACTGGGTTCCCACGACGACCACGTTGCGCCCAGCCTGGGCCTTCTGAGAAATGTTGTTCATGCTGATGATCAGTTTTCGGAAATAAATTCAACGACCCACTGGCCGCCAATCTCACGCAGACGCCGGTCACAATGGAATTCATTGGTTTCGTGTTCGTGACCGGGCAACACGCAAACCACGGTTTCACCGCGGGAGCGCAACGATTGAACGGCCCGGCGAAGCCCGGCCTGCTCGCCCCAGGGCGCAAGGATGGCCTGAGTCAACGGCGGCGGCTTGACGGCTTGGACCAGCTCTTTCAAATCGAGGCTGAACCCCACTGCCGGACGTTTCCGCCCGAACACGGCCCCCACTTCGTCATAGCGCCCGCCGCGCGCCAGCTCCCGCACCGGGCCATCCGCACCTTCGCCGCCGAACAGGGCAAACCGAACACCGGTGTAATAGGCATAGCCCCGCAAATCGGCCAAATCAAAACTGACCCTGACGCCGTCCAGGCGTGAAGACAGCCAACGCAAACTTTGCAATGCCAATGTCAGTTGCTGGGACTTTGGAAGGCGCTTTTCAGCCTCGTCAAGCACGGTGGCATCGCCATACAAGTCAGGCAACAGGCGCAAGGCCGCTGCGACCTCGGTTGGCAATGACCGGGTGAGCTGCCTCAGCTCGGCGGCGTCCTTGACGGCCAGCGCTGCATGGATGCGCGCCTGGTCTGCAGCCGCAATCCCCTGCCCTTGCAACAAGGCATCCACGATACGGACATCCGTCATGTCCACGGCGATTTGGTGCACACCTGCCGCCTGCAACGTGGTTTGGGCCAACTCCAATATTTCGAGATCTGCTTCCAGTCCGGCGTGGCCATAGATTTCGGCACCGAACTGCAAAGGCTCGCGGGTGGCATGGGGTCGAGCCGAGCGGGTGTGTACGACGGGCCCGCAATAACACAGACGGGTGATGCTTGCGCGGTTGAGCAGGTGTGCATCGATGCGCGCCACCTGCGGTGTGCTGTCAGCACGCAAACCGAGGGTCCGACCCGAGAGCTGGTCCACCAGTTTGAAGGTTTGAAGATCCAACTCTTCGCCGGTACCTGTGAGCAA
>DDUQ01000044.1 GCA_002344885.1 Comamonadaceae bacterium UBA2334
AAAGGCCGGGATTTCGTAGTCATCCATGCCCCCGGCTGACAGGGCATCGACCTTGGCTGTCGCCTGCGTGCGGTTGGTACGCCACACACTGGGCACCGAAACCGAATCGGGGCCTGCCACATGGCCAAAACCTGCCAGCGCGCCGCCCAGCGGCGACGACATGCTGCCAGTGGTCTGGATGGGCATGTTGTCGGTACCCGTGCGCAGCGGTTGTTGCTGCAACACCTGCAGTTTTGGCGCTGCCCGCACGGCTGCCTGACGTGCCAGACCTGTGGCCACCACGGTGACCCGGATGGCTTCGCCCAGGCTGTCATCGTAGGCCGCACCGTAGATCACATGCGCATCTTCTGCGGCATAGGCCTTGATGGCGGTCATGGCCTCTTTGGACTCTTTCAGCTTCAGGGTGCCCTTGGAAGCCGTGACCAGCACCAGCACGCCTTTTGCCCCTTTGAGGTCAGCACCTTCGAGCAACGGGCAGGCCACTGCCTGCTCGGCCGCAATGCGTGCACGGTCGGGCCCGGTTGCTGTGGCGGTACCCATCATGGCCTTGCCGGGCTCACCCATGACGGTGCGGACATCTTCGAAGTCGACGTTGACGTTGCCATAGTCATTGATGATTTCGGCAATGCCCCCCACGGCATTCTTGAGCACGTCGTTGGCCTGGCCAAAGGCCTCGTCCTGGGTGATGTCATCGCCCAGCACGTCGAGCAAGTTTTCGTTGAGCACGACGATGAGCGAATCGACATGCTGCTCCAGTTCCTTGAGCCCGTTGTCGGCGTTGCCCATGCGGCGCACACCTTCCCACTCGAAAGGCTTGGTGACCACACCGACCGTGAGGATGCCCATTTCCTTGGCCACACGGGCAATCACGGGGGCTGCACCGGTCCCGGTGCCACCGCCCATGCCAGCGGTGATGAACAGCATGTGTGCACCCTGAATCGATGCACGGATGTCTTCGACAGCGGCCTCGGCTGCATCGCGGGCCTTCTCCGGCTTGCTGCCAGCCCCCAAGCCTGTGGTGCCCAGTTGCACCACGCGCTGCGCGGAGCTGCGCGACAGCGCCTGTGCATCGGTGTTGGCGCAGATGAACTCAACGCCCTGGACACCGCGTTGCATCATGTACTCGACGGCATTGCCGCCACCGCCACCGACACCGATGACCTTGATCTGTGTGCCCTGGTTGAACTCTTCAATTTCGATCATTTCGATGCTCATGAATGCCTCCTGCAAGATGGAATCTTAAACGTTGAAAACGGTATAAAAGTTTGAAATCGGACTATTTTTGATAGCGGCGGTCCGGTACTGGTCCATCGTGGATGAAGGGGACGATCAGGTGCCTGTTCAAGTGTCCGGTGCAAGTGGTTGTGCGGCATCAGAAATTCCCCACAAACCAGTCCTTGACCTTGCCAAATGCACTCTGTACGGAGCCCGCTTTCTGTGCAACTTTGTGACCACGCATGCGCCCCAGTCGGGCTTCCTCGAGCAAACCCATGACCGTCGCAGCCCGCGGTTGGGCCACCATGTCGGACAGGGCGCTGGCGTATTTCGGCACGCCCCGGCGCACCGGTTTCAGGAAGATGTCTTCGCCCAACTCGACCATGCCGGGCATCACGGCCGATCCGCCTGTGATGACGATGCCGGATGACAGCACTTCCTCGTAACCCGACTCGCGGATCACCTGCTGCACCAGCGCAAAAATCTCTTCCACGCGTGGCTCGATCACGCCCGCCAGCGCCTGACGGCCCAGCATGCGAGGGCCACGGTCGCCCAGGCCGGGCACTTCAACCTGCGTCTGCGGATCGGCCAGCAACTGCTTGGCACAGCCGTTTTCCACCTTGATGTCTTCGGCATCCTTGGTGGGCGTCCTCAGCGCCATGGCGATGTCGCTGGTGATGAGGTCACCCGCAATCGGGATCACGGCTGTGTGCCGGATGGCGCCTCCGGAAAAAATGGCCACGTCCGTCGTACCCGCACCGATGTCCACCAGTGCCACGCCCAGTTCCTTCTCGTCTTCGGTGAGGATGGCCTGGCTGCTGGCCAAGGGGTTGAGCATGAGTTGGTCCACCTCGAGCCCGCAGCGGCGCACACACTTGATGATGTTCTCGGCCGCACTCTGCGCCCCCGTGACGATATGAACCTTGGCTTCCAGGCGGATGCCGCTCATGCCAATGGGCTCCTTCACGTCCTGGCCGTCGATCACGAACTCCTGTGGTTCGACCAGCAACAGCCGCTGGTCTGTCGAGATGTTGATGGCCTTGGCGGTTTCGATCACCCGCGCCACGTCAGCGGGCATCACCTCACGGTCCTTGATGGCCACCATGCCGCTGGAGTTGATGCCGCGAATGTGGCTCCCCGTGATGCCTGTCGACACCCGCGCGATCCGGCAGTCGGCCATCAGCTCGGCTTCTTTCAGCGCCTGCTGGATGCTCTGTACCGTTGCGTCGATGTTGACCACCACACCTCGTTTCAGGCCGTTGCTGGGGGCTACACCCAGTCCGGCCAGTTTGAGCTGTCCGTCGAAGGTGACTTCGGCGACCACCACCATGATCTTCGACGTGCCGATGTCGAGACCAACCACCAGATCTTTGTATTCCTTGGCCATGATGCGTGTGTGTCTGTTGGGATGTTGAATGCGTAAGCTTGAAAATTCGTTCAGCGCGACGGCGCAGGTCTGCTCGGCTTTTGGCCGGTCGCGTGAGCCGTGGAGGCAGCGGGTGTTCTCACCGGCGGCTTGACGGCTGGTTTGGCGGCAAGGGCTTTCGGCGCGGCGGGATCCACCGTGGTCACGCCATGCAGGCGGACGGCATAGGCCGTGGGGTAGCGCAGGTCGGCTGCCAACACCCGCCTGCCGTGCTGTTGGGTGACTTGGGCGATGGTGGTCAGGTAGCGGCCCACACGGGATTCGATGTCGGCTGATTCGCCTCTGCCCAGCTCCATCAGGATGCTGCCGTCCAGCACAGCGCGCCAACTGCCCTGCGCGGTCAACTCCAGGCGTTGCAAGGGTGTGTCAGCCTGCTCGAACAGAGGCTGGAGCCGGTCATAAAGGGCCTTGACTTTGGGTGCTTGCTCGTTGGGCCCAGCCAGTTGGGGTAGCACATCGGTTTCGTCGTCTTCCGCACTGGCCTCGAATACCTCGCCATGTCGGTTCAGCAGCCGTGCGCCGCCCTCCTGGCCCCACCAGGCCACCGCCTGGTGTTCCTGCAAGGTGACGCGTATACGGTTGGGGAAAGCCCGCTCCACCACGGCCCGTCGCACCCAGGGCACGCTCTCGAACACCTGTTTGACTTCAGCCAGATCGAGCGTGATGAAACTGCCACGCAACCTGGACGCCATGTGGGCACGGAAAGTGACTTCGTTCTGGTGTTTCAGGTCACCGTGCACTTCGATCACGTCGATAGCCCAGACCGGATGGCGCACCGCCCACAAACCCGCTGTCGCCAGCACCATGGCCACGAGCGCCCAGCCCAATGCACTGGTGGCCAAAGCCATCAGGCGGACATCGAGCGGCAAGGGCATGGCGGCGGTTGAAGTCATGCAGCCGTGTTCCTTCGACCGTCCAGCGTGGCCCGACGCAACAGGCCGACGCACAGCGCTTCATAGGAAATGCCAGCGGCCCGGGCAGCCATCGGCACCAGCGAGTGGCCGGTCATGCCGGGCGAAGTGTTCATTTCCAGCAGGAAAGGCTTGCCGTCGGTCGAACGCACCATGATGTCGGCACGCCCCCAGCCCCTGCAGCCCAGCAAACGGTAGGCCTCGACCGTGATGCGGCGGATCTCGGCCTCCAGCTCGGAAGGCAAGCCGCTCGGGCACAGGTAACGCGTGTCGTCCGACACGTATTTGTGCTCGAAGTCATAGTTGCCGTCCGGGGCCTGTATGCGCACCACCGGGAGTGCCACTGCACTGGCACCTTCACCCAGCACCGCACACGTGACCTCGTCCCCTTCGATGAACTCCTCGCACAGGACGTTGTCATCAAAACCGGCTGCCAGTTGCACAGCAGCCTGCATGTCTGAATACCCGCTCACCTTGGTGACACCGAATGAGGAGCCTTCGTGCGCGGGCTTGACAATCAGCGGCAGACCCAGGGCATCCGGCACCACGCGGGTGAATTCGTTGCCGTGCTTGCCTTCCCCCAGCTTGACCCAACGCGGCGTGGGCAAACCCTCGCTGAGCCAGACGCGCTTGGTCGTGACCTTGTCCATGGCCAGGGCTGAGGCCATCACACCGGAGCCGGTATAGGGAATGCCCAGCAACTCCAGCGCACCCTGTACGGTCCCATCCTCGCCATGCCGTCCATGGAGCGCGATGAAACAGCGCTCGTAGCCCCACTCCTTCAGGTTGCTCAGCGGGTGCTCGGACGGGTCGAAAGCGTGCGCATCCACACTTTGGCTCTGCAAGGCCTTCAACACACCGGCACCCGACATCAGTGAGACCGGTCGTTCGGCAGATTCACCGCCCATCAGCACCGCGACCTTGCCCAGTTGCGCACCGTCCGTCACGGGCGCCAACATGTCAGCCAACACGTCACGCATGGGCCACCTCCTGCTGCGCCACACGGGCGCTTCCCAGCGTCACGATGTGTCCGGCCACCGCGCCCACGCTGCCCGCCCCCATGCACAGCACGACGTCACCGTCGCGCGCGTTGTCCAGCACCGACTGCGGCAACAGGGTGATGTCATCGACAAACACCGGCTCCACCTTGCCTGCCACGCGCAAGGCACGCGCCAGGCTGCGGCCATCTGCTGCCACGATGGGCGCTTCACCGGCGGCGTACACCTCAGCCAGCAGCACAGCGTCTGCCTGGCCGATGACCTTCACAAAATCTTCAAAGCAATCGCGGGTGCGGGTGTAGCGATGGGGCTGGAAAGCCAGCACCAGACGTCTGCCGGGAAAGGCACCGCGTGCAGCCGCCAGCGTGGCGGCCATTTCCACCGGGTGGTGACCATAGTCGTCCACCACGGTGAAGCTGCCCCCGCCTTGCGCTGCCGGCACAGCCACGTCGCCATAGCGCTGGAAGCGGCGACCCACGCCGTTGAATTCAGCCAGCGCCTTCTGCACAGCTGCATCGGGGACGCCCAACTCGACCGCCACCGCAATGGCCGCGAGTGCGTTCTGCACGTTGTGGCGGCCAGGCAGGTTGAGCACCACCGGCAGGTCGGGCAATGTGACCCCGTTGCGGCGCTGGGCGGTGAAGTGCATCTGGGTACCGACAGCCCGCACGTCGATGGCCCGCACCTGCGCGTCTTCTGCAAAACCATAACTGGTGATGGGGCGGCCAATGTCCGGCAGCAGGCTCCGGATGGCCGGATCATCCACACACAGCACCGCCGCGCCATAAAAGGGCATGCGGTGGAGGAAGTCGACAAAGGCAGCCTTGAGTTTGCCGAAGTCATGCCCGTAGGTGTCCATGTGGTCGGCATCGATGTTGGTGACGACTGACAGCATGGGCAGCAGGTTCAGGAACGAGGCATCGGACTCATCGGCCTCGACCACGATGTACTCGCCCGAGCCGAGACGCGCATTGGCACCGGCGCTGTTGAGGCGGCCACCGATCACGAAGGTCGGGTCCAGGTCGGCCGCGGCCAGCACACTGGTCACGAGGCTGGTGGTGGTGGTTTTGCCATGCGTACCGGCAATGGCCACACCCTTCTGGCGGCGCATCAGCTCGGCCAGCATCACGGCCCGGGGCACGACTGGCAGCAGTTTGGCATGGGCGGCCACCACTTCCGGGTTGGTCGCGCTCACGGCCGTGGAGGTGACCAGGCAGTCTGCCCCGGCAATGTGCGCCGCGTCGTGCCCGATGTGCACCGTTGCGCCGAGCGACGCCAGCCGCTGTGCGGCTGCCCCCATCGCCAGGTCGGAGCCCGAGATGGTGAAGCCCTGGTTGAGCAGCACCTCTGCAATGCCGCTCATGCCTGCACCGCCGATGCCCACGAAATGAATGTGCTGGATCGCGTGTTTCATACGCCTGTCTTCCTGGGGATGCCCGCAAGGTGTTCACATGCGGCCACCATATGGGCCACCGCTTCTGTTTTTTGAACTTTTTTTGCCTTCAGAGCTTGCATTTCGAGTGTTGTTCGCTCTGATTTTTCCAGCATCGTTCGCAAACCTTCGGCGGTCAGATCACGCTGCTGGACAAGTTGTGCGGCCCCGGCATCGACGAGGAAGCGGGCGTTGTGCGTCTGGTGGTCGTCCACGGCGAATGGAAAGGGCACAAACACGGCTGCCGCACCCACGGCGGCCACTTCGGTCACGGTACTGGCCCCTGCACGGCACACCAGCACATCGGCCTGCGCCATGGCAGCGGCGGTGTCGTCGATGAAAGGCACCACCTCAGCCTGCACGCCGGCCTCGCCATAAGCCCGCTGCAGCGCTTCGATGTGCTGCTGCCCAGCCTGGTGGACCAGCAACGGCCGTTGGGCGACGGGCATCTGGCTCACCGCCTGCAGCACGACATCGTTCAGCGCCTTGGCGCCCAGGCTGCCCCCCAATACCAGCACCCGCAACGGGCCGGTGCGCCCGGCAAACCGTTCGGCAGGCGTGGGTTGAGCCAGAAATTCCGCACGCAAAGGGTTGCCCACCCATTCCCCACCGGGCAGCGCCTGGGGGTAGGCCATGAAAATGCGGTCTGCCACGTGCGCCAGCACCTTGTTGGCCAGCCCGGCCACCGAGTTCTGCTCGTGCAACACCAATGGCTTGCCCGCCAGCACGCCCATCATGCCGCCCGGAAAGGTGATGTAACCGCCCAGCCCCACCACCACATCCGGCCTGACGCGGCGCATGACGCGCCAGCTTTGCCAGAACGCCCGCAACAGCTTCAGCGGCGCAAATGCCAACGTGGCCAAACCTTTGCCCCGCAGACCATTGAACTGCACAGGCTCGAACGCAAATCCCTTGGGGGGCACCAGCCGTTCTTCCATGCTGGCAGGGGCCCCCAGCCAATGGACACGCCACCCGCGCTGGCGCAAGGCTTCCGCCACCGCCAGGCCCGGGAAAATGTGCCCACCGGTCCCCCCTGCCATGATGAGCGCACAGGGTTGCGTCATACACGCCCCCCTTTCATCAGCACGCGGTTTTCCACGTCCACCCGCAACACGATGGCAATGGCCATCAGGTTGAACATGATGGCCGAGCCGCCGTAACTCATCAGGGGCAGGGTCAGACCTTTGGTGGGCAGGGCACCCAGGTTCACGCCGATGTTGATGAACGCCTGGAACCCCATCCACAGCCCCACACCCTGCGCCACCAGCCCCGCGAACACCTGATCGAGCGCAATGGCCTGACGGCCGATGTGCATGATCCGCCGGGTCATCCACATGAAGACCCCGATCACCACCAGCACGCCCACCAATCCCAGCTCTTCACCGATGACGGCCAGCAAAAAGTCGGTGTGCGCCTCGGGCAACCAATGCAGCTTCTCGACGCTGCCGCCCAACCCGACACCGAACACCTCGCCACGGCCAAACGCAATCAGGGCATGAGACAGCTGGTAGCCCTTGCCCAACGCATGTTCCTCGCTCCACGGATCCAGGTAAGCAAAGATGCGCTCTCGCCGCCAGCTGCTGGTCAGCACGATCATGGCAAACGCACCGACCACCAGCAGGGCCATGAGGAAGAACATGCGGGCATTGACGCCGCCCAGGAACAGGATGCCCATGGCGATGACCACGATCACCATGAACGCACCCATGTCGGGCTCGGCCAGCAACAGCACACCGACAACCAGCACGGCCACCGCCATCGGCAACACTGCACGGAAGAAGCGCTCCTTGACCTCCATGCGGCGCACCATGTAATCGGCAGCGTACATCAGCACCGCCAGCTTGGCCAACTCCGATGGCTGAAAGCTGATGGGCCCCAATGCAATCCACCGGCGCGCTCCGTTGACCGACTTGCCGACAAAAGGCACCAGCACCAGCACCAACAGCAAAATCGAGACCATGAACAACCAGGGCGCTGCCCGCTCCCAGGTCCGCATGGGCACCTGAAAGGCCAGCAATGCCGCCACGAAACCCACCAGGATGAACAGACCATGCCGAACCAGGAAATGGGTGTGTGCATAGCGCGAAAACTTGGGGTTGTCGGGCAACGCAACCGAGGCCGAGTACACCATCACCAGGCTCCACATCAGCAGCGCCAGCACCACCCAGACCAGGGGCTGGTCAAAGCCCATGTCGCGCACCGCCAGCGGCCGGGACTGCACGAACGCACTGCTTTGTGTGCGCACCGGCAATGCCTCGTGGGCCGCGCGGGCAAAACCGCCCAGGCGCTGCCCGATGGCGGTGCCCAGACGTTGCCAGCCTTGGGGGCGCACGGCTGCACTCATGCCTGACCTCCGAGCATGCCCACCTCGGTGGCCAATTCGTCCACGGCCGCGCAGAACACTTCGGCCCGGTGCGCATAGTTGCGGAACATGTCCAGGCTCGCACACGCCGGCGACATGACGACCACATCGCCCTCGTAAGCCTGCTCGGCAGCAGCTTGAACGGCGGTGGTCAGGTCGGGGGCATCGATGAGCAGCACACCGGTGTTCGACAGCGCACGGCGCAGCGCCGGGGCATCACGCCCGATCAGCACCACCGCACGCACATGGTCTCGAACCGCATCGGCCAGCGGTGAAAAGTCCTGCCCTTTGCCATCGCCACCCATGATCATCACAAGCTTGCGGTCGCCCCCCAGGCCTTTGATGGCCGCCAGCGTGGCACCCACGTTGGTGCCTTTGCTGTCATCGATGAACTCCACGCCATTGATGATGGCCACGGTGGCCACCCGGTGCGGCTCACCGGTGTATTCGCGCAACCCGTGCAGCATGGGTGCCAGCGGCGCGCCTGCTGCCGTGGCGAGTGCCAAAGCCGCCAGCGCGTTGGCGGCGTTGTGGCGACCACGGATGCGAAGGGCCTCGGCCGGCATCAGCCGTTGCAACACTTGTTCGTCCACAGCAGCGGCCGCTTTTCGCTTCAAACGGGTTTCATCTGCCGGTTGCGCCCGCACGAGCCAGGTCATGCCGTTGACCGTCTCCAGCCCCCAATCCCCCGGACGCTGGGGCACATCGGTGCCAAAACTCACCCAGGGCACTGTCGCGGCACCTGCTGTGCCCGCGCCGCCCGCAGACTGCCTGGCTTTGCCCCGCGTCAACGGTGCCGTTTCTTCAGGCCGGGCTGCCATGACGGCGGCATCGTCGCGGTTGAGCACCCGCACGCCGGCTTGTCCGTACACCCGGTTCTTGGCTGCGGTGTAATGGGCCATGCTGCCATGCCAGTCCAGGTGATCCTGGGTGATGTTGAGCACGGTGGCCGCAGTGGGCTCAAAGCCACCCGGTCCGGTGCGCACCTCGTCGAGCTGGAAACTGGACAACTCCAGCACCCAGACCTGGGGCAGCGTGGAAACATCCGATGCCGGTGTGGCAGATGTCGACCTGTCCGTATCGACCTCTGTGTCGTTCAGGGTGCCTGGGTCGGCAACCGCCCCTGGCTCGCCCCCCCCTGCCTCGACCGGGTGAGGCCCAACCGTGTCAGGTTCAAACGGGCCCTGCACAAACGGGTCGGCGGTACGGCCGCCGGGCGCATCTGACGGTGCCTCAATGGTCAATTCAGGTATAGCATCATCTGCTTGCTGGATAAGCGATGGAGGCCCATTTTGCTCTTTCTCTGCCGCCACTGTCAGCACATCCAGCAAGGCCGGACCGATGTTGCCTGCAACCGCTACCCGCCAGCCTGCACGGACCAGCAGTTGCCCGGTCAGTGACGTGGTGGTGGTTTTGCCATTGGTGCCCGTGATAGCCAGCACCTTGGGCACAAACCCGGCATGGGCATAGACGCGGCGCAAGCCGTCGGCAAACAGGTCCAGTTCGCCAACGACCGGCACACCCTGGGACTGCGCCCATTCGGTCACGGCCTCCAACTGCGCAGGCGAAAGGCCCGGACTTTTGCACACCAGGGCCCATGGCTGGCTGGCCAGCAATTCGGGGCCGAACGCCATCGCCACCACGTGCGGATCGGGCGAGTCCTCACCGCACTGACCCGCCACCTGCAGCGCCAGTGCTGAAAGTTCAGACTGCAGCCGCGCCATCAACTCGGGCTGTTGCCGGGTATCGGCCACCGTCACGCGCGCACCCAGGCGCACACACCAGCGCGCCATGGCTTGACCCGATATGCCGTGTCCCAGCACCAGGACTGGGCGTTGACGGATGGAATAGGGTGTGTGCGGCATGACAGCGACTCACCGCAGCTTCAGGGTGGACAGCCCCACCAGGCACAACAGCATGGTGATGATCCAGAACCGGACGACCACCTGCGTTTCCTTCCACCCGCTTTTCTCGAAGTGGTGGTGCAACGGTGCCATCTTGAGCACACGCCGGCCTTCGCCATACTTCTTTTTGGTGTATTTGAAGTAGCTCACCTGCAGCATCACAGACAGCGCTTCCACCACAAAAATGCCGCCCATGATGGCCAGCACGATTTCCTGACGAACGATGACGGCAACCGTCCCCAGCGCGGCACCCAGCGCCAGCGCCCCCACATCGCCCATGAAGACCTGTGCCGGGTGGGTGTTGAACCACAGGAACGCCAGCCCTGCACCACCCATGGCTGCGCAGAAGATCAACAACTCGCCTGAACCCGGGATGTAGGGAATGAGCAGGTAGCGCGCGAAGACGGCGTTACCGGCCAGGTAGGCAAACACGCCCAGGGTGCCCCCCACCAGCACCACCGGCATGATGGCCAGACCGTCCAGTCCATCGGTCAGGTTGACCGCATTGCTCGAGCCGACGATCACCAGGTAGGTCAGCATCACGAACCCGAACATGCCCAGCGGGTAAGCCACCTCTTTGAAGAACGGCACCCACAGACCGGCGGTGGGTGGCAGGTCAATCTGGAAGCCCGATGCAATCCAACCCATGAACAGCTCGAACACCCGGTAGTTGGAGCTTTCGGACACGGCAAACGCCAGGTACAACGCAGCGATCAGCCCGATCAGCGACTGCCAGAAGTACTTCTCGCGAGACCGCATGCCTTCCGGGTCTTTGTGGACCACTTTCCGCCAGTCATCGACCCAACCGATGGCTCCAAATCCGAGCGTGACGATGAGCACGATCCAGACAAACCGGTTCGACAGGTCGGCCCACAGCAAGGTGGACAAGGCAATGGCGATGAGGATCAGCACCCCGCCCATCGTGGGTGTGCCGCTCTTGACCAGGTGCGTCTCCATCGCGTAGCCCCGCACCGGCTGACCGATCTTGAGCGCGCGCAAATGGCGGATGACAGCAGGACCGGCAAACAGGCCAATCAGCAGTGCTGTGACCGCGCCCATGACCGCACGGAATGTGAGGTACTGGAACACACGCAAAAATCCAAGCTCGGGCACCATGCCCTGCAGCCACTGGGCCAGACTAAGCAGCATGGCATCCTTCCGTCTCTGTTGTGGCCGAATCAGCCAGGGGCATCCACTGGGCTTGCAGTGCCTGTACGACCTGCTCCATCTTCATGAAGCGCGACCCTTTGACCAGCACGCTGCCGCCCGAAGCCGTCGCGGGCAACACCTGCGCGATGAGGGTTGACATGGCATCGACATGCACCATGGGTGCGACACCGTGACCATGGCCCGCCGGTGTGGCCTGCCAGACTGCCACGGCCTGTGCCATGTGCGCCCCTGTGCACCAGACGCCCGCCAAGCCTGCCGACGCGGCGCGTTGCAACACCTCGAGGTGAAAGGCCAGCGCCTGATCCCCCACTTCGCCCATGTCACCCAGCGCCAGTACACGCGGTTCAGGCAAGGTGGCCAGCACCTGGATGGCGGCCAATACCGAGTCCGGATTGGCGTTGTAGGTATCGTCCACCACGGTCAAAGGCCCTTGGGGTGTTTGCAGCCCGAACACACGCGAACGGCCTTTGACGGCTTCGAACGAAGCCAAACCTTTCACCACGGGGGGCAGTGGCACACCAGCTGCCAGCGCACAGGCACATGCGGCCAACGCGTTGCGCACGTTGTGGCGACCCGCCAGGCGCAGCGTGCAGTCGGCCGAACCAGCCGGGGTGCGCAACCGGAGGCACCAGGCCAAGCCACTCCAATGCGCATCTGCGGTGACGTCGGCCATGCCGTCGGCATCGCTGAAGGTCAGGCAACGGCGCCCGCCCGCCAGAGCACGCCAAACCGACGTGTAAGCGTCATCGCTAGGGAACACCGCCACACCGTCCATCGGCAAGGCCCCGAGCACCTGTCCGTTCTCGACCGCGACGGCCTCGACGGTGCCCATGAATTCCTGGTGCTCGCGCTGCGCGTTGTTGACAAGCGCCACCGTGGGCAGCGCCATGGCGGCCAGCACGGCGATTTCCCCAGGGTGATTCATGCCCAGCTCGACCACAGCGAGCCGGTGCGCCGCGTTCAGGCGCAGCAGAGTCTGGGGAACGCCCAGATCGTTGTTCAGGTTACCTTGGGTCGCCAGTGCGCCGTCTTCGCCGACAGCCGCACGGAGAATGCTGGCCAGCATCTGCGTCACCGTTGTTTTGCCGTTGCTGCCGGTGACCGCAATCAGCGGCAAGCTGAACTGCTTGCGCCACAGCGTGGCGAGCTCGCCCAGCGCAAGACGCGTATCGGGCACCTGGACACCGGGCAAACCCGCCGCGTCCAAGCCATGCGCAGCCAAGGCTGCCACCGCGCCCGCGCCCGCAGCTTGGGGCAGAAAGTCGTGCGCATCGAAAGTCTCGCCTTTGAGTGCCACGAACAGGTCGCCTGCGCGCAAAGTACGGGTATCGGTGTGGACACGGCCGACCTGCTCAGGCAACCGGCCCACCACCTGAGCGGCTGACAACCTGGGCAACAAACCCGTCACGGACACAGCAGTCATGCCTGTACCTCCTGCACGCGGCTGCGCAAGGCAGCAAGCGCGTGGTCATGGTCGGAAAAAGGCAGTTTCACGCCGCCGATGTCCTGCGTGGTCTCGTGGCCCTTGCCGGCGATCAGCACCACATCGTTGGCAGCGGCACCTGCAATCACCCCAGCAATGGCGCGGGCCCGGTCGGGTTGAACAAGGGTGCGTTCGGGGTGCTGCAGTCCCGCCACCATATGGGCAAGAATGGTCATCGGGTCTTCGCTCCGGGGGTTGTCACTGGTGAGGCACAGGTGGTCGGCAGCAGCCTCTGCGCTGGCAGCCATCAGCGGGCGCTTGGATGCATCCCGGTCACCGCCACACCCGATCAGGCAATGCAACGCCCCTCCACGCAAACGGGTGACGGGTCTGAGTGCCTGCAAGGCCTTGTCCAGTGCATCCGGCGTGTGGGCATAGTCGACCAGCACCAGGGGCAAGGGCGGCATGGGCAGCACGGGCGCATCGGCGTCCGGCAGTTTGACGGCCGCCATCCGGCCCGGCACGGCGGTCAGCCTGGCGCAGGCTTGCACGGCATCGGCCAGGCTGATGCCCAATGCCCGTAGCGTCGCCAGCACCCCGAGCAGGTTGGCCGCGTTGTAAGCCCCCACAAATGGTACGACCAGGCTGACACGCGACGTTGTCGCATCGGCCATGCGCTCTTCCACCGAACAGCGCATCCCCTCCGCTGTGGGCTGGCACGCAACCACTGTCAGGCGCGCACCCGCTTCCGGGCGTAGGCTGACCGTCCACACATCGGGGCCGGTACCGGCCATGGCATTGCTCAGTTCGAGCGCCAGTTGTGCGCCGCGCGGGTCATCTGCGTTCACCACCGCCGCACCCAAACCCGGCGTGGCGAACACCGCGCGTTTGGCCAGCCAGTAGGCGTCCATGCTGCCGTGGTAGTCCAAATGGTCCTGGGTGAAGTTGGTGAACACGGCAACTGCCACGCTCACTCCGGCCAACCGGTGCTCGGCCACGCCGATGGACGATGCCTCTACCGCACAGGCCCACACACCCTGGTCAGCCCACTGTTGCAACGTGGTGTGGCACATCACCGGGTCAGGTGTCGTCAGCCCGGTTGGCATCATGTTTTTCAAAGGGTCTTCCGGCACGCCGGGCACGCCCACTCCCAGCGTGCCCATCAGCCCGCAAGGCTTGCCCAACGCGGCCAGCGCCTGCGCCAGCCACCAGCTGGTGGTGGTTTTGCCATTGGTACCGGTCACCGCCAGCACCTTCACCCGCGTGCTGGGTTGCCCGCAGAACTCGGAGGCCAGCCAACCTGCCGAGGCCTTGAGTCCAACCAGACTCGCCACATCGGGCTCTGCCGCGAGTGAATCGGGCAGGCCCTGCGCCTCCACCAGACAGGCCACGGCACCAGCCGCCCGCGCAGCTGGCACATACTGACGTCCGTCGCTGGCAAAACCGGGCCACGCCACGAATGCATCGCCCGACTGCACCTGGCGACTGTCGGACTGCAGGCGGCGCGCACCCTGGCTTCGCAGCCAGGTGACGGCAGCCGCCACATCTGGCAGCTGCGATCGAATTTGCGTTGCCGCCGTCATCAGAACGACTCCTCCACCGGCTGCATGACGATCTGCGGCTTGACGCTCATGTCAGGCTGAACGCCCATGATGCGCAACGCCTGCTGGACGGTCTCGCTGAACACGGGGGCAGCCACCAGCCCCCCGTAGTACACACCTGCACTGGGCTCGTCGACCATCACACCCACCACGATGCGCGGCTTGTCGATGGGTGCCATGCCGGTGAACCAGGCCCTGTATTTGTTGGTCGCATAACCCTTGCCGACCTGTTTGCGGGCGGTACCCGATTTGCCGCCCACCGAGTAACCCACGGTCTGCGCTTTCTGCCCTGTGCCACCGGGCCCTGCTGCCATTTCCAGCATCTTCCGGCTGGCTGCTGCCGTCTGGGCAGAGAAGACACGCCGCCCGACGACTGGGTCGTGACTTTTGAGCATGGTGGCAGGTACCACATAGCCGTCGTTGGCCAGCGCGGTGTACGACTGCACCATCTGGAACAGCGAGGCAGACAGGCCATAGCCATACGACATGGTTGCCTGCTCGATCGGACGCCAGCTTTTCCACGCACGGACCCGCCCACTGACAGCACCGGGAAATTCGATCTGGGGCTTCTGCCCGTAACCCAGCGCGGTGTAGGTGTCCCACATCTCACGGGCACTCATGCGCTGGGCAATCTTGATGGAACCCACGTTGCTCGACTTCTGGATCACCCCCTCCACCGTGAGCACACCGTAGTTGTGGGTGTCGTTGATGGTGAAACCGCCCATGGTATAGCGGCCCGGGTTGGTGTCGATGATGGTCTGCGGGGTGATGCGGCCTGCTTCCAGCGCCATGGCAACGGTGATGGGCTTCATCGTCGAGCCAGGCTCGAAGGTATCGGTCAGGGCCCGGTTGCGCAATTGCTCGCCGCTCAGGTTCTCCCGGTGGTTGGGGTTGTAGGTCGGGTAGTTGGCCAGCGCCAGCACCTCGCCCGTGTGCACGTCCATGACCACCACGCTGCCTGCCTTGGCTTTGTTGGTTTCAACCGCCTCACGCAGCTTCTGGTGGGCGAAAAACTGAATCTTGCTGTCAATCGACAACTGCAGGTCGGGTCCGTCGACCGGCGGGATGGCATCGCGCACATCTTCGATCACCCGCCCCAGGCGATCCTTGATGACGCGGCGCGACCCGGGTGTGCCCGACAGGCGCTTGTTGAAGGTGAGCTCGACACCTTCCTGACCCACGTCTTCCACATTGGTGAAACCCACGATGTGCGCCGCCGCCTCACCCTCCGGATACTGTCGCTTGTAGTCCTTGCGCAGGTAAATGCCCTTGACGCCCAACTCTGCCACCTCTTTGGCCACAGACTCGTCCACCTGGCGTTTGACCCACACGAAGGTTTTGTCTTCATCGGACAGGCGCTTTCGCAAATCAGCCGGCTTGATGCCCAGCAAACGCGCAACCTTGTCGAGGTTCGGGTGATCCTTGTCCACATCCTCCGGAATGGCCCAGATGCTTTGCGCGGCCACGCTGGAAGCCAGAATCATGCCGTTGCGATCCAGCACACGGCCACGGTTGGCTGGCAACTCCAGTGTGCGGGCGAAACGCACTTCGCCCTGACGCTGAAAAAAGTCGTTGCC
Source organism: Comamonadaceae bacterium UBA2334 (assembly GCA_002344885.1). Lineage (GTDB taxonomy): Bacteria > Pseudomonadota > Gammaproteobacteria > Burkholderiales > Burkholderiaceae_C > UBA2334. The sequence goes on from DDUQ01000044.1 coordinate 16,020, forward strand.
CACCACCTGCACATAGGCCGCACGGCCACCCAACCCCAGGAACGCCAGGCCGAGGCAAGCCACAATGAACTTGCTGCGCCAAACCGGCGTTTTGCTGGCCAGCAACGGGCTGGCATGGTAGGCAATGCTGCGGCTCACCGGATCACCCCCGATGCCTCTGCGGGTGAAGCCTGCGGGGCACTGCCGCTCAGCCCGTCTGCGCGCCCAATGCCCGACTCTGCCCTGGTTGCCGCACCCACCGGCAGGGCACCCGAGTAGGTCACGTACTGAGTGATGGCAGGGTTGGCCGGCTTCATTTGCAACTGGCGCAACGCGATGGCCTGCACGCGTGCCGACGTGGCCTGGGCCTGCTTTTGCACCTGCAAATGCTCATGGTCGGCATCGAGACGACGCAGTTGGGCGCGCGCCTTGTCGATCTGGGTGTACAGACGTCGCGATTCATACTGCGTGTGCACGAGATAGAACGAACTCAGCACCACGGCCAACAGCAATAGCAGGTTGAGACGCACCATGTGAGCCGTCCTCAGGCAGGCACCGCAGTGCGTTCTGCCACGCGCATCACGGCACTGCGGGCACGCGGATTGGCCTGCACTTCCGCATCCGAGGGCATGGTGCGACCCAAAGCACGGAGCCGCAGAGCAGCAGGCGCGGCAAAGGGAACTCGGCGGTCCACCACCTCACGGGAGTGTTTGGCGATGAACTGCTTGACGATGCGATCCTCCAGCGAGTGGAAACTGATGACCACCAGCCGACCACCTGGCCGCAGCAACTGCAACGCAGCCTCTAGCGCCTGTTGCAGCTCTTCAAGCTCGGCGTTGATGAAAATCCGAAAAGCCTGAAATGTGCGCGTTGCAGGGTCCTTGCCCGGCTCGCGGGTTTTGACCGCGCCAGCCACGACTTCGGCCAGTTCAGCGGTGGTTCGAAGAGGGCCCCGTTCCTGTCGGCGACAATCAATCGCCTTTGCAATCTGTTGAGCAAACCGTTCTTCGCCGTATTCACGAATCACCTCCGTCAGGGTGGGAATGTCTGCCGTCTCCAGCCACTCGGCCACGCTCTGACCCCGGGTGGGGTCCATGCGCATGTCCAGCGGGCCGTCGTGGCGAAAGGAAAAACCGCGTTGCGGGTCATCGATCTGTGGAGACGAGACACCCAAATCCATCAGCAAACCGTCTGCACACCCAGCCGGCAATTCGGAAAGATGCATAAAGCCTTCGTGTCGAATGGCCAGACGCGCATCACCCAGTGATTGCGCGACCGCAATGGCCTGCGGGTCTTTGTCGAACACCGTCAACCGCCCCTGTTCATCCAGGCGCGACAACAGCAAACGGGAATGACCACCCCTGCCGAAAGTGGCATCGATATAAGCACCATCGGGTTTCACAGCCAGGGCATCCACGGCCTCACTCAGGAGGACGGTCTGATGGGTCCAAACGTCTTGCATGAACGCCCGTCAGAAGGAAAAGTCTTTGAACACGTCGGGCATGGCAGCCTTCATGGCTTCTGCCTCTTTGGCGGCGTAGGTGGTGGCATCCCACAACTCGAAGTAAGCCCCCATGCCCAGCAAGACGGCATCTTTCTGGATACCTGCCGCCGCCCGCAGCTCGGGCGACACCAGCACACGCCCCGTGCCATCCATCTCCACATCCATGGCATTGCCCAGAAAAATGCGCTTCCACCACTGGGCATCCATGGGCAGGGCGGCGATGCGTGCGCGGAATTTTTCCCACTCGGGACGGGGGAACACCATCAGGCAGCCATGCGGGTGTTTGGTGAGCGTGAGCTGGCTGTCTGCGGTGGCGCTCAGGACGTCACGATGCCGGGTCGGCACAGACAACCGCCCCTTCGCATCGAGACTGAGAGAAGACGCACCCTGGAACACCGCTTTCAACCCCGTTCAGACACTTTTCACCACTTAATTGCACTTTTTCCCACTGTATCAGGAAAAGCCATGCATGCCGCAGGGTTGCGGAAAAAATTTTGAATCAAATCAATGACTTAGAGCGGATTTGAACGGTAAAATTAAGCAAAAAACCGTTCAAAATGAAGCACTTACAACAAGCACTGAAAGTGAATCATCAGAGCAGGGGCCGCGCCAATCCATCCCGTTTCGCGCAGCGAACCGTTGGCAGGGAAACCGGGGCAACCAGCGCCAGCTGTGCGTGGTCCGACCCGCAAAACGGGGGGTACAGCCGAAGCGACGGCAAATGGCGCGCTGCATGCGCGCCCAGCGAACATCAGAGGATGTAGCGAGACAGGTCTTCGTCCTGCGACAACTCGCCCAGGCGCTGATTGACGTAAGCCGCATCCACAGTCACTGTCTGGCCTGACAGGCTGGCCGCGTCGAAACTGACATCGTCCAGCAGACCCTCCATCACCGTGGACAGACGTCGTGCACCGATGTTTTCGGTGCGTTCATTCACATCGAAGGCCAGTTGCGCCAGACGGGTGATGCCGTCCAGCTGGAACTCGACCGTCACGCCCTCTGTGGCCAGCAGTGCCTGGTACTGCCGCACGAGGCTGGCATGCGTTTGCGTCAGGATGGCCTCGAAGTCGGCCACCGACAACGACTGCAACTCCACCCGGATCGGGAAGCGGCCTTGGAGTTCAGGGATGAGGTCACTGGGTTTGGACAGGTGAAAAGCACCACTGGCAATGAACAGGATGTGGTCGGTCTTCACCATGCCATGCTTGGTCGACACCGTGGTGCCTTCGACCAGAGGCAGCAGGTCGCGCTGCACCCCTTGACGGGACACCTCGGCACCCGAGCTGTCACTGCGCGACGTGACCTTGTCGATCTCGTCGATGAAAACAATGCCGTTCTGCTCGGCATTGCGCAAAGCCTGCTGCTTGACTTCGTCGTCGTTGACGAGCTTGGCCGCTTCCTCGTCAACAAGGAGTTTGAGCGCATCGCCAATCTTCAGCCGACGCGTCTTGCGTCGCCCCTGCCCCAGTTGGGAAAACATGCCCTTCAACTGCTCGGCCATGTCTTCCATGCCGGCCGGTCCCATGATTTCGAGTTGGGGGCGTGGCTCGGCCACATCCAGCTCAATCTCGCGCTCGTTCAACGTACCTTCGCGCAGCTTCTTGCGGAAAATCTGGCGGGCGGTGCTGTCGGGCTGGGACTCGGCGGAGGGTGATGCGCCAAAACCCATGTCCTGCCGGGGAGGTGGCACCAACACGTCCAGGATGCGCTCCTCGGCGGCATCCGCTGCCTTCGCACGCATGGCCGCCACAGCCGCTTCCCGGGCCTGCTTGATCGCCATGTCCACCAGGTCACGGATGATGGCATCAACGTCTTTGCCCACGTAACCCACCTCGGTGAACTTGGTGGCCTCCACCTTGATGAAGGGCGCGTCAGCCAGCCGCGCCAGACGGCGGGCAATTTCGGTTTTGCCCACGCCTGTGGGGCCGATCATCAGGATGTTCTTGGGGGTGATTTCATGCCGCAGCGGTTCATCGACTTGCTGCCTGCGCCACCTGTTGCGCAGTGCAATGGCCACCGCCCGCTTGGCGGCCGGCTGACCGATGATGTGCTTGTCAAGTTCGGAAACGATGTCCTGGGGGGTAAGGTGACGCATAAGAAAGGGACAGGGCTGTCGAGCTCAATTGCCGACAGATAACAATATAAAAAACCGCTTTGACGCTTTTATTTGATAGTTTCGATGCTATAAAACTTCAATAGTGTGATTCAAGTTGGTGTAAATACACAACTCACCTGCAATCGTCAGGCTTTGGCGCACCACCTGTTCGGCACTGAGTTCGGTGTGATCGATCAGTGCCTTGGCGGCCGCCTGCGCATACGCCCCGCCAGAGCCGATGGCAACGATGCCATGTTCCGGCTCCAGCACATCGCCATTGCCGGTGATGATGAGACTGGCCGTTTTGTCAGCCACGGCCAGCATGGCTTCGAGGCGACGCAGCACACGGTCCGTGCGCCAGTCGCGGGTCAGTTCGATGGCCGAGCGCACCAGATGCCCCTGGTGTTTCTCCAGCTTGGCCTCAAAGCGTTCAAACAACGTGAACGCATCGGCCGTGGCACCGGCGAAGCCCGCCAATACCTGGTTTTTGTACAGCTTGCGCACCTTGCGCGCCGTGCCTTTGACCACGATGTTACCGAGCGTGACCTGACCATCGCCACCGATGGCAACCTGGACCCCCTCGGGTGTCTGGCGCCTGACGCACACAATGGTTGTTCCGTGAAAAGATTCCATGAGCAAAAAAGGCCGTCATCCGGCCTGCTGAAGAAAAGATGGAGACGAGTGCCTGCCGCGCGACACGTTCGCGTGACCGGTTTCAATCCATGCGGGTGTCGACATCAGCATATTCAGTGATGCCGATGACATGGAAAAACGCTGCAATCAGCCTGTGCACGTCTGCAAAGCGAACGCGCCTGCCCGCCGCCTGGTGTGCCGATGCCCAGTTCAATATGGCACCTGCTGCCGCAAAATCAACCCTGACGAGGTAACGGCACGACACCACCCGCAACACCGATTCGCCCATCAGCTTGTCCAGCTCGGCCAGCTGCGCAGCAGGATCTCCTTGCAACTCACCCACCAACTCACCCTGCAAGGCATGGAAGCTGAAAGAAGACGTCGCCTGCAAGTCCACCGGACCACCAGACTTGCGCATCTCCAGCGACGCCGGACGGGTGCTGGTCACGAAATCAGGATCGGCGGGCGACACCTCGGCCAGACCAGCCATGCCTAGGTTGACCGCACCCGTTTCGCGGAAGCGGCAACGCGGTGGCTCCCAACCCGGTGGCGAAATTTCGTAGGTCACGCAGAAATCGAGCGCAGTGAGTTCGAAGTCATCTGGCAAATTCATGACACGCAGCAACGCCATGTGCATGTCCCAACACGACTTGTCCACAGACCGGTCGCCCGAAACGGTGAGCGCCTGCACGATGTTGAGCAGTCGCTTGGTGCCAGTGAAGCACAGTTCCACATCGCTCTGCGCCCAGGTGCTGAACAGTTTGTTCAACCGTGCCACGGCCATGGGCTGAATGGTCTCGAGTTCCGACCAGTCCAACTGCCACGGCTGTGGCGTGCGCTCCAGCACTTTGGTCAGCATGGTGATGGCATGGGCATCCAGATCGGCATCAGCCACCCACGCAGCCCTGCCCTTGCCGGCAGGCTCGGCAACACGGGATTTTTCCACCCGCTTGGCTGCCTCTTCCGGCATCGAAAACCACTGGGGCGCAGACTTGGAAAAACGGTTGGCAAAGTCAATGGCACGCCCTTCGAACGCCTCGACCTGCCCGGTCGCGCGGTACAGATCGAACAGCGCCATCCATTCGTCGGGCGTACCGCCATTGGTTTTGCGCGTCAGCACATCCAGCAAGCCCTGCTCAGTGGCCACTTCATCACCACTGGCAAACCGTATGGCAGCCTCTTCAATTTCCGGATCCATCGCCAGCTCATTGACATCCAGCGCATAGAACTTGGACGACGAGAAGGTCGAAGCGTCCTGGCTTTCATCAAAATCGAACGGCTTGGTCGGTCCGGCATCGGTAACGCGCGGGCGCTGGGGCGCACCAGACATCGGCCGCTGCCGTTCTGCCGTGCGTGCAACCCGATCCGCTTCAGTGGGCTCCAGTGGTGCCAGGTCGGATGGTTCGGTGCTGATCGTCGACATGCGAGTCGTCATCTGCAAAGTAGAACCCTGTTCGGTCACAGGCCCACCGGCCTGTCCTGGCTGCTTCGCATGCGGAACCGAGTCCTGACTCATCACCGTGGTGCGGTACGCGCGCACGCTGTCGATGGCATCCGGTGGGGGCTCGGTCATGGGTGACCCGTGTGTGTCGCCTCGCTGCTTGGTTTTCCACCACTGCATCGACATCTGGGCTTCGATTTCGTCGATCTTCTTCAGCGTACCCGCCCGGTCATCGGGCTTGGATGAATAGCTGCTCTGGAAGAACGATGGCCGCCCACGGGAACCGGCGTCTTTGACCTCGGATTTGTTGCGCAACTTGCGCAGCATGTCGAACTCGCGCTTGCGCACAAAATCGTTGCGCCGCTTGCGCTCGATCATCTCCTTGAGCGCTTGCTTGCTGTAATCAGGGTCTTGCTGCTCGGCGACGGTGTCCAGATCGGTCCAACTCGTCGCCGGGTGGCGCACAAACTTCACCACCTTGGAGAACAAGCCGGTCGGTGAAAGGTCTTTGGCCATGTTGTTTTGCAATGAGCGTCAGTCAGGAAGTATGCGCGTTTGCGCACACGGTGACCAGCATTGGCGCTCAGTCCCCGAACATTTTCTGCTTCAGTTCACGACGCTGTTGCGCCTCCAGCGACAAACTGGCTGTCGGCCGCGCAATGAGACGGCCCACACCGATCGGCTCGCCGGTTTCGTCACAGTAACCATAGTCGCCGGCGTCGATACGGGCGATGGACTGCTCGATTTTTTTCAGCAATTTGCGCTCGCGGTCGCGTGTCCGCAGCTCGAGGGCATGCTCTTCTTCAATCGTGGCGCGATCGGCAGGATCGGGCACCACCACGGTGTCCTCACGCAAGTGCTCGGTGGTTTCACCCGCGTTGGCCAGGATGCCGTCCTTCAGCGCCACGAGTTTGTGACGGAAAAATGCCATCTGGACATCGTTCATGTACTCGGCGTCGGGCATGGAGAGCACTTCTTGATCGGTCAACTGGTCAGCCGGTTTGTTTTTCCAGTTGTTGGCGAGCAGCGGGTCTTTGCGGGCCGGGGTATGCACGGGGAGAGTCATGACACGTTCAGGAATGTTCGAAAAAGTCGCTTTTGCAGCATCGGGAGAGTGGCTCGGCAACGGTTGGGGAACGGGTGCTGGCGCAGCGGCAGCCTTGCGGCCACCTCGGCGCGACACGGCGGGCACTGCACCGGGCGCCGGCACGGGTGCTGCAATGGGCGGCGCTGGCTGGGCGCTGCTGGATTGGGTTGGGCCCAGCTGCGGGGTCAGCGGCTTGCTGACTGGCTTGACAGCAACCTTGGCAGGCGACTTGACCACCGACTCGGCAACTACGGACGGTGCAGCGGCCGCCTTGGGCTCGACTGCGGGACCGGAAACCGCCCCCCGTTGCACTTTGGCAGCACTGGCAGGCTTGGCCGGCGGTTCAGCAGCGGTTTTCTTCGCCGCTTTCACGGCTTTTGCAGGCTTTTCAGGCGTCGATACAGGTGTGGTTTTGGGTGCGGGTGCAGGTGTCGCAGCAAGCGCAGTCGAGGTGGCAACACCTGGCCGGGCACCTTTGGCCTTTGCCAGTGGTGCGGGCGACTCGGTCACCTGAATGTCTGGTGCTGGCACGGCATTACCGCCTGACTTGACTGCTTTGGACGCCGTCGGAGCGACCACCTTGCCGGTTTTGCTTTTGACGGACAAGCCCTCGCTTTCAGCGCTGGCTTTGCCGCCTGTCTTGGACGGCTTTTCAGCGGTTTTTTTCACTGCCTGTCTCCTGGGGCTTTCTTCTGTACCGCTTGGGGGCGTGGATGCTGTTGGGGTCGCCCGGCCTGCCTGAGCTGGCTTTGACGACGCACGGTTTATAACCGCTTTGGTTGCACCGGACAGTGGCTTTTCTGCCACAGCCACGTCTGCATCCCCCTTGCCGGTTGCGTCAACGCCAGATGCCGAGCTGCCGGAACGGGAGGCAGCCTTGCCCGGGAGCAACCCGAAGCCCTGCAAAAGCGAGACGAACAACATGGAAAGTCCCAGATGGTCAGTGAATGAAGCGCCGCATTATGTCAGGCACTGGTCGAGGCCCTGCACCAGAATGTCGCGCGGCAGGTCGATGCCGATGAACACCATCTTGCTGACCCGTTCTTCATCGGCTGCCCACAATGGCCCCAGGTCGCTGCCCATGAGCTGGTGCACGCCCTGGAAAATGACTTTGCGGTCCGTGCCCTCCATGTTCAGCACGCCTTTGTAGCGCAGCATGCGCGGGCCATAGACGTTGACGATGGCACCCAGGAAATCTTCCAGCTTGGCCGGGCTGAAGGGCCGGGTGGCACGGTAGACGAAGCTCTTCACATCGTCATCGTGATGGTGGTGGTGCGCATGATCGTGCTGGTGAGAGGGGTGGTCACAGTGTTCGCCGTGCGCATGGTCATGATCATGGTGAACGTGCCCATGGCCGTGACCGTCCTCTTTCAGGAAATCAGGGTCGATGTCCAGCTTGGCATTCAGGTTGAAGCCCTTGAGGTCCAGCACCTTGGACAGGGGCACCTCGCCGAAATGGACTGACTGGATCGGCGCCCGGGGGTTCATGTGCTTCAGGCGGTGCGTCAGTGCATCCAGGTCTTCGGCACTGACCAGGTCGGCCTTGCTGATGAAAATTTGGTCGGCAAAGCCCACCTGGCGGCGCGCTTCCTGGCGGTCGTTCAACTGCTGCGCTGCGTGCTTGGCATCGACCAAAGTGACGATGGCGTCCAGCAAATAGCTTTCTGCCACTTCGTCATCCATGAAGAAGGTTTGCGCCACCGGGCCAGGGTCGGCCAGGCCGGTGGTTTCGATGATGACGCGATCGAAATCCAGCAGGCCTTTGCGCTTCTTGGCCGCCAGCATTTGCAGCGTCTGGCGCAAATCTTCACGGATGGTGCAGCACACGCAGCCGTTGCTCATCTGGATGATGGTTTCCTGCGTGTCGGACACGAGGATGTCGTTGTCGATGTTTTCCTCGCCGAATTCATTCTCGACCACGGCGATTTTCTGACCATGCGCTTCAGTCAGCACGCGTTTGAGCAACGTTGTTTTGCCGGAACCGAGAAAACCGGTCAGGATGGTCGCTGGAATGAGAGCCATACAGAAAACTCCAGCCACGTGCGTGGCGACAACACAGGAATGCGCCCAATTGGGGGCGGCGAAGTGTAGTTCAATCCGCTGGCCGCGCCATGACCACCAGGCCCTTCAGGTATTCACCTTCGGGAAACGGCAGCCCCACCGGATGGTCCGGCGCACCGCCCAGCCGATGAATGATGGATGCCTGCACGCCCGCCTCCAGCGCGGCCGAGGCCACGATTTTCTGGAACAGCTCGACTCCGATGCCGCCCGAACAGGAATAGGTGAACAGCATGCCCCCGGGGTTGAGCAACTTGAACCCCAGCCGGTTGATGTCCTTGTAGGCGCGGGCCGCACGCTCGGCGTGTGCCGCCGTGGGTGCCAGTTTGGGCGGATCGAGCACGATGGCATCGAACCGGCGACCCTCACGGTCAAACTGGCGCAGGCTGGCGTTCACATCGGCATCGAGCCAGGTGGCCTGACTGGCGTCAAAGCCGTTCAACGCCACATTGGCACGGCCCTTATCCAACGCGGGGCCAGACGAATCGATGCTGGTGACATGCCCATCGGCTGGGCGCATGCCCGCCGCCCGCATGCCCGCCAGCGCGGCCACCGTGAAACCGCCGGTGTAGCAAAAACAGTTCAGCACCTGACCCCAGCGGGCATGACGGGCCGCCTCGAAGAATGCCTGCCGGTTGTCGCGCTGGTCCAGATAAAAGCCGGTTTTGTGGCCCTCGGCCACGTCCAGGCCGAGCTGCCAGCTGTGCTCCTGCAACACCACGGCGGTGGCACCGCCCCCGCGCAGCCAGCCGGTGACACGGGGCAACCCTTCCAGGTCGCGCACGCTGGCGTCCGAGCGTTCGTACAGGCGGGTGAGGCCGGTCAGCTCCAGCAACGCATCGGCAATCTCCTGCTTCCAGCGTTCGGTCCCGCAACTCAGGAACTGCGCCACCAGCGTGTCACCGTAGCGGTCAACGACCAGCCCGGGCAAGCCATCGGACTCCCCATGCACCAGACGCACACCATTGCTTTGAATGTCAAAACAGGCCCTGGCGCTTATTGCTACATATAACCTTGCCCTGAAAAACGAAGCATCAATCCGCTGCGCCTCGTCGAAACTCCACACCCTGGCCCGAATCTTGGAGGTGGGTGACACGGCACCCCAAGCCAGAAAGCGCCCTTCGGCGCTTTCGACGCGGACGGTTTCACCCGGATCGCCCCCGCCTTTGGCAATCGCACCATCGAACACCCAGGGGTGATGGCGCAGCAGGGATTTTTCTTTGGCGGGTTTGAGTTTCAGGGTTTTCATGCGGTCAAGGGGACTGGGTGGAGCAGCCGCTTATTGTCGCGGCTGGCTGTCCTTCAGCGCCGGCAGAGCCAGCCCGTCCGTGAACGACCATCAGTCCTCTGGAAGCTGCGCTGATGACCTGTGGGCATGCCAACGCCCAACACCGAAACCTGCACATCCAAAATGTCATCACAGTATGGTTGCAAATTTGCTACCATAATGCCATGCTGGCCGTGATTGACACCAACGTATTCGTGGGCGCCTGCCTGGGTGTGGGCGCAGCCAGTTCGGTGGTGGCCGCATGCCTGCGTGGTCAATGCACACCGCTGATGAGCGCCGCCTTGTTTGCCGAATACGAAGATGTGCTCCAGCGAACCACGTTGTTTGACGGCTGCCGCCTGAGCGCGGCCGAGCGCGACGAACTGTTGGATATTTTCATGTCGCATTGCATCTGGACACGGGTGTACTACCTGTGGCGACCCAACCTGCCCGATGAAGGCGACAACCATCTGATCGAACTGGCCGTGGCAGGGGGAGCCCGCCATGTAGTCACCAAAAACCGGCGCGATTTACAGCGCATGGAACTGCGTTTTCCGGGGCTGCACATCGTGTTGCCAGAAGACTTTTTGAAGGAACTGCCATGACCGCACTGACCCTGCGCTTGCCTGACGAAAAGCACCGCCGCCTGAAAGCCTTGGCGCAAAGCCGGGGCACACCCATCAACCGGCTGTTGGAAGAAATGACCACCCTGATGTTGGCGGAATTTGACGCAGAAACCCGCTTCAACGTCCGTGCCTCCCGAGGTGCCAGTCGTGACGAGAAGGGGTTGGCTTTGCTGCAAAAAGCGCGAGGTGGTCCGGCCTGAAGGCCTGGGCCACCCCGTTGCGCCAGCCCAAGCTGCCGTATACGGGGGGCGGGTTACCTCACACCCGCTCGAAAATCCCCGCAGCGCCCTGCCCCATGCCCACGCACATGGTCACCATGCCGTAGCGCTTCTGGTGGCGGCGCAGCGCATGCACCACGGTGGCGGCGCGGATGGCGCCGGTCGCGCCCAGCGGGTGGCCCAGGGCAATGGCACCACCGTTGGGGTTGACCTTGGACGGATCCAGGCCCAGCGTGTTCATCACCGCCAGGCTCTGGGCGGCAAAGGCTTCGTTCAGCTCGTACCAGTCGATGTCGTTCTGCGTGATGCCGGCGTTCTTCAACGCCGCAGGAATGGCTTCCACGGGACCGATGCCCATCAGGTGCGGCGGCACACCGCGTGAGGCGTAGCTGACAAAGCGGGCCAGCGGGGTCAGGCCGAAGCGCTTGACAGCCGCTTCGCTGGCCAGGATGAGCGCACCGGCACCGTCGCTGGTTTGGCTGCTGTTGCCGGCCGTCACGCTGCCCAACCCGGTGGGGCTGAAGTCGGCGCGGCGTGGCGTGGCAAACGCGGGCTTGAGTTTGGCCAGGCCTTCCAGCGTGGTGTCAGGGCGGGCACCTTCATCCAGGCTGACGGTGCGGGTCGACGTGGTGACTTCGGCGGTATCGAGGTTCACGCTGCGATCGGTCACGTCCACCGGGCAAATTTCATCGGCGAACTCGCCTTTGGCCTGTGCGGCCAATGCACGCTGATGCGACTGCAGGGCAAACGCGTCCTGGTCGGCGCGGCTGACCTTCCACTGCTGCGCCACTTTTTCGGCGGTCAGGCCCATGCCGTAGGCAATGCCGTACTTCTCAACGTTCTGGGTGTCGGCAAAGATGCTGGGCGACAGGCTGGGGCTGTTGCCCATCATGGGCACCATGCTCATGCTCTCGGCACCGGCGGCGATCATCACATCGGCCTCGCCGACGCGGATGCGGTCGGCTGCCATCTGGATGGCGCTGAGGCCCGATGCGCAAAAGCGGTTGACGGTGATGCCGCCCACGCTGTTGGGCAGCCCGGCCAGCACCGCGCCGATGCGCGCCACGTTCAGGCCTTGCTGGCCCTCGGGAATGGCGCAGCCGCAGATCACGTCTTCAATCGTGGCGGGGTCCAGGCTGGGCACCTGCGCCAGCGCGGCGCGCAGGGCGTGCGCCAGCAGGTCGTCCGGACGGGTGTGTTTGAAGAAGCCCCGGTGCGATTTGCCGATGGGCGTGCGGGTGGCGGCGACGATGTAGGCGTCTTGAATCTGTTTGCTCATGTTCGTTCCTGGTTGCCTGGGGTTTCAGGGCTGACGTGGGCGGGCAGGTACCCAAGCCCACACGAATTCACATTCCACCGGCTCAATGCCGGCTGCGTCGGTCACGACGACCCTCACATTGACTTCACCCTTGTCGGTGTCTGCCAATGCCTGCCGCTGCAGGGTGCTGAGGGTGGCCACGGCTTTCATGTCACCGGTGGCACGCTTGCGGAAGTCCATGGTGAGGGATTTGGCCAGTGGCAGGCAGTCGTCGCGCACATTCATGCCCACCACCATGCCTGAGGCCGTTTCGGCCAGCAGGTTCATCGCGGACGCATGCACGCTGCCGATGTGGTTCTGCACCACACGGCGGTTGGACAGGTGCACCTCCACCCGATCGGGCTCCATCTGCACGAACCGGATGCCGGCCGTGCCGGTGAAGGGCACGGCGCGGTGCAGCACACGGTCGCGCAACCAGGCTTGCAGGAAACCGGGTGCCTTGTGCAGGCGGGCCAGGTTCCGTTGCAGGCGATTGGGCACAGCAGTGCGGACAACTTCTGACATAAAAATAGCCTTCAGCGCTTGATGGTATTGACTTGACAGCTACTCAGTTGCGCAGTGGCTTGCCGGTGTTCAGCATGCCCATGATGCGCTCTTGCGTCTTGGCGGTCTCCAGCAGGCTGCAGAAAGCTTGGCGCTCCAGCGTCAACAGGTATTCCTCGCTCACCAGGGTCCCGGTTTCCACGTCACCGCCGGTCAGCACATTGGCGATCAGGCCGGCAATGTGGAAATCGTGCTGGCTGATGAAGCCACCGTCGCGCATGTTGACCAGGCTGCCGAGGATGGTGGCCTTGCCCGAACGGCCCGCCACCGGGAACAGGCGCTTGTGCGGCGCGCGGTAGCCACCGGCAAACATGGCCTTGGCCTCGTTGATGGCCACATACAGCAGCTCGTCCTTGTGCGGCACGATCACGTCGCTGTCCAGCACATAGCCCAGTCCACGGCTTTCCAGCGCACTGGTGCCCACGCTGGCCATGGCAGCGGCCTTGAAGCCTTCTGTCAGGAACGGGATCAGGTCCTTGTTGGTGCTGGTGGCGGCGTGTTCTGCTGCGCGGCGGGCAATGTAGGTCAGGCCTCCGGCGCCGGGCACCAGGCCCACACCGACTTCCACCAGACCCACATAGCTTTCCATGTGCACCACGCGGCGGGCGCTGTGCACCGCCAGCTCGCAACCACCGCCCAGCGCCAGTCCGCGCATGGCCGCGACCACCGGCACAGCGGCGTAGCGGATCTTCAGCATCACCTGCTGCAGCGCATGTTCGGCTTCGTTGATGGCGGCGGCACCGCCCATCATGAAGCCAGGCAGCATGGCGGCCAGGTCGGCACCGGCGCTGAAGGGCTCGTCGCCCGACCAGATGACCATGCCCTGGTAGCTGGCCTCGGCCAGGTCCACGCCCTGTGCCAGGCCTTCCGCCACGTCGGGGCTGATGGCGTGCATCTTGGTCTTGATGCTGGCAATCACCACCTCGTCATCCAGCGTCCACAGGCGGATGGCGTCGTCTTCATGCAGGGTTTTGCCGGCGGTGCGGAAATCTGGGCCGGCTTCGCCCAGCAGCAGTTCAGGGAACAGCTGGCGGCTGTAGACCGGCAGTGTGCGGCGGCCTTCGAATTTGCCCGTGGTGGGGTTGAACGAACCTTCGGCGCTGTGCACGCCACCGGCGGCCGCAACGGGGCCTTCGAACACCCACTTGGGCAGCGGCGTGTTGCACAGGGCTTTGCCCGCGTCGATGTCTTCCTGCACCATGCGGGCCACATCCAGCCAGCCCGCTTCCTGCCACAGCTCGAACGGGCCCTGCTTCATGCCAAAGCCCCAGCGCATGGCCTGGTCCACGTCGCGGGCGGTGTGGGCAATGGTGCCCAGGTGCACGGCGGCATAGTGGAACGCGTTGCGCAGGATGGCCCACACGAACTGGCCTTGCGGGCCTTCGGCATTGCGCAGCAGCTTCAGGCGCTCGGCGGCAGGCTTCTTGAGCATGCGGCCATACACCTCGTCGCTCTTCTGGCCGGCGGGCACGTACTCGCCACTGGCCAGGTCGAAGCGCATCACGTCACGGCCGACCTTCTTGAAGAAACCGGCTTTGGTTTTCTGGCCCAGGTTGCCCATTTCCAGCAGCTTGGTCAGCACGTCAGGCGTGCCAAAGCTGCTGTAGAACGGGTCGGTGTCAGCAGACAGTGTGGTCTGCAGCGTCTTGATGACGTGCGCCATGGTGTCCAGGCCCACCACGTCGGCGGTGCGGAAGGTGCCGCTGCTGGCGCGGCCCAGCTTTTTGCCGGTGAGGTCGTCGACCACGTCGAACGTCAGACCGTAACGCTCCACCTCTTTCATCGTGGACAGCATGCCCGCAATGCCCACACGGTTGGCCACAAAGTTGGGGGTGTCTTTCGCACGCACCACGCCTTTGCCCAGGCCGGTGGTGACGAACGCTTCCAGTTGGTCGATCACCGCTGCATCGGTGGTGGGCGTGGCAATCAGCTCCACCAGCGGCATGTAGCGGGGCGGGTTGAAGAAATGAATGCCGCAGAAACGGGCCTTCAGTGCCTCGGGCAGCGGCTCGCTCATCGCAGTGATGGACAGGCCGGAGGTGTTGGACGCCACGATGGCCTGAGGCGCCACGAACGGGGCAATCTTTTTGTACAGATCCAGTTTCCAGTCCATGCGCTCGGCAATGGCCTCGATGATGAGGTCGCAGCCGCGCAGCAGGTCCAGGTGCTCTTCGTAATTGGCCGCCTGGATCAGGCTGGCGTCGGCCTTTTCGCCCAGCGGCGAGGGCTTGAGCTTTTTCAGGTTGTCGATGGCACGGGTGACTATGCCGTTCTTGGATGCCGACTTCGTGTCAGCCAGGTCGAACAGCACCACCGGCACCTTGACGTTGACGAGGTGGGCGGCAATCTGTGCGCCCATCACGCCTGCGCCGAGCACGGCGACTTTTTTCACGTTGAATCGGGACATGGTGTCTCTTGGTTGATTGGTTGTGTTACAGAGGGCGGGAAGGTGAGCGTTCAGGGTTGCGACGCCACCCGCACCCAGGTTTGGGTGCGGCCCAGGAAGGCGATGGAGCCGCGCACCTCCAGCTTCTTGCCACCTTCGATGGGCGTCATCCGCAAGGCGTAGGTTTTGCCGTTTTCGGGGTCGAGGATCTTGCCGTCCTCCCACACATCCTTGCCATCGGCTCTCTTGGCCTGGCGGATGATCTCCAACCCCACGATGGGCTTGTCTTTGCGATCGTCGCTGCATTCGGTGCAGCGGGCAGCCTGGTCGGCGTTCTTGCGCAACAGCTTGTCGATGCGACCGCTCAGCACGCCGCCCTGCTCGGCAATGACGATTTCGCTCTTGATTTCGCCCGTTTTGTCATCCAGCGAATGCCAGCGGCCCACTGGGGTCATCTGCGCTTGGGCAGCACCCACACACACCAAAAGAACAGTAGCAATGTTTGCTTTTAAATAAAGCGATGGAGCCATTTTATTCATTGATTTATGCCTTTCAGCGTGCGGTGAACGTGCCAAGCCGAATCAGGCCAGGGCCAGATCGGTTTCCATCAGCGTTTTGCTGCCGGCACGTGCGGTGAGCATCAGCGTGGCACTTTCGGGGTACAGCTTGGCGAAGTAGAAACGTGCGGTCTGCAGCTTGGCCTGGTAGAACGGGTCGGTGTTGCCGGCGGCGATGGCCTTGAGCGACACCGACGCCATGCGGGCGAAGAAGTAACCGAACACCATGTGGCCCACCACGCGCAGGTAATCCACGGCGGCTGCGCCCACTTCGTCGGGGTTCTGCAGACCTTTGAAGCCGATTTCCGTCGTGAACTTGGTGACCTTGTCACCCATCATCGCCAGGGGGTTGATGAACTCGGCCATCTTCTCGTTCACGCCTTCTTCTTCCACCAGCGCGGCCACCAGCTTGCCGAATTTTTTCAGCGTGGCGCCGTTGTTGCCCAACACCTTGCGGCCCAGCAGGTCCAGGCTCTGGATGGTGTTGGTGCCTTCGTAGATCATGTTGATGCGCGCATCGCGCACGAACTGCTCCATGCCCCACTCTTTGATGAAGCCGTGGCCGCCGAACACCTGCTGGCACATCATGGTGGCTTGCCAGCCGTTGTCGGTCAGGAAGGCTTTGACGATGGGGGTGAGCAGCGACAGCATCTCGTCGCTGTCCTTGCGCACTTTTTCGTCTGGGTGGTGGTGCACTTTTTCCAGCAGCACCGAGCAGAACAGCGACAGCGCGCGGCCACCTTCGGCATAGGCCTTGGCGGTCAGCAGCATCTTGCGCACGTCGGGGTGAACGATGATGGGGTCGGCCGGCTTGTCCTTGGCCTTTGCGCCGCTCAAGCTACGCATCTGGATGCGGTCCTTCGCATACGCCAGTGCGTTCTGGTAGGCCACTTCGGTCAGGCCCAGGCTCTGGTTGCCCACGCCCAGACGGGCGGCGTTCATCATCACGAACATGCCCTGCATGCCCTTGTTGGGCTGGCCGACCATGGTGCCCACTGCGCCTTCCAGCACAATTTGAGCGGTGGCGTTGCCGTGAATGCCCATTTTGTGCTCCAGACCGGCGCAGTACACGGTGTTGCGTGCGCCCAGCGAGCCGTCGGCGTTGACCAGGAACTTGGGCACGATGAACAGGCTCACGCCCTTGATGCCGGCCGGCGCATCGACGATACGCGCCAGCACCAGGTGCACGATGTTGTCGGCCAGGTCGTGCTCGCCGGCGCTGATGAAAATCTTGTTGCCGGTGATGCGGTACGTGCCGTCGGCCTGCGGCTCGGCCTTGGTGCGCATCAGGCCCAGGTCGGTGCCGCAATGGGGCTCGGTCAGGCACATCGTGCCGGTCCATTCGCCTGAGGCCATGCGCGATGCGATATGATCACGCATCCATTTCGCGCCGGTGCCCATCAAGGCGGCATAGGCAGCGTTGGTGAGGCCCGGGTACATCGCAAAGGCCTGATTGGCGGAGAACATCATCTCCGTCATCGTGAAGCTGAGGAGGATGGGCAGCGATGCGCCGCCATGTTCCTCGGGCGCTGACAGGCGGTTCCAGCCGCCCTCGCACAATGTCTTGTAGGCCTCCTTGAAGCCCGGCGGCGTGCGCACAACACCGTTTTCCAGAACGCAGCCATGCTCGTCGCCAATCTGGTTCAAGGGGGCGAGCACGTCTTCACAGATTTTTGCGCCGCCTTCGAGGATGGCGTCGATCGTGTCGCGGTCGAGATTGGCGAACTCCGGCAGATCGCTGCGCTTGTCGATGCCCAGCATCTCGTAAAGGTTGAAGCGGATGTCGGCGAGGGGGGCCTTGTAGCTCGGCATGGCACGTTCCCGAATCGGAAGGTGGGGGAGGGCACCATTTTAGAGGGCCACCGGTTTACGAGTCGATGACGATCAGGGCGGAAAGCCCGCCTGCGGCAAAGGTGAGCGTGGCCTCGGTACCCCTTCCCGTCAGGGAAACACCTTCGCTGACGGGAGAAAGCAGCGTGGCTTTGCCCGGCGGCAGGCCCAAGACAGCAAGGGTTTCGCTGGCCGGGCCCGACGGGTTGACCACGCGCGACAAGACGCGGCCATCCGCGCCTGTGATGCTGTCGGCGATCAAGGCCGGATGGGCATGAAGGCGATACTGGCCGCCATGGATATGCGCGCGCCATTGCCTGAACGCGGCGCTGTGGGCAGCAAAGCGGGCGAGATCTTCCGCACGCAGACGGCGCGGGTCGAGTTCATAGCCATAGGCGCCAAACATCGCCACATGGGCACGCAGGTCAAGGCCATGGCGCTTGCCGCTGATATGACTCCTGGCGGCGCCCGCATGCGTGCCCATGGCGCAGAGTGGCAGGAAGAGCGCCGCACCGCGATTGATCGAAAGGCGATCCATCGCATCGATATTGTCTGACACCCACACGCGATCCGTGCGCGCCAGCATGCCCCAATCGGCGCGGCCGCCACCGCTGGCGCAGGTCTCGATGGCAAGGTCAGGGAACTCCACCCGCAATTCATCCATCACGGCATGAAGCCCGCGCGCATGGCGGGCGTGAGACAGCGCGTCGCCCAGCAGATCGCGGTTCATGTCCCATTTGATGTAGTCGGCGCCTGTTTCGCGCAGCAGAGGCTTCAGCCAGCCCAGCACATGGTCGCGTACGGCGGCATCGCCAAAGTCGAGAACGTGTTGATGGCGCATCAGCCAGCGTTCGTGATCGGGCAGTTTTGGATGAAACGCGGGCTGCGTGCGCCAGAGATGGCTGTCGGGGTTGACCATCTCGGGCTCTACCCAGATGCCGAATGACAAGCCCTTTTCACGCACGGCGTTTGCGACAGGCCCGAGGCCATGAGGAAATTTTACGGGATCAGGGGTCCAATCGCCCAGTCCGCCCTTGTCGTTGTTGCGGTTCTCAAACCAGCCGTCATCCAGCACCAGACGCTCCGCGCCGATGGCGGTCGCCTGATCGGCAAGTTCGGTGACGACGCTTTCATTGACGTCGAAATAGACCGCCTCCCAGCTGTTAAGGTGGATGGGTCGGGGCGCGGCGCGGGGTGGCATGACATGATCGCGCAGATGGCGATGCACCTTGGCCATCGCGCCATTGATGCCGTCTTTCGACCAGAGCACATAAGCGCGGGGTGCGTCATAGCGTTCATGCGCGGGCCAGCCGGGCGACAAGGGCTCTGCGATCATCGCAAAGCGCCCATGTTCGCGCGTCCACGCGATGCGCAGGTCGTGATTGCCGCTCATGGCGGCGGCAAGCACCAAAGTCTCGCGGTCTGAGCCATCATGCAGATAGAGGCCGGGGAAACTGTCGTGGCCGGGCCGCCCGCGCTGCGATGTGCTTGCGATGCTGCGCGTGCCCAGCGCGATGTCTTCGATCTGGAACTCGCGCGCCCAGTCACCTGTCACCATTTTTGCGCGGGTCAGCGCCGCTGACAGCGGCAGGACAAGGCTGGCCGCGTGCAGCAGCGGGGCAGGTGCATGCGCAACCGTCAGGTCAAAGGCAAAGCCCTCGCCAAACACGCACGCGCGCCAAATGATGTGCGTGCCGTGATCGCGGTCGCGCAGGATGATCTCGATGGCGCGCGCGTCGGCGCTGACATCCTCCAGCGACAGGCGCGGGCGGTAGCCACCGGCAAAGGCGATGGCGGGTGGACCAAAACAGCCTTGCTCGTGCGGCAGGATGGTCAGGGGCAGGAACTTGTCGAGACGCGCGCCCCAGGGTGGCGGTGCGGATGCGGGTGCGCTGGGCGCGGCGTCTGCATCACCCAGATGCAGAATGGCGGGAATTGCTGCGCCATCAGGTGTCAGATCGAGCACGAGGGCGACATCGTGCGCGCGCAAGCTGACGATGCGGCCCGGCGGGTTCACGCTTCTATCCTTCCGCAATCTGCGCTAGGTGGCTCTGCATGGGCGGCAACACTAGACAGCAATGGGCGGCGAGGCGAGGGGGCGTTTTCATGCTCCTGATGGCGCTGGTGGCAACGCTAGTGGCGACGCCCGGGCGCGCAGATACGCCACTGCGAATCGTCTCTACCAATCTCTGCGCCGATCAGCAGCAGCGGGCCGCT
>DDUQ01000093.1:0-2083 GCA_002344885.1 Comamonadaceae bacterium UBA2334
CGCCGGCGCAGGGGCCCATGATCACCGAGATCTGCGGGATGACGCCGGAGCTGTCGACGTTGCGTACGAAGACCTCAGCGTAGCCGGCGAGGGAGGCCACGCCTTCCTGGATGCGGGCGCCGCCCGAATCGTTCAGCCCGATGACCGGTGCGCCCACCTTCATGGCCTGGTCCATCACCTTGCAGATTTTTTCGGCGTGCGCTTCGGACAGCGCACCACCGAACACGGTGAAGTCCTGGCTGAACACGAACACCAGGCGGCCGTTGATCATGCCGTAGCCGGTCACCACGCCATCGCCGGGAATTTTCTGCTCGGCCATGCCGAAGTCGGCACAGCGGTGTTCGACGAACATGTCCCATTCTTCAAACGTGCCTTCGTCCAGCAGCACCTCGATGCGTTCGCGCGCCGTCAGCTTGCCTTTCTTGTGCTGCGCGTCGATGCGCTTCTGGCCACCACCCAGGCGGGCTGCGGCACGTTTTTCTTCCAGTTGGTCAAGGATGTCTTGCATGTGGGTGACTCCGGTTAAAAATACTAGCTATCAATACTTACTGGGTATGCGCCAGAAGCAAATTTCTTGCAGCAGCAGAGGCAGGCAGACGCCCCTCTGCCACGTCGCGGATGATTTGGGGCAGCTGCTCACGCACCACCGGGTGGCTGCGGAACGCGCTGCGCAGGCCGGCATCGATGCGCTCCCACATCCAGGCCAAAGACTGCTGCTGCCGCCGCTGCGCCAGCCGCCCGTTGGCGGTTTGCACCTGCTGGAAGCGTTGCACCTCTGCCCAGAACGTGTCGACACCCTGCCCCAGCAGCGCGCTGAGCTGGATCACCTGGGGGTGCCAGAGTTGTTGATCGTGAAGAACATGGTCCGGGTTGCCATGCAGGCCCAGCAGTCGCAGGCTGGACATGATCTGCGCCCGCGCCCGGGTGGCGGCGTTGGGGTCGATGTCGGCCTTGTTGATGACCACCAGGTCGGCCAGTTCCATCACGCCCTTTTTGATGGCTTGCAGGTCGTCCCCCGCGTTGGGCAATTGCAGCAGGCAGAACATGTCGGTCATGCCGTGCACCGCTGTTTCGCTTTGGCCCACGCCCACGGTTTCGACAATCACCACGTCATACCCGGCGGCCTCGCACACCAGCATGGCCTCGCGAGACTTCTCTGCCACACCGCCCAGCGTGCCGCTGCTGGGGCTGGGGCGGATGTAGGCATCCGGGTGCACAGACAGGTGCTCCATGCGGGTTTTGTCACCCAGAATGCTGCCGCCCGACACACTGGATGACGGGTCCACCGCCAGCACCGCCACCCGGTGCCCACGGCTGATGAGGTAGAGGCCCAGCGCCTCGATGAAGGTGCTTTTGCCCACACCGGGCACGCCGCTGATGCCTAAGCGCAAGGCCTTACCGGTGTGTGGCAACAGACCGGTCAACAGTTCGTCTGCCTGCGCACGGTGGTCGGCCCGGGTGGACTCCATCAGCGTGATGGCCTTGGCCATGGCGCGGCGCTGCTCGGCAGGGTTGCCACTGACGATGGGATCAAGCAATGGCGTCATGCTGCCCAGTTCTCCAGCTTCAACCCATCAATGCGCTCGAACTCGCGGGTGTTCTTGGTGACCATCACTGCATCAAGTGCCACAGCCTGGCAACCAATGAGCAAATCCAGTTCCCCAATGGGTTGTCCAGATTTCCTCATTCTGGACTTGTTCCTGGCAAAGTGCCACATAGCAGATTCGTCCCAAGGCACGACAGTGATGAGGCTAAGAAAGCCGCTCAGTGCCCGGCGGTTTGCCTCAACCTTGGTGCTGTGTTCCACACCGTAAGCCAACTCTGCAGCGACCAGAGATGAAATGGCCAAATCGCTTGGCTCTGCCGCACGGAACCTGGCTGTCACAGCTGGATACCGCCTCGAAATGAAATAGGCGCAGATGTTGGTGTCCAGAAAATACATGGGGAATCAGTCGAAGCTCACGGGATCACTCAGGTTGGCATGGTCGCGTTCAATCTGATCGGGCATGCCTTCAAAACCTGCCAGTGCCTTTTCCATTTCAGTCCACCACTCGTCCTTGCCCAGGGTGACGGACCGGACGCC
>DDUQ01000093.1:2268-2579 GCA_002344885.1 Comamonadaceae bacterium UBA2334
TTCAGTCCACCACTCGTCCTTGCCGGTCAGCTTGGGTCTCAGCACAACGGCATTGCCGACCTTTTCAATCGTGACTTCATCGGTGTCAAACCGAAACGCCTTGGGCAGGCGTACGGCTTGGCTTCGGCCTGTGGTGAACACTTTGGCCGTGGCAAGGGCGGTGGTCATGGCGTGGCTCCTGCGATTGATACATATCAAAAATATATATCAAGTCATCCCGTAAAGCGACAGGGTGTCAGGCAATGGCCTTGCGAATCTGTTCCAGCACATCCTTGGCGCTGGCGGGAATGGGGGTGCCGGGGCCGTACACG
>DDUQ01000140.1:0-341 GCA_002344885.1 Comamonadaceae bacterium UBA2334
GCCGGTGGTGGCCACGGCCAGCGAGCGGGTGGTGGGCACACCCAGCGCGTGCATGGCTTCGCTGACCAGGTACTCGCGCAACATGGGCCCCAGGGCGGCTTTGCCATCTCCCCCACGTGAAAACGGCGTGCGGCCCGAGCCCTTGAAGGCCACGTCGCGCAGGTGCCCGGCGGCGTCGCGCACCTCGCCCAGCAGCAGCGCACGCCCGTCACCCAGTTGGGGCGAATACCCGCCAAACTGGTGGCCGGCGTAACCCTGTGCCACCGGCTTTGCGCCATCCGGCAACACATTGCCGGCAAACAATGCGGCTCCCTCGGCGGTGTCCAGCGCGTCGGTGGCCC
>DDUQ01000140.1:532-53722 GCA_002344885.1 Comamonadaceae bacterium UBA2334
GGGCGGCGTTGCCGAAGCCTTCGGCAAGGTCAAGCACGTGGTTGCCGGCGATCAGCAAGGGGTAGGGGACGCGGAATTCCTCATTGAACGCGCGCACCTTTGCGGCCGAGTCGATGCTGATAACCGCCAAACCGGGTTGGGGCACCTGTGCAGGACGCCAGGCCACGCACAGGTCGGCGAGTTCGGTCGCGTAGCGGTGCAAGAGGCCAGGGGTCAGGCTGGCCAGCAAGGCGGCGGTGGTGGAGGTGGTGGGGGAGGGGGCCGCATCGGCGGCAACAGGTTCAGCGTCCATTCGGACAAGGGTAGCCGCTGGCGCGCATCCCGGTGCTGGCGCGCGGTTTTACCCCCTGATCGCTGCGGCCATTTCGCGCTCCCGCCGCCGTGTCTGCCGGGCCACCCAGACGCTGTAGCCGACGATGACCACCGTGACCGTGACGATCAGCAGCGTGGCCGCTGCGTAAATGGTGGGGTTGATGCCCCGCCGCGCGTACCCGAAGATGACCTGGGGCAAGGTGTTCACACCCGGCCCGGACAGGAATTCGGAAATCACCACATCGTCAAAGCTCAGTGTGAAGCTCAGCAAGAAGGCCGCCAGGATGGCTTGGAAGATGTTGGGTAGCGTCACCAGCAAAAACACCTGGTGCGGGCGGGCGCCCAGGTCCATCGCGGCTTCCTCGAGCCGCCGGTCCATCTCCAGCAGGCGGCTCTGGATGACCACCATGCCATAGGCCATGCCCAGCAGCGTGTGGCCCAGGATGATGGTCAGCATGCCGCGCTGCGGCCAGCCGAACACATTCTGCGCCCCCACCATCAGCAACAACAGCGACAGGCCAATGACCACCTCGGGCATCACCAGCGGCGCGTTCACCATGCCGCTGAACACGGTGCGCCCGAAAAAGCTGCGGTAACGCACCAATACAAACGCGGCAAATGTGCCCAACACTGCAGACAGCACACCCGTGACCGTGGCCACCTGCAGCGACAGCCAGAAGCCCTCGACGATCTTGGTGTCGCGCGTCAGCGCCTCGTACCAGCGCAACGAAAAGCCTGTAAAGTTCGCGTCCTGCCGGGTGCTGTTGAAGCTGAACACGATCATGAACAGCAGCGGCAGGTACAGGAACACAAACACAAGCGCCATCCAGGCCTTGCCAAAATGCTTTTCAAGCCAGGTTTTCATAAAAAATGACCTCTACCGCTTGATTGATATGGGAAGTTTGCTATGCATTGACCGACTCGGCTCAATGCCTGGCCTCGTCGGTTTTGCCGGTGTAGTGGTAGTAGAAGGCCAGTGGCACCACGATCAGGCCAATCATCACCACCGCCAGCGCCGACGCGCGCGGCCAGTTGTTGGCGGTGAACATCTCGTCCCACACCACCCGGCCGATCATGATGTTCTCGGGGCCGCCCAACAGGCTAGGGATGACGAACTCGCCCACCGACGGGATGAACACCAGCATGAACCCGGCAATGATCCCGGCCTTGGACAGCGGCACCGTGATCAGCCAGAACGCCTTGAACGGCGTGGTGCCCAGGTCGTAGGCCGCTTCCAGCAGCCGGAAGTCCATCTTCACCAGGTTGGCGTACAGCGGCAGGATCATGAACGGCAGGTACACATAGGTCATGCCCACCAGCATGGACACGTTGGTGTAGAGCATCTGGATGGGCTCTGACGTCAGACCCACTGCCATCAGCAGCTTGTTGACCACCCCGTGGTCACCCAGGATGCCCTTCCAGGCGTACACGCGCAGCAGGAACGATGTCCAGAACGGCAGCATCACCATCATCAGCAGCGCCGGCCGCACCGACGCGGGCGAACGCGCAATGAAGTAGGCAAACGGATAGCCGATCAGCAGGCACAGCAGCGCGGTGACGAACGCGTACCAGATGGAGCGAAAGTAAGCCTCGATGTAAAGCGTCTGGAACAGCGCAGCGTCCCACTCCGTCTTGAAAATGCTCCAGTAGTTTTCGTACTTGAGGTGCAACAGCCCGTTTTCCCACAGCGGCTTGAACGGGTGGATGCTTTCACCC
The DNA here is from genome assembly GCA_002344885.1 of Comamonadaceae bacterium UBA2334. Lineage (GTDB taxonomy): Bacteria > Pseudomonadota > Gammaproteobacteria > Burkholderiales > Burkholderiaceae_C > UBA2334. Next base: position 2,561 of record DDUQ01000140.1, read on the forward strand.
ATGTCCACGAAACTGATGTAGACCAGGATCAGGAACGGCAGGAAAAAGAACACCAGCAACCAGGCGAACGGCACGCCGATGACAAACCGGCGCCCCGGCATGGCCATGAAGCCACGTTGTCTGGCTGCCCCCCGTCCGGCGGGTGGCTGGGGTGCTGAGGAGGGTTCAAGTGGGTTCATGACGGGCCCTTTCAGTCGCGCAACACCACGGCGTCGGTGTCGTCCCACCAGAAGAACACCTCGTCTTCCCAGGTGATGTCGATCTGGTCGTGCCGCGAGCCGTTGGGCTCGGTGATCTTGACCTTGGTGCCCTGCGGCGTGACCACGATGTAGTTGTTGTACGAGCCGAAGTAGGCAATCTCCTTCACCCGACCGCTGAACAGGTTGTGCGTGCCACGGGCCGGGCGCGCCTTGCCGATGCTGACCTTCTCGGGCCGCACCGCCACCGCCACCTTCATGCCCTCGGCACCGCTGATGCCATGGCCCACCTGTACCTCGCCGATGGCCGTTTCCACGGCGCACCGGTCAGGCTGGTCCAGAGTCATCTTGCCTTCCAGCAGGTTGACGTTGCCAATGAAATCGGCCACGAAACGGTTGCCGGGGTACTCGTAGATTTCCTGCGGCGTGCCCACCTGCAGCACCCGCCCCTTGCTCATGATGGCAATGCGGCTGGCCATGGTCATGGCCTCTTCCTGGTCGTGCGTGACCATCACGCAGGTCACACCCACCTGCTCGATGATGTTGACCAGTTCGAACTGCGTCTGCTCGCGCAGCTTCTTGTCCAGCGCGCCCAGCGGCTCGTCCAGCAGCAGCAGTTTGGGTTTTTTGGCCAGGCTGCGCGCCAGGGCCACCCGCTGCTGCTGGCCACCGGACAACTGGTGCGGCTTGCGCTTGGCGTACTGGCCCAGTTGCACCAGATCGAGCATGGCACCGGTGCGCTGCTGGATCTCGTCTTTCGGCAGGCCTTCGCGCTTGAGGCCGAACGCCACGTTGTCCCAGATGTTCAGGTGCGGGAACAGCGCATAGCTCTGGAACATCATGTTCACCGGGCGTTCATAGGGTGGCATCTTGCCCACATCCTGACCACCCAGCAGAATCTGGCCCGAGGTGGGGGACTCGAACCCCGCCAGCATGCGCAGCAAGGTCGACTTCCCGCAACCCGAGCTGCCCAGCAGCGCAAAAATTTCACCCTTGCCCACCGACAGCGACACTTCGTCCACGGCCAGCGCTTCATCGAAGCGTTTGACCAGTTTCACGGTTTCCAGATAGCGTTCGCGCGGCACTTTTTCAGCGGGTTTGTCGGCCATGGTGCGGGGTCCTCGTCAGGGAATGGGCAAAGAAAAAGGCTGTCCGCCTGCCTTCAGGTCGGACAGCCTCGGGCAACCTCTGTGTTCATGCAGCAAAGGTTGCGGTTGGCAGCAGCAAGCTCACTTGCCTTTTTTGAACGCGTTGTAAGCCGTGGCCATCGCTTCGCGGGCTTCGTTGGTGAAGCTGGACGGTGCAATCATCTTGGGCATGTAGTCGGCCGGCACGAAGATGGTCGGGTTGTCCTTGATTTCGGACTTGATCTGCTCCTTGGCCGCCAGGTTGCCGCTGTTGTAGGACATCTCGTTGGCCATGGCCGCACCGCTTTCAGGCTTCAGGAAGAAGTTGATGAAGGCGTGTGCGTTCTGCGGGTGCTTGGCGTCCTTGGTGATGGCCATGGTGTCGAAGAAGCTCAGCGCGCCGGTGGACGGCAGCAGTGCCTGAATCACGTCTTTGCTCTTGTTCTCGGCAGCGCGACCGGCAGCAATGTTGATGTCACCCGCCCAGCCGATTGCCACACAGGCCTTGCCGCCAGCGATGTCGTCGATCATGGTCGAGCTGAACAGGCGGATGTCCTTGCGCACCTTGGCCAGCATGTCGGTGGCGGCCTTGTAGTCTTCGGCGTTGTTGCTGTAGGCATCCTTGCCGATGTAGTGCAGCGCCACGGGGATGATTTCGGTCGGCGAATCCAGGTAGGCAATGCCACACGACTTCAGCTTGGACGTGTACTCGGGCTTGAACACCAGGTCCCAGGCGTTTTCAGGCATGGGGGTCTTGCCCAGGGCTTTTTCAACTTTGGTTTTGTTGATGCCCACGGTGGTGTAGCTCCAGGCCCAGGGGATCAGGTGCTTGTTGTCAGGGTCAGCCTTGGTCAGGACCTGCATCACGGCGGGGTCCAGGTTCTTCAGGTTAGGAACCTTGGCCTTGTCGAGCGGCTGGAACAGACCGCCTTCGATCTGGGGCTTGGCAAACACCGTACCTGGCACCACGATGTCATAACCCGTGTTGCCGGCCACCAGCTTGGCATTGAGGGCTTCGTTGGTTTCAAACGTGTCGTAGTTGACCTTGATGCCGGTTTCCTTCTCGAAGGCGGCAATCATGCCCTCGGGAATGTAGTCGGGCCAGTTGTAGATGTTGAGCACCTTTTCTTCCGCTGGTGGGGGCGGTGGCGCGGCTGGGGCAGCCGCCGGTGCAGGTGCCGCAGCCGGTGCCGGTGCGGGTTCTTCCTTCTTGCCGCAGGCGGCCAGCAACACCGCCACAGCGGCCAGTGCCAAAACTTGCTTCTTCATGATGCGTCAACTCCAAACAATGTAAAAAGAGGGGTCAAACTTGGGTCATCCAGCCGACATGATGCCCCATTTGCGGTCCCATTCAACCGGTGAGGACATGGGCTGCACTGAATTCGCACAGCCACAGACCTGGCCCAGCAAGATTCAGACCCGCAAATTGTAGTCAGGCCCGTTCGCAAAGCGCGCAAAATAAGCCTTGCGTGGATTTGCAACCAGAATTGTCAGTTACACCCACATCCTCCGACCAATGCAACCTACCCCAACCAAGCGCCGAAATTTGCTGCTGACTGCTGGCACCACACTTGCGCTACACGCCACCCCCCGATGGGTGACTGCCGGCTCATCCATTCTGTCCGCAACCAGCCTGCTGGCTGCTGGTACCCAACCCGCTGCCACACAAACTGCGGCCGAAACCGTTCTGCAAGGGCCTAATGGCTGGTTGTTCGCTGGCTGGGAGAATCTGAAAGATGTCGATGTTGGCGGCATCCGCAGCAGCATCGCCTTGTTAGCCCGGGCTCAGGAGTTGTTCCAATCTGCGGGAATTCGTTTGGTGTTGGTGGTGGTCCCCATGAAGGCGGTGGTGGTACCCCACCGGCTGCCAGCGGGCATGACCTTGTCCGATGCCATCAAAGCACGTTATGGCTTGATCCAAAGCGAAATGACACAGGCGGGCCTGCTCAGCGTTGACGGTTTGACCCCGCTGCTGGACTTGGAACGGCAAAACGCCCCTGCTTTTTACAGAACCGACTACCACTGGACAAGCGCTGCTGCTGAAGCCACCGCCGATGCTGCAGCAAGAGTGATCAAACAGCACTTGAAATTGCCACCGTCTCCTGCGGGAGGGGCTCAATTGGGAGAATGGGTAACTGAACGTCACCACGGCGATCTGGCATCTAAATTCCTCAGCCCAAGGGCTCGCAAACTGATTGGCCGCGACGTGTTCCGTGTCAGGCTGCCGCCCGATCAAGCCTCGGGTTTGTTAGACGATGAGGCCGCGCCAGTCCATGTCATGGGCAACAGCTTTGTGCAACCCTATTGGGGATTCTCCCAGCGAATTTCAAACCAGGTACAAACCGGTGCTGCCCTCACCTGGAACGCTGGCAATGTCGGCCAGTGGGCAATCGCCCTCAAACATGCCAACGAACAGCTCAAAGGACAACGCAAGCCATCTGTGTTGGTGTGGCAAATGAATGAGGCACAAGTTCACATAGGGCCACAAACCGCCGGTTTGTTTGATGCCGCAAGCTTGATGGCCCCAGAAACCTGGGTTGAACAACTGAAACTGGCCCTGTCAACCTGAACGATGCCCACACGAGCTGCAACCACAAAAAATGGGCCGAAGTGCTTCCCGTATACCCATGCGACCCCAGCGTCACTCGGCCACTGAAGCATGTCAACAATGGAAGCCCATATCATGGGAAGGCTGCGCCTGTTCACGTTGGTCATGCTGGTCAGCGTATCGTTGTCACTGACACTGCAAACACGCTCGGTGGCTGATCGACTGATACCGCCTGTCGCAGGCATCATCTGGCAGCCACACGACCACAACTTGAATCCTCAGGGCAACTGGCATCAGTTGGGTGCTTACCAGCTCTTGGTCCAATGGACCAAGGTAGATGGTCGATCGTTTTTGCCCTGTCCAGGCACATCGGTCAGTTGCTCTCTGGCATCCGCTACACCTGTCAACTCAATCGATCCATCAATCCCCACGCCAGATAAGACCAGTTCTTCGCTTTCGGCTCCACCGATTCCAGACTGGACGAGGATCGGTCAAGAGCCTTGGGCTCGCGAAGTGATCATGGGTCTGGTGGGTCACTTCCAAGAATCCGAAGCCAGAAAAAATGCCGTCGATTTGGCGGAAGACAGTGCCATTTCTGCCATTGCACCACCCGGCATCAACGTTGTGGGATGGTATTTTCCCGTCGAGTTCGACCCTACCTGGGACGTGCCACCCACTGTGATCGACGCATTGGCCAAATTGCCACGCCCGCTTTGGGTCAGCGTGTATGACAGCGCCAACGTCGGGCCCGAACAACTGGTCTGGCATCTGCAACGCTGGTTACCTCCAGACGTAGGCGTGTTCTGGCAAGACGGCGTAGGTGTTCACGCGCGTGAGTCCCGCATTTCAGTCCAGTACATTCAAGCGTTGAAAGATCACTTGGGGCCACACCGGGTGCGGGTCATCGCTGAGATTTTCAGACCGAATACTGGTGGAGGATTTCGGTCTGCCACAGTGGATGAATTGATCGATCAACTCGCAGCCTATAAAGACCTGCCCATCTACCTTTTCGAGGGCCCTACTTACCTCACACCGGAATTGCTTTCAGCCTTGGTCTTGCAGCCCAAGGCATCGGCGTCACAGTAAGCTCATGGCTTGGCCGAATAAGCCTCCGTTGCATCGATCTGACCGCTCAGCAGCGGACCGCGCGCCGTACCGTACACGAACACACTGAAACGGTCCCCGGCCTGCAGCGATGGCAAAACGTACGGTGCCGATGCCACCGCGCCACATTGGGCAATCAAGCTGGCCTTGACCGGATTGATCGCCCGGGCCTTGCTCTGCCAAACCGGGAGACCTTCAACGACATTGGCACCTTCCGCCGTTTTCAACGTAACCTGGCAATCTGGCACCAGGTTGGTAATTCGCAGCACCACCTTCAGGGCATTGGCAGGTGGCGATTCATCAACGATCACCACTACATCTGGCCCACTGGCTGACACCACCCAGGTCGCATAACTGGCCGACATGTTGATTTTGTCCACTGACATGGGTTTGCCATTTACCGACAACTCCGGCCGCTTGGCAGGATCCATCACCCTGTAAGCCGTAGCCAGGTTACCCGCCAGCGGCAATGCTGTCGGCTTGCCACCGGTCCAAGCGACTTGAACCGGAGTAGCAGGATTGAGCAAGCGTACAAAAACAGATCCGGCAGGCGGCTGCTCTGCATACAACCCGGCCAAACCGCCGGCCGCACTCACCCCACCCCCCCCAAAACCAATCCAAAGACCCAGTGCCCCGACCACTGACCTGACCGCACACCGTTGCTTGAAACGTCCATCACGAAACATTGTTTGCTCCTTCTTCATCAATACGATGTGATCAATTTGATGGCTGCACCGGGCTTGCCGCCACCCCATTGCTTCAACCTGTGACGCCACTCCAGCTCAAGGGTAGACATGGGTGCTGTATACCTGTCCTCTCTGAACGCACGCTTGAAACTCACACCTACATCCAGTCCACTCGTGGATCGATCAAGCGCCTGGGTGTTGTACTCGGCTTTCAAGCTGGCAAAGGGTTGTACCGCCCAAGCCATCTCGGTTGGCTCCCACTTGAAACTCCGCCCCAAACGACCTTCAACAGCAGCGTAGGTATGCCCTTCTCGCAACGCCCTGCTCCACTCTCCTGTGATTTGCCCTGTCCACCAGGCAGGTAGCGAAGCACGCACGTCGGTACCCCAACCTTGGAAATAGGATGCTTGCACAACCCAATCAGACTCGCCCAACACACCCAAGGGCAACTGCCGCCAGGCAGCAAACACCAATGGAAAATCCGCTGTTGGCTTGCCTCGTACGCCCACCGACCCGACACCATTGCCCAAGCCCTTCGGACCGGCGATGCTGCTCGAGAGTGTGGCGTAACCTCTGGCAAACACTTCGAAAAGTTGCCCATTGCGATACCCGAAGGGACGCCAGTAGGCCTCTGCGCCCACCACTGTGCTGTTAGCGGGTGCTATCGCACCCGCCAGCCCAGTACTGCCTGGCACGGACAGTTCACGGCTCAATGTTAGGCTGCTGGTCAAACCCCACACACGCGACACCTCTGCAGAAGCCCGTCTGAACGTGTCAATCTGTTCCACCACATTGGATGCCGGATTGTCGACTTTTGACAGGGTCAGGTCGTCTATACCTTTTCTGAAAAAGCTCAAAGCGGTGTAATCCATCTTCAACCGCAAAGATGAAAAGGCCGCATCGCCCCAAGCGCTACCTTTGAGCCGATTGGCATCTGCCATCCGCACGTAAAGGATCTGCGCCGTTTCATGATCTTGTATCCGGGTCGCCAGGTAGGCCGCATCGGCCTCTCCCTCGCCACCCGCAGGCACCAAATTGACAGCGTTCTGCAACTCGACTTTGGCAGCATCACGCTGTCCCACGTCGAACAACAACCCCGACAAACGCAAACGCCATGACAAATCCTCGGGCCGCTCCGTCACATACTCCCGCGCAAGCGCCAATGCTTCCTCTGCCTTGTTGTCGGCGCTGAAAATGTCAAACAACAGTTGCTTGTAGGCCTTATTTCTGGGCGCACGCTCCATGGCCAAACGGGCCTGCGTAGCAGCCTCCCCAAATTCTTGGCTTTTCATGAATTGGTAAGCAGATGCAGCCGCTTCATAACCAGCATCTGCCAAGGGCACACCAGGCAACAGCAAGCAAGCCCGGCCATAGGGCGTCAGCCGACAGCGCTGCAAAGGAATCAGAACCTCTCCAATTGGCCGTTGCTGCCCAAGTGAAGACAACCTGGTGTCCGACAGGCTTGCCAATGCCGCTTCTCGACTTGCCAAGGCCCTGCGCCACTCTGCATCTCTGCCAGTCGCCAAAACCGGATGCCCGAGCCAAGCTTTGGCACGGGGGGCATCTTTCGCTTCCAGCGCCGTATCAACAGCGATCAAACGTAACCACCTGTGCTGGACATCGTCCAAATCCGGTACGGTGAATGCATGTTCGAAATCTGCTACCGACTGGGTGTAATGGCCCTGCGCAAAACGAATGACTGCCCGCAACGCCCAAGCAGAAACCTCCAACGGTTCCTGCGAAAGCAACTCGGTTACCGCGTGGTCAGCATCCGACCAACGGCTGGCGCGCATCAACAGATCGACCAGCAAAGCGCGATACGCCATCACATCCGGCGCAAGTGTCACCGCTTGTTGCGCAAAATCTATGGCTGCCGAAAAATCATTGCGCTCCAACGATCTGTAGACTTCATTGGCAACCGATGCTGCTCGATGCGTCAACAACAAACTCTGCACGGATAGCCATGTTTCGTTTTCGCCGAACTTAGTCAAAGCCTCTTGCACAGCAGACAACGCTTCATCAGCAAGCTTTGCACCTTGCAAAGCGTTAATTAACAAAAATCGATAGGTTTTGTTGTCCGGTTCCGCTGTGACCGCTTTACGAGCGTTCTCGGCTGATGCCAAAAACAAACCCTTGTCATAGTCGGCATATGCTTTTGCAGCTGCTTCCCACCCCGGGCCAATCGGACTCACCGTCACTGCCTCCGTCTTCTGATTGCGGAGAGTCTTGGGTTCGGTTGTTTGTTTAGCAGCAGCGACCACAGTTGCCGTTTTTGGCTTACCCACCTTCTGAACCACAGGTTCTTGGTTGGCCTGCGCAACCTGCACCTGCAACACAGCGGCAGCACACACCCACACCACATGAACGGGAAAATAAGGTTTCATGACTCATTCGTTCCTGCCAGATCGGCTACAGGTCTCATGGGTACAACGTTGGATCGCTCGTCACGTTGCAGCTTCAAAACAGTTTCCACCTGTTCACGGGTGACCACACCTTTTTCGACCAAATACGCACCGATCCGTCCGTGCACATTGGGCGAGTAAATCGCCAAAGCCTCTTCAAAACGCGCGCGGTCAATCAGGCCACTGCGGATCAGCAAATCACCCAACAAGGGCATTGTGCCGCTTGGCGAACTGGTGGGCGCAGCGCTCCATGCTTGGGCATCCTCTTCACCCGCAAGTTTTCGCATGCCCTCACGCCAGTGCCGCAAGCCTGCATGCACTTCTGATTCCCTGGCGACACGGAACACCGGTGCTGCTGACAATATTGCCGAAACGGCTGACACATCCGCGTCACTCAACGGGCCTGCCACCGCCAGAATGGGTTTTTGATGCGCGTCAAACCCCACGTGCAACACTCGGCAACGCGCGCACAACTCATAGGGCAAGCTGTCGCGCAAACGCCAAACTTCCACCAGGTTCACATCGATTCGATCGAACCCCGTCTGGTAGGCAATGGCCTCGGCCAGCGTTTCATCATCCAACCAACCATTCATCACCAATACGCGACCCAACGGCAAACCCAAAGCTTGGTGCTCTTGAAGGGCCTGTTCCAAACGGTCGGGCTCCACCGCCTGCCAAGTCATCAACAAATCACCGATGCGGCGTTTCTTGCCCAGCCCATCGACGGTCGGAAAATCGTGCATGGTTTTATCCCAAACCATTTTCTTGCCACGAAGCAAATAGGCCAGAAACAAACGCCAGGCACGCATCACTGCCATGAAATTGACGAAATTGCCAACGATCATTCGCGGCAACGACAACAAACCCTGACGCCAGTTGTACATCTCCGTCACAAAGTAAACACGGTGAAACACGCGACTGGCCATGCCAACCGCGTTAAACAGCAACACGTAGTAAAACCATTCCTGAAACAAGAAAACCGATGGAAAAAACATCGTCCAGATGTTCGCAGCCGCCAGGATGTGGAAAACAATGAAACACAACAGCGCAAAATAGGCCACGATACTGATGAGCGAAGTGACCACGCCCTTGCGGTCACGCAGCATCAGGTATCTGGCAGCCAAGCTTCCCGTGAAATTGAGTTGCTCCCAGCTCTGCAGACAAATACCCAATGTCCAGCGCGAACGCTGGCGGTAAGCCGTGACAAACGTATCAGGAAAAAACTCTCGCACACTCAGCGGCTTGACAAACCTTTTCTCCACCTGCTTGCCTGACGCGTCAATCAAGTTATCCACGTACTGCACTGGCATCACCGCAAAAATGGACCGCATACCCATGCTGGCCAATCTGTTGCCAATGTCATAGTCTTCGGTCAGGCTGGATGTGTTGAATGGCTGATTGGCTGCTTCGTCACACAATGCCCGGATGGCCTTCCGGGAAAAACATGTGCCCACACCAGACGAAGGCACGACACCGGCAATGTGCTCCCGAACCAGCATGTCTTTGCCATGTGCCTCGGCAAACTCATCCATGTAAGTACCGGCCACCAATTCATACCAGTGCCGTTCCAGTGAAAAAACGGGCAATTGGATCAAGTCCATCCGCGGCAACAGGTAATTGAAAAACTTGAACTCCAACGGATGAAGCACGTCTTCACTGTCATGCAAGATCATGCCTGCAAAGGTCATGTCATTCTTTTGCTCGTGGAGGGCAATGGCCTGAATCACCCAATTCAGACAGTCGGCTTTACAGGTTGGACCAGGGTTGGGCACCTCAACGCGCTGGAGTTGCCGGTAACGCCGACGCATGCGATCGACCTCCTGTGTGGTGGCATCGTCATTGCAATAGGTGCCCACAAAAATCACATAATTTTTGTAGTTCATGGTGGCTACCATGGTCTCTATCATCTGTGCAATGACGTCGTATTCCTTCCACGCTGGAACCATGATGGCCAGTGGTTGCTCCGACCGCTCCAGCAATTGTTCAACCTGCAACGGACGAATCTTGCCCTGTCGACCAATGCGCCACCGTTGCAAGCGCCGCCACCAGTACCAAACATCGATCGCCATATCGTCCAGCGAAGACAATGCGATCAGCACCGTGATCACCAGCGTCAACCACTCCAGGCTCACATAGGTTTGTGCCAGGATTTCTTGCAACATCAGCGTTTGCCCCGCCGGATGTGGCTCGCTACAACGAGCATCCCCACAAAGCCCAGTACCAGTGCAGCAGGCAACCACCAGCCAATGTTGCGCAACACCCAGGGTTGACGCAGTTCATCCAGATGCGCTTCTCTGGTCAACCCGGTGTCGTCCCATTCGAGCAGGCGGCCATTGGACTCCACCAAAGCCACGCTGCCATGGCGGAACCTGCCAAACGTTGCCCTGTCATCAAGCCCCGTGCCCTGCACCCGAACAAACGTACTGGTTTCGCCAGCAACCGGCATCACCCGCACAGCCAGACCATTGGCCAAACCATCCCATGCTTCCGATGCAGGCTGGGGTACTTTTCCGTTGGACAGAGCGTCGATGACAGACGGTGGTGCTTCCCATGCCATGAACGGCTTGGGCCAATCAGACACGTCTGTTCTGGGCAGCATACCCACGGAGACTTGACCTGTATTCAAAGCCAGCGCACGGCTCATCCAAATCAAATGGCGCAACGATCTTTGTGGATCCCGGAGGTATTGGTCAGGAACCAGTACGTGTCCGCCCTTGGACAACGCATGCCCATGTCCATTGAAATTTTTGCCCAGTTTGGCAGTCGTCAGCGTGAAGTGACTGGTGGGCTGAATACCAACCGTCACCGGTACCGGCACGCAGTCATTCTTCGACTGGGCGAACTCCACAATCAAGGTCAACCCGTTGTCGACTTGAACGGCAGAAGCAGGTATGCGGGCACGCAGGCGATGCACCCCTTGCTTGTCGAACGAGAGCACACCTCCCGTCAGCAACATGTCGTTGAAGTACAACTTCGCCAAAGGGTTGGCATCTTGCCGCATATCTGGCAAAACCAGATCCATCACCACTTCCGACGGTACCCGGCCAGACAACGCGCTCTGCCCCAAATCGAAACGCGCGCCCCACTCCAGCCTGTCAGTAGCGGTCACCGGACCAATCGGCAATCCAATGTCTCTGAACCGCAGTTCAGCAGCACTTTCTGTCGGATTGGACTGAAGCCCCCAGGACGACCCACTGGTGCGCATCAAGAGCTGCCACTTCGGTTCAACCATCTGTCCAAATGCGACGGATGCATTTGGCCCCACCACCAGTACGCCCCCAGACTCGGTCGGCTGGAGCAGCACCCTCTGATCCGACCTTACCTGCAAGATCTGACTCAGTTGCGCAGCCATCCACTCATTGATGAATTGCCCTTTTCCTCCGCGCACACCTTGAACCTGGGCCACCAATGCATCCAGCCCTTGCTGAAGATCCTGCAACATCGCTGCATCCACCACCAACACTGAGGGCAAGGGCTTTCGCTGAAGCCGAAACACCACCCAGGCGGTCAACTCCGACCTGTCGCCCAAAACATGCCTGTCCTTCTTGCTCAGTGCGCGGAAAGCAGGGATGTCTTGCCAGCCGTTCGGCACATCCAGAACCGTGGTGTCCACGGTTTGGCCCACTGCAGGCAACGACTCGAATTCGGCATGTTTCTCGATTTTTGCAAAGGCCGCCCCCACCCGGAACGCGGTCTGATATGTGATCGGCGGCAAAGGCTTGGGCGGCAGCAGAACCAATGGCTGTGTAGGCAAGAGGGACCAAACATCGCCCACACTGACCATACTTTCGGGCCGATACTGGAACCTGATCTGCATGCTCGGATCCAGGACAACCGTCGCCGGTGCCTCGCAAACGTTGTCTGTACCCCTGCCCGATAAGCCCGCCCCTTCCAGCTCTGTCCGAATACGCAGAAAACCGCTGGCACCTGCTTTCTCCAGTGTTCCCCTCAAAACGCCTTTGGATTGGACGGCCAGTTCCTCCCGAAGCACCAATCTTTCATTGACATAAACCGTCAGTGCAGCACCCCCCTTGCGCACACCTGCAACGTGATAGGGAATCTCCCACTGAATATCGGAAATTGGCGTTTTAGATGGAACGGGAAAGTAGACCGTACGCGTCGTCTGCACACCACCCAGCACGATGGGCTCAGTCAACCCCAAATCCGCGAGGCTGGTGGTGCGCTGGGTCAAGCCAACTGTCGGCACGGCAGCGGGCGCAGCCGCCTCAACCACCTGTTGACGGGATTTGCCCGGCTTTTTTTGCACGGTCGCCTTGGCCCATGCGCCATTTACACAAAACAAACAAATGAGCAACAGATAAAAACTGCGCAGGGCTCTATTCATGGCCCGATCAGCGACACAAACTGTATGCAAAACACACCTCTCTGCTCCTTTGCCTGACGGGAAGCGTAAACCAGCATTGTCAGGAGAAATTTTTCTTATCTCGGCAGTTCATTGACTTATAAATGAAGTTGTTGTGTACAACCATCGAACAACTGGAAAACAAAAAAACATTTCCCACGTCGTCCGTCACTTGTATCAGTCCAACAAACCAACTGGGATTTTCATGTTGAATGGCAAAGTCGTTGCATGACGATCGACCACGCTGGCACTTCGCAAATAAAACCACCCCAACAGACCATGAAACTCCTCATCGTATTCGGCACCCGGCCCGAGGCCATCAAAATGGCCCCGTTGGTCAAGGTGCTGCAAGTGTGCTCGGCGTTCGAAGTCAAGGTCTGCGTCACCGCACAGCACCGGCAGATGCTGGATCAAGTCCTCCAACTTTTTGACATCACGCCTGACTTTGACCTCAACCTGATGCGGCCAGGTCAGTCCCTGACACAGCTCACTTGCAACATCCTGCAAGGCATGGAAACCGTATTCAACGCCTGGAAGCCCGATTGGGTACTGGTGCACGGCGACACCAGCACCACACTGGCCACCAGCCTAGCGGCTTATTACCAGCAGGTGGGCATTGCCCACGTGGAGGCAGGGCTGCGCACCCACAACCTGTATTCGCCCTGGCCCGAAGAGGCCAACCGCCAAATCACGGGCCGGCTGGCAGGCTTGCACTTTGCGCCAACGGCTCAAGCCCGCGACAACCTTCTGCGCGAAGGGGTGGCACCCCACACCATCCACGTCACGGGCAACACGGTCATCGATGCCTTGCTGATGGTCAGCTCCAAACTGGAAGGCAACCCACAACTCAGTGAACAGTTGTCAGGGCTGTTCCCTTACCTCGATAACAGCAAACGCCTGGTTCTGGTGACCGGTCACCGGAGGGAAAACTTTGGTCCTGGGTTTGAGTCGATGTGCGAGGCACTGAAGGACATTGCCCACCACCCCGGCGTGCAAATCGTTTACCCGGTTCACCTCAACCCGCAGGTACAAGAGCCGGTCAACCGCATTCTGGGCCGGGTGAACAACGTCCACCTGATTGCACCGCTGGACTATTTGCCCTTCGTTTACCTGATGAAACGCAGCTGCCTGATTTTGACCGACTCGGGCGGAGTGCAAGAAGAGGCTCCCTCCCTCGGCAAGCCGGTGCTGGTCATGCGCGACACCACCGAACGGCCTGAAGCTGTGGCTGCCGGCACCGTAAAGCTGGTGGGTACCGACCACGCCACCATCGTCAGAGAGACGCTTGCCTTGCTGCAAAACACTGACGCTTACGATGCCATGGCCCGTGCACACAACCCCTATGGTGATGGCTTGGCCTGCCAACGGATTTCAACCGCATTTCAGCAGCTCTGCGCAGCGCCCTGAGCCGCGCCACAGAGACTGCCTTTCGCGGCAAAGCCGACAAGGCTCACGCGAGCAAACCCGCTGCCGTCAAGTCTGCCACCGTCAGGTCCAGCACGTGGCGGATCAACGCCATCATCTCGTCGATCTGGGCATGCGTCATGGTCAGCGGCGGGGCGATGATCATGCGGTCGCCCACGGCACGCATGATGAGCCCGTTTTTGAAGCAATGCGCCCGGCACCGCATGCCCACCGCAAGGTTGTCCGGGAACATCTGCATGCGCCCATTGGCCCCAGGCGTCTTGCTTTTCACCAGCACCAGCCCGGCCACGAAGCCACAGGTTTCGGCCACGCCCACCAGCGGGTGGTCGGCCAGCTCGGCATAGCGGCTGGCGAGGTAGGGACCAATGTCGTCCTTCACACGCCCTGGCAGGTTCTCGCGCTCCATCAGCTCGATGTTGGCCAGCGCCACCGCGCAGGCCACGGGGTGGCCGCTGTAGGTGTAGCCGTGGTTGAACTCGCCGCCCTGCTCGATCAATACCTTCGCCACGCGGTCGCCCACCATCACCCCCCCCAGCGGGATGTAGCCGCTGGTCACGGCCTTGGCAAACGTCACCAGATCGGGCTTGTAGCCAAACTTTTCGTACGCAAACCAGTGACCCAGGCGACCGAATGCGCAAATGACCTCGTCGCTCACCAGCAGGATGCCGTATTTGTCGACGATGCGCTGAATCTCGGGCCAATAGGTATCAGGGGGGATGATGACCCCGCCCGCACCCTGCACCGGCTCGGCGATGAAGGCGGCCACCTTGTCAGCGCCCAACTCCAGAATCTTGTCTTCCAGCCAACCCGCAGCCCGCACACCAAATTCGGCGGGGGTTTCACCCGGCAGGCCTTCTTCAAAGAAGTAGGGCTGGCCAATGTGCGTGATGTTGGGAATGGGCAAGTCGCCCTGCGCGTGCATGCCACTCATGCCACCCAGCGACGCCCCGGCCATGGTGCTGCCGTGGTAAGCGTTGTGGCGGCTGATGATGACCTTGCGCTGCGGCTGGCCCAACAAATCCCAGTAACGGCGCACCATGCGCACGTTGGTGTCGTTGCTCTCACTGCCACTGCTGCTGAAGAACACATGGTTGAAGCTGCGTCCGCCGATGGTGGGCGCCAGCGATGACAATTTGGCGGCCAGCTTCACCGCTGGTTCGTTCGTGGTCTGGAAGAAGCTGTTGTAGAAGGCCAGCTTCATCATCTGCGCATGGGCCGCATCTGCCAATTCGCTGCGGCCATACCCTGCGTTCACACACCACAGGCCGCTCATGCCGTCGAGCATGCGCTGCCCCTCGCTGTCCCACACGTAGATGCCTTCTGCACGGTCGATGACCCGCGCACCGCGTGTGGCCAGGTCACCGTGGTCGGTGAACGGGTGGATGAAGTGGGCACTGTCCAAGGCCTGAAGGGCAGAGGTGGTCAGGGGAGCGTTCATGGGAAAACTCTTTCAAATAAAAAAGTGCTTCAGCGCTTATTCAGATTCAATCGTTTGCTATCGCCTTAAACATGGAGCAGCAAGTGCTCCCGCTCCCAGGGCGAAATCACCTTCATGAACTCGGCAAACTCCAGTTCCTTGATTTCGGTGTAGATGGTGACGAACTCATGGCCCAGGATGTCATGCAAGTCGGTTTCCTTGCGCAGCATGTCCAGCGCCTCGCCCAGCGAGCGGGGCAGGGCATAGGCAGACAGGTAGGCATCGCCCTTCATCTCGGGTTTGGGCTTGATCTTGTTTTTCAGCCCCAGGTAACCGCAGGCCAGTGTCATGGCCAGGGCCACATAGGGGTTGGCATCGGCACCGATCACGCGGTTCTCCACCCGACGGGCATGGGGTGGCGCAATGGGTGAACGGATGCCCACGGTCCGGTTGTCGTGGCCCCATTCGATGTTGATGGGCGCAGCGGTGTGACGCGCCAGGCGGCGGTAACTGTTCACATAGGGTGCCACCAGCGCCATGGCGGCCGGGATGTAACGCTGCAAGCCGCCGATGTAGTGGTAGAACGATTCCGATGGACTGCCATCGGGGTTGCTGAAAATGTTCTGGCGGGTCTCGCTGTCCAGGATGCTCTGGTGCACGTGCATGGCGCTGCCAGGCTCGCCCGCGATGGGCTTGGCCATGAAGGTGGCGTACATGTCATGGCGCAGCGCGGCCTCTCGCACCGTGCGCTTGAAAAAGAACACCTCGTCCGCCAGCCCCAGCGGGTGGGCATGGAAGAAGTTGATCTCCATCTGGCCCGCACCAATTTCGTGGATCAGCGTGTCCACGTTCAGCTCCATCTTGTCGCAATAGTCGTAAATTTCTTCGAACAGCGGGTCGAACTCGTTCACCGCGTCAATGCTGTACGCCTGACGCGAGGTTTCGGCCCGGCCACTGCGGCCAATGGGGGGTTTGAGCGGGATGTTGGGGTCGGTGTTGCGCGCCGTCAGGTAGAACTCCAGCTCCGGGGCCACCACCGGACTCAGGCCATCGGCCTCGTACAGCTCGCACACACGGCGCAACACGGTGCGGGGTGCAAACGGCACCAGCTTGCCGTTGCTGTCAAAACAGTCGTGGATGACCTGCGCCGTCGGGTCGGTGGCCCAGGGCACGATGCGCACCGTGCTCGGGTCGGGGCGCAACTGCATGTCGCGGTCGGTCGGGTCCACCACATCGTAGTAAGGGCCGCTGGCCGGGAATTCGCCGGTCACGCCCATGCCCACCACGGCTTGGGGCAGGCGCATGCCACGGTCTTCGGTGAACTTGCCACGCGGCAAAATTTTGCCGCGGGCCACACCGGTCAGGTCGGGCACCAGGCATTCCACCTCGGTCACGCGGCGGGCGTTCAGCCAATGTTCCAGGTCATTGAAAGTGAGGTTCTGTTGGGCGGTTGACATACAGGTTCAGGGTTGGTTGTTGGGCGGCACACCCACTCGGTGCGCCGGTGACACATCGGTTCACGTCGTCGGCCACAGTGTGCACCGGCCGATACCGATCGTCATCAGCCTTGTCCCTTGGGCCGCCCCCGCCTGCGCGTCAGGCAGGCATCGCCAAATGCCCGGAAGATGGCGCTGTAAAACGGGTTCTCCCAGCAACGCCACTCGGGGTGCCACTGCACCGCACAGGCAAACGTGCGGGCACCTTGCACCTCGAACGCCTCCACCAGACCATCGGGCGCATGGGCCAACGCCGTCAGGCCCGGGGCCAGGCGGTTCACACCCTGTCCGTGCAGCGAATTGACCTGCGCCTGCGTGCCACCCGCCCACTCGGCCAGACAGCTGCCCGCCACGATGTGGATGGGGTGAACGGGTGCATAGGCCACGTCCAGCGGCACACCATCCGGGTCGCGGTGGTCCATCATGCCGGGCTGGTTCTGCACCTGCTGGTACAAGGTGCCACCCAGCGCCACGTTGATTTCCTGAAACCCCCGGCAAATGCCCAACAGCGGCACACCTTGGGCCACGCAGGCTCGCACCAGGTTCAGTGTCAGGTTGTCGCGCTCGGGATCCAGCGGCAGGCTGGGGTCGGCCACCGGTTCGTCAAAATGGCTGGGATGCACATTGGACGGCGAGCCCGTCAGCATCACACCGTCCACCACGTCCAGCAAGGCGGGGATCTGACTGGCCTCGGCCAACGGGAACATCACCGGCTGGGCGTGTGCGCCCACCTTCACGGCACGGGCGTATTTGTCACCCAGCACCAGAAAAGGCATGCGGCTGTCGTCACCACCCAGCACGCGGTGGTCAGCAGGCAACCACACCAGGGTGTGTGGGGAAGCAGGGGGCAGGGTCATCCAGGTACTCCAGGTTTTCAACCGGTCTGTCTGCCATTGTGGGCGTGCAATTGGTGTGGCAAAGGCACCATTTGTGGCAACATGATGGTACCAATTTGGCCCCACCCTGAAAGCCCCTGCATGTTGTCCGAGTTCGTGCTGAACCACATGGCCCACCTGGGCCACCAGGCCACCCTGCCCCTGAACCGCCAGTTGTACGAGGCCCTGCGCCGCGCCATGCTGGACGGCAAACTGACCGCCGGCGAACGCCTGCCCTCCAGCCGCGACCTGGCGCACGACCTGAACCTGTCGCGCAACACGGTGATGTCCGCCATCAGCCAGCTGACGGTTGAAGGCTACCTGGTCAGCCAGGTTGGCAGCGGCACCTACGTGGCCGACAGCGTGCCCGCAGCGAATGCCGCCACACGCTCGGCCATCCGGTCAGCCCACCGTTCAGACAAACGGGCACAGCCCGGCACGTCAGTGCCCCGCCGAAGCCTGTCCCGGCGCGGATGCGACCTGGCCCACCGGTTCAACGCCAGCGACCTGGAGGTGCAGCCCTTCACGCCCGTGCATGCCGATTTCAGCGCGTTTCCCGTCGCCCTGTGGCAACGCCTGCAGAACCGGCACTGGCGCCACACCCTGCCCGACATGCTCGACTACAACCACAGTGGTGGCCATGGCCCCCTGCGCCGGGCCGTGGCCGACTACCTGCGCGTGTTCCGCAGCGTGCAACTGGAGCCGGATCAGGTCATCATCACCAGCGGCACCCAACAGTCACTGGAGCTGTGTGCCCAACTGCTGGCCGACCACGGTGACACCGTGTGGCTGGAAGACCCTGCCTACTGGGGTGCCGTGAAAGCCTTCATGGCCACTGGCCTGCACCTGCATCCGGTGCCAGTGGACAACCAGGGTATGGCGCCCCAGCCAGCCGACCATGCCCGCCCGCCACGCCTGGTGTACCTCACGCCGTCTCACCAATACCCCACCGGTGCCGTCATGAGCCTGGCCCGTCGGCAGACCCTGCTGCAAGCGGCCAGCCAGCACAACGCCTGGGTGCTGGAAGACGACTACGACAGCGAATTCCGCTTCAGTGGCCCACCGGTGTCATCCCTGCAAGGCCTGGACACGGACGGGCGGGTTCTATACATGGGCACGTTTTCCAAGGTGCTGTATCCGGGCCTGAAACTGGGCTACCTGGTGGTGCCCAAGGCACTGGCCGCCGACTTCCGGCAGGCCCATTACGACCTGAACCGCCCAGGCCAGACACCCCTGCAAGCCGCCTTGGCCGAGTTCATTGAAATGGGGCACTTTGCCAGCGCCCTGCGCAAAGCGCGGCAAGCCTACGCCGAGCGGCGGCGGGCACTGGTCAGTGCCCTGCAACCCGCACTCACTCAACCAAACGGGCCATGGCTGGCCGGAGCCGAACAAGGCCTGCACCTGTGCCTGCGCCTGCCAGACCGGGCTGATGACCAGGCGCTTGCCCAGGCAGCTGCCCGACACAACCTGACCGTACGACCCCTGTCAGCCTATTGCCTGGCCCGTCACGATGTGAAGGGGCTGGTGATCGGGTACGGGTACGCACCGCTGGACGCCATCCGGCACCATGGGCCGGTGTTGGCGAGGTGCATCCAGGATGGTCTGGCGACACACTGACGTTTCGCATTTCGGTCCTCAGCACCAACCAGCCTGCTGGCCGGTTTTTAGCCGTTGGCGCATCGGATACAGATGCGGTGGATTCGCCTGTATGCGCTGCCCGCTTCGGCGCACTCACTCGACCTGACTGCGCATGGTCAGTGGGTGCCCAGAATCTGAACCCCAGCCGTGGTCGCCGCCTTGACCAGACCAGCATCCAGCGTGGCCAGTGGCAAGCCTGTGCGCAGTGCAAGCTCCAGATACGCCGCATCGTAGGCTGACAACCTGTAGCGCCGAGCAAGGTTCAAAGTGTCGCCCAAGGCGTGTGTGGCCGTGGCCGGGTCGGTCACGATATGGAGCTTACTCAGCAGAGCTACGTACCGCTGCGAGTCAGCTTCGGTTACGATGGCCTTGGCCTCCAGCTTGGCCACCACGTTGGCAACCTCCAGAGCCCACAGCGAAGGTACCACCGCCTGTGCATCCTTCAGCGCCACCAGGGTGGCTTCGGCGTAATCCACACCTGCCGGGTTGGTTGCAGGCACCAGCCAGAGCAGAGCCACTGACGCATCCAGAACAAACCTCATGCCCGACCCTCATCCACGAGGGCCTTGAGGTCCAGGGCGCCACCCGGCTTGCGGGCCAGCATGAAAGCGTGCATGTCGTCCACGGCGGTTGTGGCTGCGACGTGTTTGTTGCCTTGCGCGGGCACCAGATCGGCCACTGCCTCGCCTCGCAAAGTGATGGTGTAACGGCTGCCCGCCTGTACACCGCGCAGCAGCTCCGGTAGCTTCGTTTTGGCTTCGTAGGAGCCGACTTCGATGTTCACAATGTGCTCTTTTTGAAGAAAACAGACCAGATATTAGACCAGTCGCAATGGGCGAACAACAGGATTCTTTGGGAAATCCGGCAATTGGCTACGCCATGGGCCAGAACACACCACCTACCGCACCACATCCATCAACCGGTGCCACAGCATGCCCAGCGCCAGCGTGGGCGTGCGCAGCAGCGGCCCACCGGGGAAGTTGTGGTGCTTCAGGCGTGCAAACACATCAAACCGTTCGCTGTCGCCTGCCACGGCCTCGGCCACCAGCTTGCCTGCCAGCGCGGTCAGTGCCACGCCGTGCCCGCTGAAACCCTGCAGGTAATACACATTGCTACCCAGGCGGCCAAAGTCCGGGGCGCGGTTCATGCTGATGTCAACAAAGCCCCCCCATACAAATTCAACTTTCACATTTTGTAGCACAGGAAAAACCTGCACCATGCGCCGGCGCATGATTTCTTTCAAATTTCCGGGTGTACGGGTGGTGTAACTGACCCGCCCGCCGAAGAGCAAACGGTGATCGGCACTGAACCGGAAATAGTCCAGCACAAAGTTGTTGTCGCACACAGCAGCGTTGCTGGGAATCAACCTGGCACACAGCTCGGGCGACAGCGGTTCCGTACCGATGATGTAGGTCCCCACCGGCATGATGCGCGGTGCAATGGCTGGTGCCACCTGTGGACCGAATTCCGGCAGCATGCAGTTACCCGCCAACACCACCTGCGTGGCCTGCACCTCACCCTGTGCCGTTCGCAACACGGCCGGTGCACCGGGCTGCAGGGCCGTCACCGGGCTGCATTCGAACAGCTGCACACCCAGCCCTTGTGCAGCCTGTGCCAGTCCCAGGCCATATTTCAGCGGGTGCAAGTGGCCGGACGTGGTGTCGTAGGCAGCCGCCTGGTACAGCGGGCTGTCAATGAACCGGGCTACATCGGCACCACTGGCCACCTGGGCCTTGAAGCCATAACGACGCTCGGTGTCGGCCATGTCTTCCAGCAGGGCCTTTGCCTTGGCGGGTGAATCGGCCACGTACAGGTAGCCGTTCACACGGTCACACGCAATGCCGAAGCGCTGGATGTGACCATCCAACACGTGGATGGCTTCCAGTGACATGTCCCACGCACGCCGGGCATCGGCCTCGCCCAACTGGGCTTCAAACGGCCCTTGGCCACTGGCATAACCCACAATGGTCTGCCCGCCGTTGCGGCCGGACGCACCGCTGCATAGGCGGTCAGCTTCCAGCAACACCACGCTGTAACCCCGCTGGCGCAACTCGATGGCGGCGCACAAACCGGCAAAACCGCCGCCCACCACCGCCACATCGGCCTTGTATGCACCGTTCAGGGCCGGCCAGCCAGCCCCACGCGTCACACTGGCTTCGTAATAGCTGGTCTGGTTCAGGCGGGTATCGGAGGCCAGCAGTCCGTTGCGCATGGTCACGCTCCTGTCAGGCGGCGTTTGGGGTGCATCTCAAGGGCCTGTTGCGGCTGGGCTGACAGGTGTTTGGCGGTCTGGCCACTCAGGTAGGTCCACACGGCAGTGGCGGCTGCGTGGGTGGTCAGCTCGGCATGGTCATAGGCGGGTGACACTTCCACACAATCCATGGCCACGGTGTTGAGGGGTGCCAGGCCTTCGATGAAGGTCAGCAACTGGCTGCTGGTCAGGCCACCGGGTTCGGGCGTGCCGGTGCCTGGGGCGAAAGCCGGGTCCAGCACATCGATATCCAGTGTCAGGTAGCACGGGCGACGACCCAGGCGTTCATGGATGGTGGCCAGGATGTCGGCCAAACCTTCGCCGTCCTTGCCACGCAACTGTCGGGCGGTGTAGATCAGGCCACCCATGTCCTGCACGTATTCACGTGCTTCACGCACGCCGCTGGAACGCAGCCCAATCTGCACGGTGTGGGTGGCACTCACCAGTTCTTCGCGGATGGCTTCATAGGTCCATGTGCCATGGCCTGAAGGTTCGCCAAAATGGTCGGTCCAGGTGTCGCAATGGGCATCGAAATGCACCAGGGCCAGTGGTTCGCCGTTGCCATAGCGTGCCTTGGCTGCCCGCAAAAGTGCCAACGTCACGGAATGGTCACCACCCAGAAAAACGCTGTGGTGCTGCGCCATGAGCGCAGCGGCCTGGCGCTCGATGTGACTGCGCACATCCGCCAGGGGCGACGCATTGGGCAGGCGCATCTCACCCGCATCGGCCAGGTAACTGGCTGGCGACACGTTGAACACCGGATGGATGCCGTCACACAGCATCAGGCTGGCTCGGCGGATGGCTTCTGGCCCGAACCTTGCACCGGGCCGGTTGCTGACGGCCCCGTCAAACGGTACGCCGGCAATGGCAAACGGTGTGTGTGGCTGTTGGGCCAGATCGGCAGCACCCAAAAAACGGCTGCTGTGGTTGGCAAATGGAAAATCACCCAGACTCATGGTGGCAAATTCCTCGGAAAGTTGTTAACAGATGACAGCAGTTGATGGCAGGCATCATGAAATCAAGTTGGTACGCACAGGGTACACAATACCGCCTTGCAGGGATGTGATGCCATGACTGAGAAACGAAACGAAACCCGCAAACCCCTTCACGTTCGCGCATGGATGGTCATGGGCGGACAACGCATGGAAGCCAAAACACTGAACATCAGCATTGGCGGGATGGCCATCCAGAGCCCGCTGAACCTGAAAAGCGGCACCAAACTGGGCATCATTTTTCAGGTCCACATCGGTTCCAGGTTTTCCACCGTGCAGGCCGAATGCGAAGCCATGCACAGCATTTTCGGTGCGGGTGGCGATGGTTTCAAAACGGGGCTGCGCTTCACCCAGTTGTCAGAGGCCTACCGGCAAACCATCACCAACTTCATGGAAGCCTGACAGCGATCAGGCTGGGGTTTTCAAGGCAGGTTGACGCCAAGCCAAAAGCGCCCCGACCCACAAGGCCACCGCCGACACCAGCAAACCCTGCCTCAGGCCCCCTGCACCGTCGGCAATCCAACCCACGACAGATGGCCCGACGATCTGGCCGGCAGCAAACACCACGGTGAACAAGCTGATACCTGCCGGCCACTGGCTGACCGGCAGGTTGTGCCGGACCAGTGCTGTGGTAGAGGCAACCACAGACAAAAACACACCACCGAACAACACACCTGACACCACCATCCAGGGCCATGCTGTGGTCAAGGCTGGCAACACGGTGGCCACTCCCAGCAAGGCATTCAGGATGGCCAGTGCACCACCGCCCTTGGCGCGATCCAGCAAACCGGCCCACAGCCGACTGGATGCCACCACTGCCAACCCGAGCAAACCGTAAAAAACCGTGATGCGTTCGGCTGACAGACCCTGGTCACGCAGCAGAGCGATCACGAACGTCATGTAACCGATATACCCCACCCCAAAACAGGTGTAACCCGCCAATGCATAAGCCAGTTTGCTCAGCGGTACCCGGTTGTTTGACGGTAAGCGGGTTTCCATCGACGCACCAACCGCCCTTTGGCCATTGTCAGAAACTGTAGCTTTAATATCAACAGCATAAAGCGCTGAAGCCTCCTGACGCTTGAAATACCTGGCTGGACCGATCAGGGCAACAGCCATGCAGACACAGGCCACTGCCAACCACCACCAGGCCCATTGCCAACCGTGTGCGGTGTGCATGTGGGCTGTCAGCACAGCCGGTACGGCCACAGCTGACAGCACAATGCCCCAGCCGACGCCGCCGTAAAAAATACCCAGCAATAAACCGCTTTGCTGTGGATACCAGGTACCCAATCGGGCGGCCAGCACACCACCTGCCACAAAGACCCAGGCACTGGCCACACCGGCCAACAGACGCTGCACCATCAACGGGGCTACAGCCGTGAAAAAACCGCTGGCAGCCATGAAGCCACTGGCCAGGACAGACCCAGCTATCAGCAGACGAACGGCTGTGAAACGTTTGAGCATCCAGGGCGCAGACAGAGCCCCCAGCAAGTAACCCGCTGCATTGGCGGTGTTCATAGCGCCAGCGATGGTGTATGACCACCCCAGATCGGTACGCATCGGCGGCAACAACAGACCATAGGCAAATCGGGTGATGCCCAGGGAAATTGCGGCCGCAAGCGATAACACCAGGGTCACTTGCAGTCCTTTGTTCGCAGAAAACCCGGTCAAAGGCATGTCGTGTATTTCTTTCTATGACTTGTATTTCAAATTAGTAGTCGTAGTAGAACATGCCGTTTGAAGTGGACAAATGCAGTTTGTCGATTGAAATCAAGGGCTTGCGGTTTGCTGAAGTATGTGGCCAACCCCCTGTTGCCACTGTCTCACAAAAGGGGACAAGTGGGTGGACGGAAAAAATCTGTGGATAAGTTGATAGTTGTTTAATAGTTATCAACAAACTTGTGCGTCGGTTCGGTTGGTCAGGTGATCAGGTGCGGTGCGCGGGCCGCCAGCGCTTGAGCAGCAAGGCATTGCTGATGACGCTGACCGAGCTGAACGCCATCGCTGCGCCAGCCACCATGGGGTTCAGCAAGCCCATGGCTGCCAGCGGAATACCGGCCACGTTGTAGGCAAACGCCCAAAACAGGTTCTGCCGGATTTTTTGCACGGTGCGGCGCGAGATGTCGAGTGCGTCGATCACTTTCCATGGGTCACCGGTCATCAGCGTGATGCCTGCTGCGTGCATGGCAACATCCGACCCACCGCTTCGGTGCTGGGTGTGCTGGTTGTTCATGGCCAGGCCCACATCGGCTGCGGCCAGGGCAGGGGCGTCGTTCACGCCATCGCCCACCATCGCCACCGTCCGGCTGCCTTGCTGTTGCAGGTCGCGTACGGCTTGGACCTTGCCTTCAGGCAATACGTTGGCCAGCACCTCGTTGTGTTCGGCGTCCAGGCCCAGTCGCTTGGCCATGGCATGTGCGGCACCTGTGTTGTCGCCCGACACCATGGCCACTTTCAGGCCCAGGTGCTTCAAATGGGCAATGGCTGCCTGGGCGTGGGGTTTGGGTTCATCGGCAAACGCCAGCAGTGCCAAAACCTGAGACCCCAGCGCCAGCGCGGAGACGGTAGCACCGGAGGTTTGCAACGCATCTGCCTGCTCGGAAATGTCGGGTGTCAGCAGTCCCAGGGTGACCATCCAGCGCATGCTGCCCAGGCGCAGGACCTGGTGCGTGGCTGCATCGGCCTGGTGCCAGGTCAGTGTGGCTTCTGTGCCGAAACCAGGCACCGTGCGCATGTCGGTCAGCGTGTGCCAGGTTTGGTTGGTGGACTCGCCGGGTGGAGCGCTTTCCTGGGTTGCAGGCGGTGCAGATGCCTGTCTGGCAGCGGCCACCACAGCTTTGCCCAGCGGGTGCTCGCTGGTGGCTTGCAATTCGGCGGCCAGCATCAGTGTCTGAGTGGTGTCGACACCAGCCAGGGGAATGAACTTTGTCAGCACAGGGGTGCCCAGTGTGAGTGTGCCGGTTTTGTCAAACGCAACGGTGTCCACCCGGTGGGCCAGTTCGAGCGCTTCGGCGTCTTTGATGAGAATCCCGTGTTGTGCCGCGACACCCGTGCCCGCCATGATGGCCGCCGGTGTGGCCAGGCCCAATGCGCATGGGCAGGCGATGACGAGCACGGTGACCGCGTTCATCACGGCTTGTTCCATCGGCGCACCCACAAACAGCCATCCGGCAACTGTGGCCAACGCAATGACCAACACCACCGGCACAAACACGGCGGCCACTTTGTCCACCAGCCGTTGCACAGGTGCCTTGTGGCCCTGTGCGTCCTGCACCAGGGCAATGATGCGTGACAGGGTGCTGTGTGTGCCCACCGCCGTGACCCGAATTTCCACCACCCCGTCGCCATTCAGGGTACCGCCGGTCACCTGGCTGCCGGGGGTTTTGGGCACTGGCAGGCTTTCGCCGGTCAGCATGGATTCATCGGCCTGGGTGCTGCCAATCAGCACGTCGCCGTCTGCGGCAAAGCGCTCGCCCGCGTGCACCGCAATCACATCGCCGGGCAACAGCTCGGCCACGGGGACGTCGACAGGTTCGGTCCGCCGCACACCATCTGGCAGCAGGTGGGCCATGTCAGGACGCAGGTTTTGCAACGCCCGGATGGCGGCAGTGGTTTCGCGTTTGGCACGGGCCTCCAGCCATTTGCCCAACAACACCAGGGTGATGACAACGGCAGATCCTTCGTAGTAGACATGCACCATCTCACCGGCTTCGGCGTTCCACCACAACCAGGTGGACAGTGCCCAACCGGCGGTGGTGCCCAGCGCCACCAGCAGTTCCATGTTGCCGGTGCCACCTTTGAGCGCATGCCAGCCCGCTTTGTAAAAGCGCCAGCCCAGACCGAACTGCACGGGAGTGGCCAGTGCGAATTGCCAGGCGACGGGCAACATCCAGTGCTGGCCTGCCAGGTCGCCCACCATGGGTAGCACCAGCGGGGCAGACAGCAGCATGCCTATCAATACAGGCAAAAAATCGGCTTCAACGCCCATCCATGTGGTCTTTTCAGCTACTGTTTTCTCATCATCCAGGGGCTTGGGTTCATAGCCTGCGTCACGCACCGCCCGGGCCACACGGGCGGGCATGTCGGCGGGGGCATCGGCCCAGGTCAGGCGGGCTGTCTCGGTGGCCAGGTTGACGTTGGCGCTGATCACGCCCGGTAGTTTTTTCAGCACCCGTTCGACGCGGCCCACACACGAGGCACAGGTCATGCCCCCAATGCCAATGTCGAGTGTGCAAGCCGCAGTGGGCAGTGGAGGTTCAGTGGTGTTCATGTGGTCAGCTTAAACCTTGCCACCGTGGCAAGGTCAATCAGGTTCAGTTGGTGCATAGCTTGAGCCCGTCCACAGGCGTGTGATGTAACCTGGCAGAAATGCATGGGTACTTGACCTTGCCATGGTGGGAAGGTTCATGATGTGGGCTTTTGAACCTGACTGGAGCAAACCATGAACACACCCAACCAACATACTTTCAACGTCGCCGGCATGACCTGCGGCCATTGCGAAAAGGCCGTTGTTCAGGCTGTGCGTGCGCTGGACCCACAGGCCGAAGTGAAAGCCGACCGCACCGCCAACCGCGTGGACGTGACCAGCGTCCAAACCCGTGAGGCACTGGCCGCTGCCATCCGTGAAGAAGGTTATGCCGTTGCCTGAGCTGGCCAGTTCGGCGCAATTACAAGGGGGCTGGCCGGTTCACATCGGCGAGGCGAGCAAACGTTCGGGTGTGTCGGCCAAGATGATCCGGCATTACGAAGGCTTGGCGTTGTTGCCGACCGTCAACCGTACCGACAGCGGCTACCGCCTGTACAACGAAGCCGATGTGCACACCCTGCGCTTCATCCGACGTTGTCGGGAGTTGGGTTTTCCGATGAGCGACATCGCCAGTCTGGTTGACCTGTGGCACGACCAGCACCGCAGCAGCGCCCATGTGCAGGACATTGCCCGCCGCCATTTGCACACGCTGGCCGAGCGCATTGCCGGTTTGCAGGCCATGCAACGCACCTTGCAAGGCCTGATTAGTTGCTGCCATGGCGACGAGCGGCCAGACTGCCCCATCCTGGATGAACTGGCCAACCCCAGCATGCCCACGCTGGGATGACGCGTCCAACTTCAATTTACTTTACACATCCTCACACAAGCGGAATGTGGGCGTAACACGGCCCGCGCACAGTACACACATCCCATCAGCTGAAGGCTTCGGCGAGTGGGAAGCGGTGGACAGGATGCCTGTCTGGTTCACCACATCTTCCACTTTGATTGCAAGGATTATTCATGAACAAATTGACTCAACGTGCCGTGTTGTCCGCTTGTGCGGTGTTGCTGGCGGGTGCATCCTCAGTTGCCATGGCCCGGGGTGGTCACGATTGTGGCCCGATGGGTGGTATGGCCGGTGATGGCCCTCGGGCCGAAAAAATGCAGGCCCGCATGGGTGAGCAAATGGCCAAACGTCAGGCGGACCTGAAGGCCCAACTCAAACTCACGGCCGAGCAGGAAAGTGCGTGGACAGCCTTCACCGCCGCCATGACACCACCTCAATGGGGCAAAACATCCCGGCCCAACCCGGCCGAGATGCAGGCGTTGACCACGCCTCAGCGCATTGAAAAAATGCAGGCCCTGCGGGTTGAACGCGAAAGCCAGATGACCAAGCGGCTTGAAGCCATCAAAGCTTTTTATGCGGTGTTGACACCAGAACAGCAAAAAGTGTTCGACGCCCAGCCCATGCCAGGTAATCAGGGTGGCCATGGTGGTGGCCACCACCGCGGCGGTCCACGTCACGGTTGACCACAGCATGCCCCTGCACAAGGGGTTTGCTATAGATTCAGGCAGGCGCTTGCTTCACGGCAAGCGCCTGTTTTGTTGGGTCAGGTCAGGTCTGGTTGTGCCACTGTTAAGATTTATTCTTTTCAACGAGGGTGTGACTGGGCATGTCTGCTGCAACAAAAAACGGTGCGTCACCAGGCAGGTCTGATACGTTCGAACTCAAAAGTGCCGAGTTGCCCCTGGTATCGCTGCTGCTCAAGTCCACCGATCTGGCCCACCTTGCCGAGGAGTGGGATGCCCAGTACGGCGACAACCCCGGTTTTTTCGACAACGATCCCCTGGTGGTTGACCTGAGCCATCTGGCTGACCCCGCCATTCCCGATTTCAAGGCCCTGATGCGGCTGCTCAGGCAACGCAACGTGTGCCCCATAGCCGTCAAAGACGGCACACCTGAACAGCAGGCAGCGGCGGTCAAGGCAGGGTTGGTGGTGGCACCCGATGTGGTGTTGCACCACGCCCCAGTACTGGCCCCAGCTCAGGCAACTGCCCCTGTGCCCGCACCTCCACCTGCGCCTGCTCCCGAACTGGCACCGACACCTGCCGTGGCTTTGCCCGCCCTGGTGGTGGACAAGCCACTGCGGTCCGGTCAACAGGTGTATGCCCGGGGACGGGACCTGGTGATCATGGCCATGGTCAACCCCGGTGCCGAGGTGATTGCCGACGGCCACATTCACGTGTACGCGCCCCTGCGTGGCAAGGCCATTGCCGGTGCGCGCGGCAACGGCGATGCCCGCATATTTGCATTGAGCCTGGAAGCCGAGCTGATTTCGATTGCCGGCATTTACCGCACCAGCGATGTACCTTTGCATGCCGATGTGGCCGGCAAACCTGCCATGGTCAGCCTGCAACCCGGCCCCGATGGCGAAAAGCTGGTCATGGAGCCCATCCGGGCCTGACAGCCCGGTTCACCCGCCCACACTGCCGGTCACGTTCAGGCCCAACGATTTCCATTACACACATCACCCTTCAGCAGCAAGGCTGTTTTCCCATTTCAAGGACGAATTTCATGGCAAAAATCATCGTGGTCACCTCAGGCAAAGGTGGCGTGGGCAAAACCACCACCAGTGCCAGCTTTGCATCCGGGCTTGCCTTGCGCGGTTTCAAAACGGCTGTCATCGACTTCGACGTGGGCCTGCGCAACCTCGACCTCATCATGGGTTGCGAACGCCGTGTGGTGTATGACCTGATCAACGTCATCCACGGCGAAGCCAACCTGAACCAGGCGCTCATCAAAGACAAGCAGTGCGACAACCTGTTTGTGCTGGCCGCCAGCCAGACGCGCGACAAAGATGCCCTGACGCAAGACGGTGTCGAGCGGGTCTTGAACGACCTGGCCGGCATGGGTTTCGAGTACATCGTGTGCGATTCGCCAGCGGGCATTGAAACCGGCGCGCTCATGGCCATGCACTTTGCCGACGAGGCGCTGGTGGTCACCAACCCCGAGGTGTCCAGCGTTCGCGATTCAGACCGCATCCTGGGCATGCTGGGCAGCAAGACCAAACGCGCCATCAACGGCGAAGCGCCCATCAAGGAACACCTGCTCATCACCCGCTACAACCCCAACCGGGTGCAAGACGGGCAGATGCTGTCGCTGGAAGACATTCAGGACATCTTGCGCATCAAGCTCATCGGTGTGATTCCCGAGAGCGAAAGCGTGCTGCAGGCATCCAACCAGGGCACCCCTGCCGTGCACCTGCAAGGCAGCGATGTGTCCGAGGCCTACAAAGACGTGGTCGGCCGCTTTCTGGGCGAGGACCTGCCACTGCGGTTCACCGAGGCTGTCAAACCGGGCTTTTTCAAACGCCTGTTCGGAGGGAAATGAGCCATGTCATTCCTTTCATTCCTGTTGGGCGAGAAAAAGAAAACAGCCAGCGTTGCCAAAGAACGGCTGCAGATCATCCTCGCGCACGAGCGCAGCGGCCGCAGCGCCGCCGAGCCTGACTACCTGCCCGACCTGCAGCGCGAACTGATTGCCGTGATCAGCAAATACATCAAGATCAATCCCGATGACATCAAGGTCAACCTGGAACGTCAGGGCAACCTGGAAGTGCTGGAAGTGAAGATCGAGTTGCCTGACGGGAAGTGATACTCGTTGGCTCCGCATGCCCCTGCACATTCCCACCCCGCTGATAGCTTCCGCCGCCCTGTCTGCCCGCACGGGCCGGGAGGTGTGGCTGAAGATGGAAGCCCTGCAGCCGCCGGGTTCGTTCAAATTGCGGGGTGTGGGGCTGGCGTGTGAAACGCATGCGAAGCGGGGCGCGAAGCGGTTTGTGTCCTCATCAGGCGGCAACGCAGGCATTGCGGTGGCCTACGCCGGGCGCATGCTGGGTATTCCTGTGGACGTGGTGGTGCCCGACACCACCTCGGCCCGCGCCCGCGAACTCATTGGCCTGCAAGGTGCCCGGCTGACGGTGCATGGCGCATCGTGGCAAGAGGCCAACGAGCTGGCGCAGGGCATGCTGGGGCCGGACGACGCTTTCATTCACCCGTTTGACGACCCGCTGCTGTGGGAAGGCCATGCCACGTTGGTGGACGAGCTGGCGCAGGCGGCGTGTTGCCCCGACCTGGTGGTGCTGTCGGTGGGCGGTGGTGGCTTGCTGAGTGGTGTGGTGCAGGGCCTGCACCGCAATGGCTGGGGCCATGTGCCGGTGCTGGCGGCCGAAACACATGGGGCCGATTCGCTGGCGCAGTCGGTGGCAGCGGGGCAACGCATCACGCTGCCGTCCATCACCAGCGTGGCCACGTCGCTGGGGGCGCGTCAGGTGTGTGCCCAGGCGTTCGAGTGGACGCAGCGGCATGCGGTGCATCCTGTGGTGGTGACCGATGCGCAGGCGCTGGTTGCCTGTCGGCAATTTCTGGATGACCAGCGTGTGCTGGTGGAGCCAGCTTGCGGCGCGGCCCTGGCCTCACTGGATGCGGTGCCGACTCAGCTGCACGCTGCGCAGCGGGTGTTGGTGGTGGTGTGCGGAGGCGTGACCGCCTCGGCAGATTCCATCATGGCGGTGCGCTGAACTTCACATAAAAAATGCCGCCAGCGCTTGTCTGACGGCACCTTTCAGCTACACAAATTTTAGGTTGAAAAACTCTCTACCGCCAAGGTGGTGCTGTCAAACACCTTGATCAGCTTGGTGAAGCCGGCCATGGACAGCACATTCAGCACCGATGGTTGGACTGCAGCCAACCTGAAATCGCCATTTTTGGCCCGTGCGCTTTTCAGCGTGATCAGCAGCGAACGCAAGCCTGCACTGCTGATGTAGGACACGCCTGACAAATCGGCAACCAACTGTGAGTGGCCACCATCCAATTGGGCGGCCAGGGCCTGTGTGAGCGACTCGGCTGTCAGCCCGTCCACGCTGCCCTGGATGGCCAGAACGGTGACGGGTGCCTGGGTGATGACAGTGACCTCCATGGTCTGCTCTCCGGTGATGTGCGTTGAGGGAAGCGATGGTTTGCGCCGCCTGGTGGCGTACGGGTTCATTGTGACATGTCCCATGCGGTTGCCGACACAGTCCGACAGACAACAGCTTTGTGCACGCAGTGATGACACGGTTGTAAACTTCCGTCAGCCTATTTTCAAGGACTGCCATGGAAACTCAACCCGTTATATCGAACACGCCGGTTGCGACACCGGATGCGTTTTTGGCCAAGTTGCTTGAAGTGGCAGATCGCATTGCCAGTGAAGGGGATTTACAAGCCATTCAGCCGCTGCTGGACATGACCTCGGCGCACTCCCAATCGCCGATTGCCACAGCGTTGGCGGAAAGTTTTGCCCGCATGGTGGTCAAGCTCGAAGCGCGAGAGTACGAATTGGAGTGCACCATCAAGGACCTGTTGGCCGTCAAGGCCGAGCTGGAACGTGCCAACTACGATCCGCTCACGGGCCTGCCCAACCGCGTGATTGCGCGTGACAGGTTGCACCAGGGCGTGCTCTATGCCCGGCGCAACAACCGCGAGTTGGCGGTGCTCTACATGGATCTGGACAAGTTCAAATGGGTGAACGACAACATGGGCCACCCCGCAGGAGATGAACTGCTGCAGCAAGTCGCCCAGCGGGGCAAGGCTTGCATCCGCGACAGCGACACATTGGCTCGCCTGGGTGGTGATGAATTTTTGTGCGTGCTGCCCAACATCGACGGGCAACAGGCCGCCGAGGAACTGGCGCAGCGCTTTGTGGACACGATGAACCAGCCGTTCACGCTGCGCGACGGTGTGGCCAAAATTGGTGCCAGCGTGGGCATTGCCATGTTCCCTGCCCACGGTACATCGGTGGACCAGCTCATCGAGTTTGCGGATGCCGCGCTGTACTTTGCCAAACACGCCGGCCGTAACGTGTACCGCGTGTTTCAGGTGGAAGAGGCGAAGGCGGGTTGAGCCGACGTGCTGTGCAGCGTCAGCCTGCCTGAGCCTTCGCCACCCGGGCAGCCAGTTTTTTCTTCAGCTTGCCCACCAGCCACGACAGCGGGAAGCAGAACGCCAGGAAAAACAGCGATGCGTAGAGATATACCGGGATCATCAGATCGGTTTGTCCGGTGGCCGCAATCACGGTGTTGCAACGGCTGACCAGTTCGTTCACGCCCACGACCGATGCATTGCTGGACGCAATGGCCGTGATCAGGAAGCCGTTGATCCAGCCGGGGATGAACAGCAAGGCCTTGGGTGCATCGCCTTGTCGCCACGCCTGCAGTGCGATGGCGAAGTTTTCGGACACATAGCCCACTTGCATGGCTGACAAGGCCAGCGCAACCTTGAACCAGGTTGGAATGCGGATACTGGTGTCCAGCCCTGGCAGTGTCACTTCAGCGGGCAGCAGCACGGCCATGTAGAAAATGAGCGCAAACGTGGGCAGATAGTGGATCACCCCGGATGCCTTCTGGCTGACACCGGCCACCCACCGGGCACGTGCCTGCATCAGATAAGCCAGCGGTACGCCCAAGGCCAGGCCGATCAATCCGGCCGTGAACGCAATCACCACGTTCCAGCCGAAACCTTCCATCAAAAATGGCGTCCAGGTCAGTAGGGTTTCGAGCGTCGCCATGTCAGCCTGCCTCCCCATACCGGCGGGTGATCCGCACTTGCAGCCACGCCAACACAGCGGCGGCTGAGGCAATCAAGCCCAGGTAAGCCAGCAGCAGCACATTCATCATCACGTTGACGTTGCCCTGGTCTGCCATGATGGCCAGTGAGACCAGCAACAACTCCGGCACCCCGATGGCAGACGCCATGACGGTTTGCTTCATCACGTTGATCAGCGAGCCCATGATGGGCCCTCGGGCAAGGATGGCGGTTGGCACCAGCGTGCTGCCAGACAGCTGAAACGACGGATTTTTCACTCGCTGGTGCCGGGCGGCTTCCACCAGGCTGTTCATGATCGCGGCCGCAGTGTAGGCACCCATGCAGAGCACAGCCACCATCATCGGGTACAGGCTGATGCCCAGGTGGGCAAACAGCATTCCGCCCACGCCAAAGAACAGCAGGTACATCTGCAGCAGTGGTGGTGTCATGCGTGCATAGACGGCCGTCCAACGCGCCAGCGCAGACATCCAGCGCACACGGCCGTCGGCCAGCAGGGCCCAGGCCATGCCGCCGCCCAGGCTGACCACCAGGCAGGCAGCCATCATCGCCACGGTGACCAACAATCCTTTGATGAAGCGTGTTCGGTCAAATGGGTCGTAGACGAAGCTCAGGTCGATGCCCGTGCGTTCCTTGATCATCAGCCCGATGTTCTGCAGGCCTGTGGCTTCGGCGGAGGTCAGCAGGGCGGTGTTGCGACAGCCGATCGGCCATTCGCCTTCAGGGGTGCGCGCGCACACGAATTCGCCATTTTTTTCCCGAGCCGACCATTGGCTGCGGGTTTGAACCAGGAATGAGGAGGGCGGCAGGCCCCAGGCCTGTTCGCGTTCAATCAGAAAGCCGCTGCGGTGCCAGTCGGCCACGATGTCCCCGATGGCGCGTTCAAAAGCGGAACCTTTTTCGGCACGCGACACGAACAGTGCCCACTGCGTCACCATGGCAAGGGGCAAAGGGGCAACGTAGCCTTGCCATTCGTCTTTGGCCAGGAACGAATTGATGGCGCTTTGGGTGTACAGGTAGCCCACGCACCGGCCATCCCGCAGGCCCAGCAGCGCGTCCCGGGTGTCGCGGTAGATCACCAGGTCAAGCAAGTAGCGCTCGGACATGGGCCGGTTGAAATAGGCGCCTTGTGTGGCGCAGAGCGTTTTGCCCCGCAGCCCGCCCCAGTCCTGGATGCGCTGGTTGGCACGCATCATCACGGTCACGCCACCCGCGTAGTAGGCGGGCTCGATCGCCGTGGCAATGCGGCGGCGCTCGATGGTGTCGGCCGTGGTGGCAATCACCAGATCCACGGCACCCTGCTCCAGCCGTTGCAGCCGGTTTTCGGTGGTGACTTTCACCAGCGATGCATCCACGTTCAGCCGCCGCGCCACGTCACGGGCCAGGTCGATTTCCAGTCCCTTGGGCTGGCCATCGGTGTCGAGCATGCCAAAAGGGGGAAAGTCAGACTTCACGCCGATGCGGATCACGCCGGCTTTTTCAATGGCCTGCAGCGTCTGGCTCGTTGTGGCCGTGGCAGCTGTCGACAACAGGCACACCATCCACAGCCCAACCAGGCGGGCCCACCACAGCTTTGTGTTCACAGACACTCCTCAGGCGTTTTTGGGCCCACCTGTTCGCCACAGTAGGGCGTTCCGCCGTCCCTGCGCTGCCACAGCTTTTCGCGTTCACGGGTGAAGGCGGGCGTGTGCAGGCCCCACTGCTTCTGCAGGCCGGAAATGACTCCTTCCCTGAACCACTGCACCAGCACCTGGGACACGGCGGCTTCCAGGTCAGACCCCTTGTCAAGCCGGTGAATGGTCACGGCCCACGGTGTCAGGTTGATGGGAGGCAGTGCCATTTCGTAGCGGTCTTTATAAAGTGGGTCGGCCAGCAAGGCCGAAATCTGTGTGTCGCCGTAAAGAAAGCCGGCACACCGGCCATCGCGCAGAGCCTGCAAAGCGTGTTTGGCGCTGTACAGCGCCACGATGTCGGCACCGTATTTGACAGCCACGGGCCGGTTGAAATAAGCGTCGCGCCGCGAACAGATGCGCCGGTTGCGAAGATCGGACCAGTCGCTGAAGGCTTCTGACTTGCGGGCCACCACACTGGTGCCAGATGCATGGTAGTGCGGCAGCACGAAGGTCATTTGGGACCGTCTTTCGGGTGTGTTGGCCACGGTGGCGATCAGCACATCCACCTGGCGGGACTCCAGCCATTCCAGGCGCTCGGCCGTCAATAGGCCCACCAGCTCCAGCTTCACGCCCAGGCGTTTGGCCAGGTCGCGCGCCAGGTCCACTTCCAGCCCTTCCAGTTTTTGTGTGGTCGGGTTCAGCATGCCCCATAACGGCACGTCTTTTTTCACGCCGACCACCAGGACTCCCCGCTTTTTGATGGCCTGAAGCGCAGAGTCCGGGGGGGTGGCGGCCAGTGCCGGCCAACCGATGAACAGACCGGTGCAAAGGATCAGCCATTTGTGCCAGAGTGTGCTGAGCCCAGCCCCGACCGATGCAGCATGCGTGCGCACGAACATCATGTGGCCACCTGTTTGGGTTGGTACACCAGTGCCACACAGGTGATGTCGTCCGATTGGTCCGAGCCCCCAGCAAACGCATGCACTGCCGCAAGCACTCGCTCCACAGTTTGTTTCGAACTCAGGCAGGGTTGTTCATGGAACAGTGCTGCCAGACGGGCATCGCCGAACTCTTCGTTCACCTGGTTCATGGCTTCGGTCACGCCGTCGCTGTAGATCAGTATGGTGTCGCCAGCTTCCAGCACCACCTCACCGAGCTGGTAGGGCATGTCATCCATGATGCCCAATACCATACCACCCTGTACATCCAGCGCGCTGACATGACCCTGCGCGCTGATTCTGAGGGGTGGCGGGTGACCCCCGTTGCAGTACGAAAAACGTCCTGTATCCGGGTCGAACAAACCGTAGAACAGGGTGACGAACATGCAGCTCTCATTGTCCTGGCACAGTTCATGGTTCACCTTTTCCACGACAGCAGTCGCCTCGGGCGTGCCCTGCGTTGCCGTGACGCGAAGCAGGGTCTTGGCCATCATGCCGAACAGGCCTGGCCCGATGCCTTTGCCGCTGACATCGGCCACGGTCATGCCCCGCAAGCCCTGCCCCACTGCAAAGTGGTCGTAGAAATCGCCACCCACTTCCTTGGCCGCTTGCATGGTGCCCCACAGGTCATAACGCGGGTCGTTGGGCCAGGCATGGGGCAGCATGGCGCTTTGCAGTTTGGCCGCCACATCCAGCTCTTTGCGCAAACCCATGAGCTGGATCGACTCGCGGAAAGCTTTCGTCACGGTTTCAAACCAGGGTCGCCAGGCGGTCGGCACCATCGGAATCGGTGACGGCTGAAAACGCGATTCAGCCGCCAGATGTCGCACAAGCTTGGCAGCCGGACCCACAAACTGCATCGACGTGACCAGATAGGTGGCCAGCATGACGGAAACCACGCCGATCAGCGCTGCCAGCATGGACCAGCCTCGATCGGCCAGGACGCGCCGCCAGATGTCCATTTCGGGTACGACGTAATACTGGGTCCACGGTGCGCCGATGAATCGGTGGGCGATGACGACCTGCCCGTTCAGGATGCGGTGTGTGTCGTTGGGCAGTTCGGCCAGGTCTTTGGGTTCAAGGCCAGTGGGCAGCACATCGGTCAAAGGCGGCGTCTGTTCCACCGCCAGCGGATCGGCGTACGAGCGCGGGTGTGCGATGACCTTGCGGAAGGCGTCTACGAGCATCAGGGTGCCCAGTGGGTAGCTGAAGTCGCTGTAGATGCGGTTCAGGTAGTCCAGGCTGGTGTCAATGGCCAGCACACCCACCAGCCGCTCGCCACGGTACACAGGGACCATCACCGGTACCAGCAAGCCCTGGTCTTTGCCACCGAAATAGGTGGGCGCCCATTGCTTTTCGCGGTCAGGGTTCACCTCGGGGCTGCCCAGCCGCCAGACCGGATCCTGGTAAACGTGTGGCCCAAACCCGATGGCAGGCGATGGCCGCCAGGGTGACGTGAGCAAGAACTGCTCGGTGGCCAGAAAGCGTGCGCGTGCGGCGTTGGGCAGCGTGAATATGAGCGACCGCATACTGGCGTTGAGCAGCAGGGTTTGCTCCATGTCGGCGTAAAAATCGGCCGATCTGCCCAGCAGGCTGCCTTCGCCCACGATGTTGCCGGTCAGGTCGATGTCGGTCGCTTTGTCGAGACTGAAGCTTCTCTCTGTTCCCCTTGCGTGCTCGACAAATGGCGGCCAATCGGCAGGGGGCTGGCGGAGTGCTCCGGTCTTGTTGATGGGCCTGCTTTCTTCAATCACCAGCATTTGCAGGTTATCGAGCTGGTCGAGCGACGAACGGATGACGTATTCCACAAACTGGCTGTGGCGCTTGACGTTAGATTCGATCAGCGCCACCTCGGCACCAAACCGCTCACGCAGCTGAAAACCGAAAAACACCACCAGACCCAGCAGGATGAACGCATAGGCGGCCCCGATCAGGCGGTTGTAGTTTCGGAAAAAATGCACCGACACATCGGTCTGCGACGCGGGGTGCTGTGTGCGCCAGCGGTCAACCCATGTCATGCATCACTCCTGAGGCTGCATGGTCCAGCAGCTTGCCGATTTCGCGCGTCACCAGTGCTGCCGCGATGGGTGCGGTCAGCTGGTGCAAATCGACCACGCTGGCGTCTGGGGGCATGTCGATCCGCTCGGAGTACGCCACCAGCGCACCGGTGTCGAAGCCATCGTCCACATGGTGCAGTGCGATCACGGCCTCATGGTGTCCATCGCGGCGAAGCGCATCGAAAGGGTTGCCACCCACGTACCGGGACGGCCAGGTGTCGTCGATGCAGGGGTGGAGGTTGAAGAAGCCCAGACGCGGGAACTGATGCAGACGCGCGTCGATGCGCTGGCCAAAGGTGGCCATGATGCAGAGCGCTGGTTGCCAGGTCTGTTCATACAGTTCGTAAAACGCGGGTGTTTTGACCCGCCCCTGGTAAACGTTGATGCCTGCTGCTTCTGCCTTTTGCCGAACCATCGATTCTTCTTCTGGCGTGTGTGGGTACTGCCAGACCCGCTTGTGGGGGCTGACGAACGACTGAGTCGGGTCGTCAGTCGCCACGCCCACCACCTCTACACGGGACGACAGGTCTCCACTCAGCAAGGCCTCCAGCACATGCAAACCCCGGTAGAAGCTGCCGAATAAGGCTACCCGTGTGCGGGGCGAACAGTGGTTGGGTGTGGGCGTGCAGCGGTCGGTCATGGCCGTGGAGTGGAATGCAAGGGGGATGCCAGGGGTTGCTGAAGATGGCGCTCCAACACCAGAGTGTTGCCATTGGCATTGCTGATGTAGTCAACCGGCGGCATCATCTGACGAATCAGCATCCAGCCCAGGCCTCCAATGGGGCGGTCATCAACATCGGCCAGCAAATCAGGGATGGGTGCCTGATCAGGGTGAAACGGCGCGGCCTGGTCCTGTATGTGTGCCTGCAAGGTGTGTGGGTTCACCACGTGGAATGCCAGGCCCAGCAGTCCCGGCTCGCGGTCTTTGTAGCCGTGGCTGACCACGTTGACACAGGCTTCCTCGACTGACAGGCGGACAGCCTGCATGTCGTCATCTGAGAGGCCCAGTTGCTGGCACACGGTTTCCGCCAGGTTCAGGCAGCGTGCGAGGCCTTCGCGGTTGGCCAGTGTGCTGACGGGCGGTGGCAGTCCTGGCTGACTGGGTGCTGGGGTGTGCGGTGTCATGGAACCTCGGCGACGAAGCCTCAAGTGTGCGGTACCGGGCTGAGGTTGTCCATGCTGCTCAAACCTGATCGGTG
Source organism: Comamonadaceae bacterium UBA2334 (assembly GCA_002344885.1). Taxonomy (GTDB): domain Bacteria; phylum Pseudomonadota; class Gammaproteobacteria; order Burkholderiales; family Burkholderiaceae_C; genus UBA2334. The sequence goes on from DDUQ01000140.1 coordinate 41,777, forward strand.
GCGTGCATGCCCAGCAGCAGCACCTGTTTGCGCACCAGCCACACGGCCCGCTCGAACAGAGTCGTGCAGGCAAACACGGTTTGCTGTTCGGCGGTTGAGAGGTGGTCGCCCATGGCCAGCAGGCGTTTGCGCACCTCGTCCATCATGTCCGAGCGGTCTTCGGTCAGGGTTCGCAGCATGTCCAGGTCGGTTGACTGCGGGTTGTGGTGAGCATCAGCCAACAGCGTGAGCATCAGGTGCAGGCTTTCGGTCAGGCCGTGCAACAGGTCTTGCACCGCCTGAGGTTGGCCTTGGGTGGAGGCTGCCACGTGAAACCCGTGTACGGTTTCCTGCAGGCTGGTGATCAGGTCGTTGCGCTCGCGCAGCACAATGGTGCGCTCCAGCACGTCGCGCGAGCGGTGCTGGTCGGCCAGTGCGGTGATGAAGTGCTCGCACTCGGTGGCCACGGCGGTGCCGGTGCTGAGCAACAAGCCCGTGGCGTAGGTGGTTTGTGGTCCGTCTGCCCGCAAAGGGTCCACAAACCCCGGCAGGGCCATCAGCAGGCTCTGCTGCTCGCAGTGCACCAGGTCGAGCGCGGTTTCGGCTTCGGCCAGGCCGGATTCGTTCAGAAAGCGTGGCTTGCCCAGCACCTCTTCGTGGCTGGGCGGAAAGTAATGTGCCAGCGCATGTTCCAGACGGTGGTGAAACGGGTGGACCACCACATCGCACAGGATTTGCAGCATCACGTACACAGCCGCCAGCGTGGTGGATGCCGACAGCCCCATGGTTTTGCAAGCCGCCAGAAACATCGGCACGCCGCTCAACTGCTCGATGGCCAGCAACAGACCAAAGGTGATCACGCCCGCAGCCTTCAGCACGAACTGGAAAACCACCAGTTGGCGCGCGCTGCCGCCCAGGTTGTGTCCGAGCATCCAGGCCGACAGGCCTGAAGCCAGCCCCGCGCCCAGCACCACTGCGGTGCCATGTGGCACATCGAGCAGGCCAACAGAAGCCACCGTCATGGCGACGACGGTGATGGTGGACGACGACTGGGCCACCAGTGTGACCACCACACCCAATGCAAAGCCGAGTGCAATCGACTCCGATGACGACCCTACGTATGCCTGAAGCCATTCGGCATGCTTGAGCGGGTAGGCACCGGTCTTGATGAAGTCGATGCCCAGAAACAGCAAGCCCACGCCCAGCAACACCCCCAGCAGGTTGCGGTAACGGGCACTTTGATCAAGCTTTAGGTGATACGCCAGCCCCGTCAGGCCGATGACCATCAGCACCGCCCAATGCAGGTTGACGGCGGCCAGCAACACGATCATGGATGTGCCCAGGTTGGCCCAGCCGATCAGCGGCAGTGCCTTGCGCGTGTCCAGCACGCCCGTGCTGACCAGTGTGGACAGCAGGAAGATGACGGCGTTCACGCTCTGCATCACCGCGCCGGCGGCCAGTCCGAAGGCTGCGGACGAGCGGCTGCCGGCCACTGCTTTGGCGACCATGGCCCGCAGGTGCCGTCCGGTCATTTGTCGCAGGTGCTGCCCGATCAGCCGCACCCCAGTGAAGAACAGCCCAAGTCCGGCAAAAATGGTGATGAGGATTTCCATTTGTAATTAAATTGGGCATTGACGCTTATTCATGGAGATTTTAATGCTATCAATATCTTCGGAATGAGATGAGTCGGAAAGCAGGCGCGGTCCACCGAATGGTCGACCCTTGCGTACTCGGCTCTGCTACGCTGCGCAGCTGCGTGGGGCGGCTCAGGCAGCCCCGTTTTGAACAGCTTGTTTCAGGAGACTTGTCATGTCAGACACCCGTGTTGCCTTGATCACAGCTGGCGGCTCCGGCATGGGTGCGGCCGCAGCCCGCAGGCTCGCCGCCGATGGTTACCGCGTTGCCATCCTGTCATCCTCGGGCAAGGGCGAAGCGTTGGCGCAGGAACTGGGTGGGGCGGGCATCACCGGGTCCAACCAGTCGCCCGATGATGTCCAGCGCCTGGTGGATGCGGCCATGGCGCGCTGGGGTCGCATCGACGCGCTGGTCAATTCCGCTGGCCACGGACCGCGTGCGCCCATTCTGGACCTGACCGATGACGACTGGCACCGTGGCATGGAGGTGTACTTTCTGAACGTGGTGCGCCCTATGCGGCTGGTTGTGCCCATCATGGCTTCGCAAGGGGGCGGCGCGGTGGTGAACATTTCCACGGCCTGGGCATTCGAACCATCGGCCATGTTCCCCACCTCGGCGGTGTTCCGGGCCGGGCTGGCGAGTTTCATCAAAATCGTGGCTGACACCTACGCGCAGCAGCAGGTGCGCGTGAACAACGTGCTGCCAGGCTGGATTGACAGCCTGCCTGCCACCGATGCCCGGCGCGACAGCGTGCCTATGCAGCGCTACGGCAAAGCCGAAGAAGTTGCCGCCACCATCTCGTTCCTGCTGTCAGACGGCGGCGCTTACATTACCGGGCAGAACATCCGGGTCGATGGGGGCTTGAGCCGTTCGGTCTGACCCCGCCCAGGGCCGCGCAGGCTTGCTACTCAGGTTGACAGCCGTGTGATATTTTCCGGTTTGCGGACGACCCGTGCCTCGCATGTGCAGGGCGGTCAGTTCCAGTGGCCAGACGTGCCGGAAGAGGGAGTGCATGACCGAATATCACTTGCTGCTGGCAGAAGACCAGCCCACCATGCGGGACACCCAGCGCAGGTTGCTGGGTGCCATGGGATTTGGCCATGTGACCGTTGTGCGCAACGGTGAAGAGGCCTGGACGGCGCTGTGCAACGGGCGGTTTGACTTGGTGCTGTGTGACTGGAACATGCCCAGGCTCGACGGGCTTGGCCTGTTGAAACGGGTGCGTGCGGTGCCCGAGATGGCCCAGTTGCCTTTCATCCTGATCACCGGAGAAAACACGGGCGACCATGTGCGTGCAGCCAGGTCGTTGGGCGTGTCTGACTTCATTGTCAAACCCTTCAGCGCCGTGTTGCTGGAGCAGCGCATCCGTCGGGCCTTGCAGGAGGCGGAAGCCCTCAAGCGTGCGGGTTAGTGCCCAGGTTTGCAGGGCGCATCGCGCCAGCGGGCAGACAGGCCTTCACCCAGACTGACCCTGCGTGCGCAGCCCGTGCTGGCCGAGCCAGGCCAGCATCTGCGGCCACAGTGTTGCGCCCACCTCTTTGCGGAAGTAGCCCATGTGGCCAATGCCTGACACGCCCAGCGTGCGGGGTTGGAGGTCGATGCGGTCCACCGGTGCCTGGGTGAAGCCTGAGAAAAACGCATCGCGCGAAGCGGGTGGGGCCCACAGGTCGTCCGTGCTGACCGCCGCGCCAATGGGCAGCCGCACGCGCACGAATTTGGCGGCAATGGCTCGGGCGTCGGGGGCGGGGTCGTCGAAAAAGTAGCGCGGAAAGCCGCACCAGCGTTTCCAGTCGCGGTAAGCACCAAGCGGAATGTCTTCACCCAGCCCGAACTTGCTCATGGGCTGGTAACCGTACCAGCGCGTGGCCACAGGGCCGATGACGTGCCACATCACGTTCACCTTCAGGCGCTCGTGCCAGGGCATCCAGCCCGCCCAGCCCGCCCCGCCGCCGCACACATAGGCCGCGCGCAGCAGGCCAGGGTCGGGCAATTGGCCAATGGCGTGGCCACCCAGGCTGTGCCCCACCAGGTAGCTTTCGCCGCGTTCGCTGGCGTAGGCCACAGCTGCTGCCAGGTCGTGTGTAGACCAGTGTGCATAGTCCATCTGGAAGCCTTTGAGCGAACCGGTCTTTGAGTCCCCAATGCCCCGGTAGTCAGTGACTACCACATGCAAGCCCTGGCTGGCCGCGTATTCGCAAAAACGCTTGTAAAAGCCACGCGGCACGGCTGTGGCGCTGCCGATCACGATGAACTGTGGCCGCCCCGTCCGCGCATCGAGGCAGGGATGGGCCGGCGTGTAATGGGTGGACGCCAGGCGGTAGCCGTCTGCAGCGGTCAGGGTCAGGTGGGAAGGTGTGCAAGCCATGGCCCGGTATTGGACACGGTGGTTCGCAGCTGCTTTGTCGCGTATTGGTCAGCCGGGTGGGGGCAAGCTGCCCAGCCAAGGTTCGTCAAGGACGCAGGTACACAAAGCCTTCTTTGGCTTGCAGGCGTGCGGTTTCGGCCACGCCCGATGGCACCACCTTGGCCTCCATCAGCACGCGGCTTGCGTCGATCTTGCGCGAATTCAGGGTGTTGTTACAGACCCTGAACTCAACGCCTTTGCCGGCGAGGTCGCTGACAGCGCCGGCAAACGGCTGTTCCATCTGGTTGGTGGCCCCGTCGAGCAGGAAGTCGATACCCAAGCCGTGTGTAACCACCACAATTTTGGCCGTGGGGTCAGCTGCAATGTGGTTGCGGATGTTGTTGATGGCGCGTGAAGCCTGGGGAATGCCCTCAGACAAGTGGTAGACCACTTTGACGGCATCGGTAGCGGCCTGTGCGAGCATGGCGGCACTCAGGAGCACGCCTGTCAGGGCCAGTTTGAAACGTGGAGTAGTGGGGAACATGCAGGGTCTCCGGGTAAATGATGAGCCCGCAACATACCCCATCCAGTTATGGGTGTGAACCCGCGCCAACCCTTACCTGATGTTCAGTGCCGGCGAAACGGGGCGCATGAAAGCTGTGCGGTTGCAATCAGCTTTGTGTGCATGTCCACCAGGGCAGCCCGCTCGATCATGCATTCACAAGCACCTCAAAGCCACCAAAAATCATGCGACTGCCATCGAATGGCATGGACGTCATGTGGGCAGGTGTCCGCGGGTCGGCAAACACCTTTTGCATCCCGCTGTCACGGGTGGCCTTGTCGGGCCAGGTGATCCAGGCGAACACCACGGTTTCGTCAGGCTTGCGCAGCACGGCGGAGTGCATCGAATTGATTTTGCCCTCGGGCACATCGTCGCCCCAGCATTCGACCAGTGACAAGGCACCATGCTCGCGGAACACAGCGGCTACATCGTGGGCGTATTGCCGGTAAATGTCGCGGTTGGTGCTGGGTACGGCGAGTAAAAATCCGTCCACATACGGCATGGCCGTATCTGTCGGTGCGGGCAGCACGGTTTGCGCCAGTGCATCGAGCTGGTCCACAGCTGCATTCCAGCCCACTTCCCAGCCCATGTCCAAGTGACGGGCGCGGGCTTCCGCCGTTGCATGGCGGGCACTCCATGTCATGCGGGTGTGTCCGTCGGCCGTGTCAGCCAACTCCACCACGCCTGTCATGAAGGCTTGCGCCGAAGGCACAAAGTCTTCGGTGTACGCATCGGTGAACACCAACCGCTGAAAAGGCTCGATGGCCAGCCACATGCCCCGGTTTTCGAAACGCTCGCCATTCGGGCCGGCCATCACGGTGTTCATGCGACCGCCTACACGCAAGTCGAAGTCGGCCTCCGGCACAGTCCAGGGCTTGGGGCAGAACCACTGCTTCAGGAGTTCGGCCTCGGTCCAGCAGCGCCAGACCGCGCGCCTGGGTGCGGCCAGGGTGCGCTCGAGGGTCAACGTGTGTTCGGCTGTCGGTGAGGTCATGGCTGGAGGCTGGGGTAAGGGGTTGACAGACTGCAAGTGTGCCAAGGCAGGCTGTCTGACGCAAACATGTCCATCCAGCGGATGCCCACGTCTCGGCAGCGTGAGCCAGAGGCTGCGGGTCAAACCAGATGAATGACCACGAAGATGACCAGGCCCAACACCATGTTGAACAGTACTGCTTGCCGGATCGCAGCCAACGCACCACCCGCCGCAGACCAGTCAGCCAATGCCACCGCGCCAGACAGACGCCGATACAGCGCGAAGCGGATGTACCCGAAAACCGCCCACATCACCAGGCCCAACAAGGCCATGATGGTCCAGGACAGTGGCATGGCAAAACTGCCGCCTGCCTGCACGGTTTGTTTGGCCACACGACCGATCATCCAAATGCCCGAAACCACGGCCACACTGGACAGCACCAGCACCGCGTTGAAAAACCGGCCCAGTACGTCGTGCATGAGACGCAGCCGATCGGGTGGCTGCAGCCCGGCCACGGCTGGACGCAAGAAAAAGTGGGCAAACACCATGCCGCCCACCCATACCAGGACGGAAAGCACGTGGGCGAGTTTGAGCAGGGCGTCAAGCATGGAATTGTTCCGGGAGAAAAGTAGCGGGGGTGTTTGTTGGGGTGGATGTTGCCATTCATCCAGCATCCTTGCTGCGCCGCGGCATAACGACCTTGCTGCAGATGCCACTCAGGCGGACACCCAGGTCCACATTGCGCTGACCAACGCGGTGCCTCCCCACCAGAGCAACCCGATGGAAGCGACCGAGCAAGCCGTGGCCAGGTAGCCCGCCAGCAGCATCAAGCCGTCTCGCAAGCGAAGCCCCCAGGTGATCAGCACGACAGCCAGCGCAGGCAAGACGTTGTCAAAGCTGATCATGGGAACAGGGACGGCCATGGACACACCGGCCAGCGCGAGCATCCCGCCGTGGAGCAGGCGAAAGGGTTGGTTGCTGAGTGCCAGCAAGCGTGGCCTGCCCAGGCGCCCCAGAAGTTGCATGGCGCGCCCTGCCGACTTCACCAGCACCGATTGCACGCGGTCGTTCAACGTTTGCCTGGCCAGCCAGGCAGGGAGCGGCTTGGGCTGCCCCCCGCACAAACCGTAGGCGACGAACAGGCACAGCACCCCCACTGCTGAAGCCATGCCTGGCAACGCCACCGGGATGAGCAACGGCATGGCCAGCAAACCCAGCCAGGCCAGCCGCTGGCGCTTGCCATGGCCAATCGTTTCGCCCACCGTCTTGCCCATGGAAGACAGGTGCACTTGGGCGATGCGCTGCAACGTGGCCTGCCGCCTATGCATGTGGTGTGCTCCGGCAGAGGTTGAATGGCTGGTCGGTCAAAGACAGAACCCTTCTGGAATGAGTTGACGACAAAAGCTCTGAACAGTAGTGTCAAACGTGTTCAACAGGAAGCAGATGAATGCGAACAGAAACATCGCACAAACCAGAACACAACCTCAGGCCCAGGTCGCACACTTACACATGCCGCCTGCCGCCTGCCGCCTGCTGCCTGCGTGGCACCCGTTGCCTCTGTGATGGCGACGGCATCCCATTTGATGAGGTCCCATGCCCAACACTCGACAACACAACGCGGTTCGCCTCGATTTTTCATCCGATTCCCTGGTTCAAACCAATTTGTCCGGTGCTGCCTTCACAGGAGATTGGTTGTGGGTAGCGGGTGACGAGGCCTGTGGCATCGACCGGCTGCGCCGCCTTGACGTGATCGGGGCAGAGACCTTGCGGTTTGGTGAGGTGCGTGACTTTCCCCTGGCCGATCTGCTCGACCTGCCGGGTTCGCGCGACGAAGAGGCCGACCTGGAAGGCATGGCCGTGGCCGACGGCTACCTGTGGGTGGTGGGGTCTCATGGGCTCAAGCGCAAGAACGCCAAGCCGGAGCGGGACCATGCGTCCAACGCCAAAAGGCTGGCCAAGGTGGCGTTGGACACCAACCGTCTCCTGTTGGCGTGTCTGCCGATTGAGCCCGATGCCGATGGCCAGCCCTGTCTGGTCAGCAAAGCCAGCGACGGTAGGCGTGCGGTGCGGTTGAAAGGCGATGCGCGCGCCAACGAGTTGACACGTTTGCTCGCAGATGACCCCCATTTCGGGCACTACATGGGCATTCCGGGGAAGGACAACGGGTTTGACATCGAAGGCCTGGCAGTCAGCGGCAAGCGGCTCCTGCTGGGCCTGCGCGGTCCGGTGCTGCGGGGCTGGTCCGCGTTGCTGGAGATTCAGGTGGAGGTGCAGGGCGGCCAGTTGCGCCTGGTGCCACTGGACGACAGCGGCACCTTGCTGCGCAAGCACTTCCTGCAGCTGGATGGCCTGGGTGTGCGTGACCTGCATTTTCACGGCGATGACCTGTACATACTGGCCGGACCGACCATGGTGCTTAATGGAGACATCCGGGTGTTCAAGTGGCCGTCTGCCCGGACCGTGTTGGCGGCGAATCAGGAGCCTGCGCGCTTCGAGTCCGGGTTGACCGAGTCGGTGTCGTTGCCGCATGGCCGAGGCGTCAACCGGGCCGAGGCCATTTGCGAGCTGCCACCTGCGCTTGCCGATGGCAAGCTGTGTTGGCTTGTGCTCTACGACGCGCCGGGTGCCGACCGACGGGACGGCGCACACACCGTCTTTGGTGACCTGCTGCGGCGTACCTGATGTCGTTTAGCCTCGCATTGCCTTCAGCGGACCCTCCCCTCGCGTTGCCCGCCGGGCCGGGCGCAGCGTTTGACCCGGCTGCGCCTTTGCTGTTTGTGATCAACGACGCATCGGGGGCGCATGACATCGGGGCCAAGTGCCAGGTGATCGAGTCGGCTTTGGCCGAGTCTGGGCGCAAGGGCGAATTGCTGGTGTGCAGGCCCTCCGAGTTGCGGCAGACGGCGTCACGCGCTGCGAGGCAGGCGGCATCGTCCGGGGCGGCGGTGGTGGCAGTGGGGGGCGACGGGAGCCTGAACACGGTGGCGCAGGCTGCCCACTCGGCCGGGTGTGCCATGGGCGTGATCCCTTACGGCACGTTCAACTACTTTGCCCGCACGCACGGCATTCCCACGGAACGGGCAGAGGCTGCACGCATGTTGCTGACGGCCAGGCCCCACCCGGTGCAGGTGGCGGCCATCAATGACAGACTGTTCCTGGTCAATGCCAGCCTGGGGTTGTACCCCGAACTGTTGCGCGAGCGCGAAGCCTACAAAGCCCGTTTTGGCCGCAGCCGCTGGGTGGCGTTTGTGGCAGCGGTGGCCACCTTGTTGCGCGCCCAGCGCAGGCTGCGCCTGCACATTGAGACAGGTTCGACCGCGCGCGATGTCCAGACCCTCACACTGTTTGTCAGCAACAACCGCTTGCAGCTTGACCAGTTGGGTGCCCACCCTGCGGATGGTGTCGCGGGCACGCCCGGCCACGGCAGCATGGCGGCACTGATGCTGCGTCCCATCGGCACCTGGGCCATGGTCAGGCTGATGCTCCACGGTGCCATGGGTACGCTGGGCGAGGCGGCCGGTGTGGAAAGTTTTGAATTCCACCACATGGTCATCAGACCCCGTTTGTCGCCCGGGCGCCGCCAGATTTCAGTGGCGTTTGACGGTGAGGTGGAGCGCATGCGCACGCCCATCGACATCCGCGTGCTCGACAAACCGTTGTACCTGCTGCACGCCACGGGCCTGTCTGGTCCGCCTGCGCAACCGGATGCTGTTCCATGAGCGTGGTGCTGCACCTGTCTGACACTCACTTTGGCACGGAGCGACCGGAGGTTGTGGAGGCGGTGGTTGCCCTGGCGGTGCAGCAACAGCCCGACGTGCTGGTGTTGTCAGGCGACATCACCCAGCGCGCCAGACCTGAGCAGTTTCGTGCCGCCAAGGCGTTTGTTGACCGCCTGGGGGGTCATTTGGTGGCGATACCGGGGAACCACGACATTCCCTTGTTTGATTGGTGGTCACGTGCGACCCGTCCGTATGCCGGATTTCTGGCCGAGTTCGGCCCCGAGCTGGAGCCTGTTTTCCGCACCGAAGATGTGCTGGTGATCGGTGTCAACACCACGCGGGCGCGACGCCACCGGCATGGCGAGGTGTCGGCGGCGCAGGTCGATCGCGTGAGCCGTCTCCTGGCCATGGCCAGCCACCGCCAGTTGCGGGTGGTGGTGGTGCATCAACCTGCGGCGGTAGCCACGCCCGGCGAGCGCCACAACCTGCTGCGTGGTCATGCGTACGCCCTGCGAGCGTGGGCGGCAGCGGGGGCGGACGTGGTGCTCGGCGGGCACATCCATTTGCCGTTCGTGCTGCATCGGCATGAGGGTGGTCGTCGCTTGTGGGTGGTGCAGGCAGGCACAGCTGTCTCGGCCCGCACCCGTTCAGGCGTTCCCAATTCGGTGAACCTGTTTCGCTGGGGTGAGGCCGTGGCCCGCTCACCACAGGCCGCAGGAGTGCAGCCCACGTTGGCCGAACACTGCCTGATCGAGCGCTGGGACTATGACGCCCAGCTGCGTGCATTTGTGTTGGCCGATGCCTCGACGGTGAAACCTGACCGGCCATGAGCGGTGCACGCGGTGGCACGACTCCGTGCGCACGCGAGAGGTGTGTCAATCATTCAATTCGGTTCATCAACCTGTTGGAGTGTTGGCCAGATGTCGCGGAAGACCGATTGTTCCACCTTCGCCCGCAACCCGATCGGGCAGGCCACCCTCACCACCAGCACCAGGTGCTCAGGTTTTGAGAAGTCCCACGACACCTTGGACTGTCCTGACGGCAGGGCAATGAAACTTTCTTCGGATGCCTTGCGGAAATGGGCCATCGCATCGTCCCGCCAGTCTGCCGTGGCGCGGTCGGCGGCTGCCAGGGCGGTGGCCTCGATCCGGCTCAGGTCGTGCGACAGACGCGCCGGCATCGGGATGCGGATGGCGTGCAGGGCATACGTCCCGTTGGGGGACGAGTTGATCAGTGGCTGCGACAGCAGCAGCCCATTGGGAAACTCGGCCACTTTGCCGGTGCGCTGTCCTGCCCGGTCCAGTTCGACCAGGGTGGTGGCGAACATGTCGATGTCGACGACCCGGCCATGCAGGTGGCTGAACTCGATGACATCCCCGATCTTGTACGGGCGCACCAGCGTCACATACAGGTAGCCGAGCACGCACATCACCAGCTCTTTGCTGACGACCAGGATCGCCGCCGCCACGGCTGCCACCGACAGGGCAAAGCCCGCAATGGTGGATGCCCACACCGCCACGATGATCAACGTGGCGGCAAACCAGATGATGTTGCGCGCCCACACCAGGTGGATGCGGCGCTTTTCCGCTGATATTTCGCCTTGGGCCAGATACCGGGCCCACAGGTGAGATGCCAGCAGGGCCACCCCGACCAGCAGGAGTGTGATGAGTACCTTTTCCCATTGGCCGGGAATCCAGGTGGCAAGTGTGTCAAGCATGGCAACAGGCTGTCAGATCAGGAGGGCGGCGGCAAACACGCCCACCATGATGAACGACAGCACCACCTTGGCCAGCAGCCCGAGCATGATGCCCACCCAGGTGGCCAGACCAACGTGGGCGGCGCGTGTGCCGTCACGTCGGGCCAGGTATTCGCCCACCGCCGCACCCACCAGCGGCATGAACAGCACACCCACCAGGCCCATGAACAGGCCCAGCACGGTGCCGATGGCAGCCCCGGCCAGCGCCAGTTTGCTGGCCCCGGCCTTCTGGGCCCCCAGCAGCCCGGCGGCGTAGTCCAGCCCCCAGGCCAGCAGCCCCAGCAAGCTGATCACCACCACGGTGGTGACGCTGACGCGCGTGAAGTCGTCAATCCAAGCCCCCAGCACGATGCCCGCCCACACCAGCAAGGTGCCTGGCAGCACGGGCAACACGGTGCCCGCCAGGCCCAGGACGATGAGGACCACGCTCAGCCCCCACAACAGTGTCATTTCCATCGTGTACCTTTGAAACGTCAAGCTTGCATAGCGCGGGTTGGCCGTGTGTCGGCTGCCGGTTTGCAAACTTGTGTCGTCTCAGGTGTGGCCGGGACAACCCCTTGCAATGGGTAGGTTGCTCAGGTTTTGTCGGATCATGGGTCAGTCTTCCTTCGCTTCATTGGATGCATGAAGGTGTGTACGGTTGCGGTTTAGCTTTTTTTCAGGGGTATCAGTTGGAAAAACTTCTTTCGGCAACAGGTTCCATGCTTTACGGCATGCGGTTCACCATGCTGTTTTTCTACGTGGGGCTGGTCGCCATCATCGTGGGCATCCTGGGCAAGTTCATCGTGGAAACCTACAAGCTGATGACCACCTTGCTCTTTGGAGACGTAGACAAAATCGGCCTCATCATCAAGGTGCTGGAACTGGTGGACATGACCATGGTGGCGCAGCTGGTGTGGGTGGTGGCGCTGGCGGGCGTGTCGCTGTTCGTCACCACCGGGCACTTCGACAAGACCTGAAGCCCCCTCGAATTCCTGA
>DDUQ01000098.1:0-28506 GCA_002344885.1 Comamonadaceae bacterium UBA2334
CGGCCCGATGCCCTGGCGCGTGTGCTGCTGGCGCAGTGTGCGGCGCACGCCGCTGCGCTGTCCCTCACCGACTGCGAAGCCGTGCTGCCCCTGCAAGCCGACATGGGGGTGCCGCAGCAGGCTTACTGGCGCTACCTGAAGGGGCAGCCCGTTGCCGGCGATGCCGAGGCGCTGCCCGCCGCCCAGCAGGCAGTTGCCCGATTTTTGCTGGCCGGTGCCAAGTCTTCTGACCCGCTGGCCGCTTTGCCCACAGGCGATGCGCTGTCGCGGCTGGTGGCCGCCGCCGTGTTGCTGAGGTCCGGGCATGGCAACCCGGCTGTGGTGGCGGCGGGGGTGGACGCGGCCGCAGAACAGGGTTGGACGCGACCGTTGCTGGCCTGGCTGGGGTGGCAGTTGCGTCAGGCGCAGGCACAGGGCGATGCCGAACTGGCGCGTCACACGCAGCGACGGCTCGATGTGCTGATGTGGAACGAAAAAAACAAATAAAAATGTGCTCTGTCGCTTGTTTGGTGGGCGTATATAGCTACAGTTTCATGAGTATGCCCAGTGCAAACGGCAGGCTCACCATGCCCAGCAGGGTGGACAGTGTGACCAGCCCGGCCACATACGCCCCGTTGAAGCCCATGCGGGCGGCCAGCACGTAGCAGCTCGACGCCGTGGGCAAGGCAGAGAACATCAGCAGCACCGCCGTCTGCGCTGCATCCAGTCCGAACAGCCGGGCCAGGCCCCAGGCCATCACGGGCATGGCCAGGTGTTTCACGCCCAGAATGGCCACACCCATGCCCTTGGCCACGGCCAGACTGCCCAACTGCATGCCTGCGCCCGCCGCCATCAGGCCCAGCGCCAGCGAGGCACCGCCGATGCGGGTCACCGTCGGCTCCAGCCACGCAGGCAGGTGGAACCCCAGCAGGTTGGCCGTCACGCCGCTGGCGGTGGCCAGGATCAGCGGGTTGCGGATGAGCTCGCCAGCAAACCCTTTGCGCTGGGTGCCAGGGTGGCGCAGTGCGTTTTGCCGGAACATCGGCCAGACAGCGCCCACGTTGAACACCGGCACGCACAGGCCGATCAGCACCGCCACCAACTGCAGCCCTTGTGGCCCGGCCACCCGCTCGGCCAGCGCCAGGGCAATGAACGAGTTGAACCGGAAGCCCACCTGCGCGCTGGCCGCGTGCAGCCGCCGGTCCAACCCGGCTCCCAGTCCCGGCCACCAGGGCATGGCGTAGTTCAGGGCAATGGCCAGGCCGGCCAATGTCAGCCCGGCCCCGGCCAGGCTGCTGGCGGCGGACAGGTCCAGCGGGCTGCGCACAATGGACTGGAACAGCAGCACCGGGAACAGGAAGTAGTACACCAGCGCCTCTACCGGCTCCCATACCTTGCGGTTCAGCGCGGTGAAGCGGCACAGCAGGTAGCCCACGAGGATGAGCGAAAAGTCGGGGAAGAGCAGTTGGGCAAAGTTCACGGCTGCAAGCATACCGATCCGGTCGTGCGGTTGGCTGTGTCCATCTGACGCTTGAGTGACCCGACCATGGGTTTTCCGGTACAGACAAGGGAATCGCCCGGGTCTAAGATGCTCCGCTTATCGCGCATGTTGTTGGCCTTGTCTTCATCTGCCTGCCGGGCCCAGCCAGGCGCTTGCGTGGCCGTTTGCGTTGACATGCGTTGGGCAGCGATCCGTTTTTTCTCAAAGGAGTTCATCATGGTGTTGCGTCGTCAGGTTTTCGTCGGTGGTGCGGTGGTTCTTGCTGCTGCGGTTTCGGGTGCTGCCTGGGCGCAGGCATATCCGAACAAGCCAGTCAAATTGCAGGTGCCTTTTGCACCGGGTGGCACGACCGACATCGTGGCCCGTGCCGTTGCAGAACCGTTGGGCAAGGCGCTGGGTCAGTCGGTGATCGTCGAAAACAAGGCGGGTGGCGGCGGCGTGGTGGGTGCGCTCGAAACCACACGCGCTGCGCCTGATGGTTATTCGCTCGGCATGGCCACGGTGTCCACCACAGCGGCAAATCCGGCCATCAACCCCAAAAACCCCTACAACCCGCTGACCGATTTCACGCCCATCATCAACCTGGCTGCCACGCCCAATGTGATTGCCGTGCACCCCAGCTTCCCTGCCAAAGACTTTGCCGGCTTCATTGCCGAGTTGAAGAAATCACCCGGCAAGCATGCCTATGCTTCGTCGGGGACCGGTGGCATCGGTCATCTACAGACTGAATTGTTCAAGAGCCTGGCGGGTGTGTTCATCACCCACATTCCGTACCGGGGCGCAGGGCCCGCGCTGAACGACACGGTAGGTGGCCAGGTGCCGATCATTTTTGACAACATGCCGTCCGCGCTGCCGTTCATCCAGTCCGGTCGCCTGGTGCCGATCGTGGTGGCGGCGCCCCAGCGGCTGCCGCAGTTGCCCAACGTGCCGACGTTCAAGGAAGTGGGGCTCGAGCCCGTCAACCGCATGGCCTACTACGGCATCCTGGGGCCCAAGGGCCTGCCCAAAGACGTGGTGGACAAGGTGAGTGCGGCAGCACGGCAAGCGCTGGCTGACCCTGCGGTGAAGAAACGCATTGAAGACACGGGCTCCATCGTGCTGGGTAACACGCCCGAACAGTTTGCCGAGCAGATCAAGGCCGAGTTCGAGGTGTACAGAAAAGTGGTGGCTGACCAGAAGCTCACGCTCAACTGACTTGGCGCGATGGGGGGTGGTTTGGTTCAGCGTGGCCGGTCTCGCCGTGCAGGCAAGGGAACACAGGGGTTGCGCAACGAGGAGAGCCTGCAAGCCATCGACGCCTTCATCGACAGCCTCTGGATGGAGGCGGGGCTGGCCCGGCTGACGCTGGAGGCCTACCGCCAGGATCTTGTGTTGTATGCCGGGTGGTTGAAGCATGCGTCTGAAGGACGCAACCTGGACGACACGACGGTGGGCGACCTGAACGCCTACTTCGCACACCGCCACGAACAGACCAAAGCCACCACTGCCAACCGCCGGCTGACGGTGTTCAAACGCTACTTCCGCTGGGCACTGCGTGAAGGGCGCATACAGGCCGACCCCACGTTGCAGATGCTCTCGGCCAAGCAACCGATGCGGGTGCCCAAAACCCTGACCGAGCGGCAGGTGGAGGCGCTGCTGGCAGCCCCCGATGTCGGTACCGACCTGGGTCTGCGCGACCGCGCCATGCTGGAGCTGATGTACGCCAGCGGGTTGAGGGTGAGCGAACTGGTAGGCCTGAAAACCTACCAGGTCAGCCTGAAGGATCACGTGCTGCGCACTTTCGGCAAAGGCAGCAAGGAGCGGCTGGTGCCCTTCGGCCTGGAAGCAGAAATCTGGATTCAGCGCTACCTGTCACAGGCCCGCCCGGCCATTCTGGCGGGCCAGCAGACCGAAGACCTGTTCGTGACGGGCCGGGGGGCCGGCATGACGCGCGTGGCGTTCTGGATGATCGTGAAAAAGCATGCGCAGGCGGCTGGCATCGTCACCGCCCTGTCGCCGCACACCTTGCGGCACGCGTTTGCCACCCACCTGCTCAACCACGGGGCCGATTTGCGCGCCGTGCAGATGCTGCTGGGCCATGCCGATATTTCCACCACGACCATTTACACGCATGTGGCGCGCGAGCGGTTGAAAACGCTGCATGCCCAGCATCACCCGAGGGGGTGACGCTGGCTACTGACTCGGTCTGTCAAGACACGGGTAATGCATCGCACTCCCAGCGTTACTCGCGGCCAGTGTTGAGACAAAGAGCAGCGAAACAAATTACAGGAATCTATCAATATCGGTTTCCAGCGTATTGGGGTAACCGTCGGCATCTCTGCTGCCATCCCCATTTCCTACCCTGATGCCGTTGGTGCCAACCGGATAAAGGATTTGCTTGACAGTCGCAGCAACTGGCGACGTGACACTGATTTCTATCTTCTGCACCGTGAGCCCATCCGTGGTTTGTTTCGACCCAGTCAATCTGATGACTCCATTTTCAGTTGCAATGGTGTTGGCACCTGTACAGACTTCAGAGGCTGAGTACTCGAAATTTCTTGCTGCCAAATTGACAGTGCCGTCTGCATTGGGCGTGAAAGTTGCAATAGTCTTCTCAGATCTACCAACACCCGTGCGCTCGCAAGTACTTTCTAAATCGCCACGCAGTTGATTGGCGGACAGGATGTTACCGCCGGTAGGCGGCGAAGTGGGAGCAAGCGAACTTTTAGGATAATTTTTTATCGAGAAAGACATCAACTCTTGTAAAGTACTTGTGACATTGGTGGAAAGGTTGATTGATTTGGAAATAACGATCCTGTTCATTACGACATCGAGATAGAATATCGTTCTAAATGACGTATCTTCGCGTTTCCAGACCCGGGTGTTGAATGTGCCTGCGGCCGTGGTTATTTTCTCGTAACCATCCAGAATCAATGAACTTGCGGAGACTGGTGTTGAGCTACCATCACTGCAATTCCGATTACTTGCTGGAGTGGATAATGATTGGCCAACTGAAATATTTGCAGCTTCAATCGAAAAAAATGAAATTTCGGGGGGAGTAAATTTGCAAGAAACACCGGATGAAGAGATGCTCTCTATCCGACGAGTATTTTGATCATATATATCGTATGACTTGGCGTTGGTTCTTAGGTCAGTGTATTCAAGGCGTTCAATTTCATTGCCGATTGTCGCTATGACTTTTCTGGTTTGACTATATGATGTGCCATCCGTTAAATACACCCTATACAGTCTTGAATCTTCAGGTGAAAAGGCAAATTTAGTATTGACAAATATGGTTTCTCCGTTTTGAGTTCGAGTAATAGGTATTTCCTCAAGTACTTTGTCATAACCTTCTTTGTTTGCGAAAAAAGCACTGGTCAACGGGTTGAATGTTGCTGGATCCAGACCGGCTGACTTCAGTGTGTTTTGCAATTGATTATTTAAACCGGTAACCACCTCGGAAACGATTTTTTCTTGTGCTTTAACCACTGCGGGTGTCAGGGCATCGGCTCCGCTAAACCCAGCCTTTTTCGCTACCTCAGACGCCACCACATCTGTCAGCCCTGTGAGGTTGATGGTGTAGAACTTCCGGTTGGAAGGGGCCCGCACAATGTCTTGTACCAGCATGGACTTCCAGGGTTTGCCGTCGCGTTTCACAGTGGCCACCAGCGGGGCCTTCATGCCGCGCAAGCTGATGCGGTAGTAGCCGTTGGCATCGGTTTTGGTGATGACTTTCTGGCCATTGATGTCGACAAACTCCAGATCCATGTTGGCAATGGGTGCGCCATCAGCGCCGGTGCCGTCTGCACCGGCATCACCCGCACCGCTGCCGGCATCACCTCCGTCCACAAAACTCTTGTCTGCGCCGGACAGTTGCCGCATTTCCTCGCACGTCACGGGCTTGTTGAAACTGTCGGTAAACGGTTCGCAAGAAGCAACAGGCGTGTCCGAACCGCCGCCGCACGCAACCAAGGAGGCAGCTACCAGGGTGGTGAGAACCCACATGGGGGCGATTGTTTTGGAGCTTGGTGAAGCGAAGAAAAGATTGGACATGATGTTTGTGAGGTGATTGTTTTGAGAGGTCTCATCCGACCGCTCAACAGGTTACCAGACCATAGGGCGCATGGCATCCCCCATTTGGGGGAGTTGACATCGTTGATTGATCTGCATGAAATTCGGTCATGTGAAAGTGCCCTACGTCTTGCTCTGGCCGCTATGATCGATCCGGACATTTTTGTTGGCACAGTATTCACAGTCTTACGTAGGGGGTTGGCTCATGCTTCTGGCGCTTTTTCGCACTGCGGTGCTGGGTGGTTTGGTTGCTTGTTGCAGCAGCCACAGTTTTGCCAGAGAGTTGACGCCTGAGCGCAGGGCGGTTGTGGACGCGCACGCGCTCGCTGCGCCTGCACACGTTGAGAAGTCAAGTCAGACGTTGGCGCAGTACTTGACCAAGCCATTCAGCACCGAGCGTGAAAAACTTCGGGCCATTTACAGGTGGATCGCAGACCGTGTGACCTATGACGTGGAGAGCTATCTGTCAGGCCGTGAAGTCAAAGTCAGTGCGGATGAGGTGTTGGCTAAAAGGATCAGTGTGTGCGAGGGCTATGCCTCATTGTTTTCTGACTTGGCGGGACATGCTGGCTTGAAGGTTCAGAACATTCCAGGGCACGCCAAGGGTTTTGGGGCAGCCAGGGCATTTGCGTCAGATGCCAAGCCCAATCACATGTGGACCGCCGTACACATTGATGGGGAGTGGCGAATGATTGACACCACTTGGGGAGCTGGCTACGTGGATGGTGGCACGTTCAAGAAAGTGCTGTCAGAGGCTTTTTTTCTGGTGCCGCCTGAGCAGTTGGCTTTTACTCACTATCCAGTTGATCATAGGTGGCAGTTACAAAAGACACCCAAGATTTCTTTGCAAGAATTCAACGCACTGCCGCATTTACCGAATACACATTTCAATCAGCATTTATCACCTTTTGAAACGTGGGATACGATCAAAGCAGCGGACTTTGAAGGCACTTTGGTGCATACGTTTGATTTGCCAGTAGGCTTGGCCAAGGTGAGCAAGGCACCTTTGCATCATTTCCTGAAAACGCAAAGGACTTATGCCTTTGTCATTGATAGTCAGCACTTTACTGACATGGCTTTTGTACAAGGGGACAAGTGGATCCACTTTGACAAATCAGGCAACACGTTCAGCAGTCAACTCAAAACAGAGATTGCGGGCGACTTGATGGTGCTTGGCAAGCCTCCGAATGCAGATAACTATGTTGCCATTTTGCGGTACACCGTGCAGCGTTAGAAACTCACGAAAATTATGGACCGGCACGCTTGTTGAAAGTGATGGTCTGGATAAAGTGATTGCCTGCTGAGTCCGGCACAAGGCGTATGACGGCATCGTATTTTCCAGCACTCGTGAATTCGCGTTTGCGTTGGATCTCATCCAATGCTTTCTTGGCGCTCCACAAAGATACGAGTCCACTGACCACCAAAAATGGACTTTTTGCTGTCATGCCAGTGCTGGACGGTGGTTGCTGCACGTTGACTTTTCCGCCGTTGGCTTCCACTGCGGCCATCCACTTTTGCAATCGATCAGGCAACTGGCTGGGTGTAAGTCGATCGTAAAACGTTACCGACACAGATTCCACACCAGACCCTAAAGACTGGCCAAGGCGTTGGTCAAAGCTCTGTATGTCGATGAAACGCATGTCACCTTGCGTGGACTTGGATTCTGACGCGGCTGCAGAAGCAGATGCCTCATTCTCCGAGGCTGGCTGACCAGCACAGCCAAGAAAACTCAGGCAGGCAGCCGTTACGACAAGACCGCGCAGGGTGCGTTGCTGACATTTTTTGACTCGGAATTGAGGGGGGGGAACCAGTGTGCTCATGTTTGGACAAGGTGAAAAACGTTTGAAGAAATAAGGGGAAAAGACCTGACGCCACTCTTCAGTTTTACTCAACTTGTAACCGTATGTCTTTTTCGGCCACCCGGTCTTTGTCATCCTTGACTTGTATCAACAAACGGTGTTTGCCCTTGGGGATGTCTGCGTTGTCAACCTGAAATCCATTTGGCGTGATTTGTATGAGTGCCCGCATACGGTCTGTCACATCGAACTTCATCGCACCGTAAAGGATACGGAGGGTGTCTGGCCGGATGAAACTGCCAGCTGTCGTCAAAAACTTGACTTGAATAGGAAATGGTACGTTGACCTTTCCGTCTTGGCTGGGGACGGGACTGATGAGCTCAATGGACGGTTGCACACTCCGGGTTCGAAGTGGTGCGGGTGCATCAAAACCCTGTGGTCCGCCGTACTCGAGCATTTCGGCTTCATTGACGATTTGCCAGGTCGCAGCTTGGGAGCCCAGGGCTGCACAACTCATAAATGTTGACAGCGCTGCTGCGCGCAAGTGCACAAAAACAGTTGTGGGGAAGCTTTTCATGGTGTTTCGGTGATGTCCATCAAAGTTGCGCCAAAGCCGCGAATGCATTCATCTGCTTGAGCGCAACCAGATTCGGATGAAGCAGACAAGGCCTGTGCGAGTTTGGCACGTGTCGCGGATTTGTTTGCAATGAACAGGAAATCTCCTTGCCCTTGTCCGGTGAACAAATCGGCCGGGAGGGGGGAGGGTGTCTGCACGACCATGACACGGTTGATACCTTGAGGTCCCCGGGCTGCAAGCTTCCAGTGGGCGCGCGGCACGGTCAAGTTTTGTTTGGCCTCGATCCGGTGAGCTTGGTCAACGGCATTTGGGAACAGCAGGTTGAGGTGTTTGTCGTCTGTACCTGCTGCAAACACGTAAAGCCAACCAGGTTTGTCTGCGTTTATGTAGAGCTCCAATGCGTCATGGTTGATACGCAACATCGACTTGTTTGGTTTCACGACTGGGGCCAGTTTGCCATTGCTCTGATTGAAGATTTCCATCAATGCAGCTTGTGCAGAAAATGGCTTGGATGTGGGCTGTGCTGACAAGGGCTTGTCAAACCAAGCTGGCACGAACGCAGGGTTGCCATCGAGTACGAGGTTGTGCGGTTTGAATGTGTCGTCCTTCTCCAGTCGCGCATTGATTTTGGCTTGTGCGCATGCTTTGATTTCGCCAATATCAATGGTGCTAGAGCCGTTTGAATCCACAGCGTCTTTGAGCATGCAGTCACGTACATATTGGGTTGCCAGGCCACCTTTGACTTCGTCATCCAGACTGATCTCGTCAGGGCGAGCTGCGGCGAGGTACACAATGTCCTGTGGGAGGGCTCCACGCTCTGTTTGTTCGACCAACAGGTTGCGTGTACGGATGTTTGATGCAATGGTGCATCTGTCTTCCGTTGGCGCTGATCGCGGGCGAAGTGTCCCGGCATCAGCCAGTGCTGTCCAACTGCGCGTCGGTCTCCTGCTGGCTGTCGTCATCCCGCCTGAATGGCAAGCGTCGTACATGACAAATAGTTTGTCGGTCTTTCGGGCAATGGGTTCAAGGAGAGTAGCCAGTTCGGAGTTGCTCAGTTGACTGTCAGGTTTGTCATCATGTGCGAGAAAAGCTTCTGTACAGGCTTTGATTGAAGGATCGTACCGGCGAACCCCGTGGCCAGAAAAATGCAGATACACCCGATCACCCGGCATGACGCGTCGGTTCAGGCGGGTCAAGGCTTCACGTATGCCTACGCCTGTCGCTTCCGTGTCGCTCAACCAGATTATGTTTTTCTCTGGAATCTGCATGCCAGTTGCGATCTGGCGGGCAGATTCCCGATCCGCGCGGGTCCCTGGTAAAGAGACCAGTGCCCTGTCTTCATAAATTCCAATGGTGATGATCAGGGCATGACCAGTCGGTGGGCCAGCATAGACGCCAGAACTGGCCAAGCAAATGATCGAAATCCACCCAATGACTGCCAACTTGGGCAGGAACGCTGACAGGCGAGCAACCGCGCCAGAGCAATAGTTGTGGTTCATATGCGGGTAGCGATGATGACTCGTCGGTTTGCAGGTGCATTGGCAGGCAGTCCAGCCAACGGACGGCTGGATCCCAGTCCAATGGGATGAATGCGATCCGGTGCTATACCGCGCGACTGCAGGTACCGGCTGATTGATTGAGCCCTTTTTTCACTTAGCTTCAGGTTGGTAGCAGGGTTCCCTGAGCTGTCTGTGTGGCCTTCGACCAAAAAGTCAAATGGCCTCAATTCAGGTGTTTGCATGGCCCGTGCCAATGTGTTCAATTGGTCGAAACTTTGCGCTTGTATGTCCGCAGAATTGATGGTGAATTGAATCACCAACGTCAGTTCAGGACGCGGGAGTTGAACCGATTTCGAGCTTTCAGCAGCAATCGTTTGGCTAACTTGGGGTTGCGCTGAACCCGGACCAGTGTTGGCTTCGGATCCGGGTGCGGTGTGACCTGAAAATGTTGACTTCGTGTCTGTTGGTGTGCGTTCGATACTGAGTGAACGTGTTTTTGCCTGTGGTTTTAAGCTTTGAACGATGGCTGCCTCATTCAACGTGGGTTGACTGAATGCGCTGCTCCAAACACAAAACGTGATCAGAAGAATCACAGACGAAATTGAAGCATGCAACGCCTTCTCCCTATCAATTTTCCTATCGTATGGAACATGTTTCTGTTCAACTACCAATGGACTCGATCGCATTATGCATACTGAGCAAACTGAGTATTTCCAATGCTTGCAGCGTACCCGAAAGCAGTCAAGGCTATCATTTTCGGCACATCTCTTCAAAAGCGGACTCAGAAACCGGGCGCGAGAAGAGGTAGCCCTGCCCGAAGTCGCAACCGGCAGCGGCCAGCATCGCCCGCTGGTCTTCTGTTTCGATGCCTTCAGCCACCACTTGCACGCCCAGTTCATGCGCCATCACGATGATGGCCTTGCACAGCGCCAGGTCCGTGCCGCCAGGGGTCAGGTTGCGGACAAACGCCCGGTCAATCTTGAGGAAGTCGATCGACAGGCGCTGCAGGTAAACCAGCGACGAGTAGCCGGTGCCGAAGTCGTCCAGCGCAATCTGCAGACCGGCCCGCTCCAGTTCCAGCAGCCGGGATGAAGCGGCATCGGATGCTTTGAGCAACAGCCCTTCGGTGATTTCCACGCCGATGCAACGGCCCGGCAGGCCCATGCGGCTGAGCGTCTCGCCCCACGATGCAAGCGGACCGGCCTGGAACTGAACCGGGGACGTGTTCACACTCACCTGGAAGTCTGGGTGCAGGGTGTGGCGCCACTGCTGAACCTGTTGGGCCGCTTGCCTGAACACCCATTCCCCGATGTCCACGATCATGCCGTTGGACTCGGCGATGGGGATGAACCTGTCAGGTGGAACCGGTCCCCTCTCGGGGTGGTGCCACCGCAGCAGCGCCTCGGCTTTGTGAATGGCGCCGCTTTTCAGGTCGACGATGGGTTGGTACACCAGCTCCAGTCGGCCTGTTGTCAGCGCCACGCGCAGGTCTGCCGAGAGGCGCATCCGTTCACGGGCTTCTGCCTGCAATCTGGGCGTGAAAAAGCTGTACCGGTTGCGTCCGGAGTTCTTGGCTTCGTACAGCGCCTGGTCGGCGTGCTTGAGCCAGCTGGTGACATCGGTGGCGTCCTGTGGGTACAGCGCAATGCCCATGCTGGCCGCGACATACACCTTTTCGCCACCCAGGTCGTAGGCCGCAGACAAGGTGTGCAACAGGCGGCCCAACAGCGCCTCCAGTTCATGCTGGGGCGGCACTGCCTGAAGCAGGACGGTGAATTCATCGCCCCCCATCCGGGCAACTGTGTCCTGAGCTGCCAGACAGGACTGAATCCGCTGGGCGGTCTCCTTCAGCAGCTGGTCTCCGCTGTCATGCCCGAGCGTGTCGTTGACTTCCTTGAAATGGTCCAGGTCAATGAACACCAGCGCCCGTGGTGCCGGTGATTCCGGTGGGCTGGCCATGGCTGCCTGCAGCCGTTGGTGCAGCGTGCGCCGGTTGGGCAGGCCTGTGAGGGCGTCGAAATGGGCCTGGTGCCAGATTTTTTCTTCCGATGCCTTGCGGTCCGAGATGTCGGTGTGCGTGCCGATCATGCGTACCGGCTGGCCCTGTGCGTCCCACTCAATCACCATGCCGCGCGTCAGCACCCACTTCCAGCTGCCATCGGCGCAGCGCACGCGGTGCTCGTTGCTGTAGGTCGGGGTTTCGTGGTTGAAGTAGGCCTGCTGGTCCTTCTGCAACTGGGCCAGGTCGTCGGGGTGGACGATGTCGGTATAGCCGTCGCCTGGTTGCCACACCTTGTCGGTGCTGTAGCCGTACATCTCTTTGTAGCGTTGCGAGTAGTACTCGCGCCCGGCCTGGATGTGCCAGTCCCAGACACCGTCGCCGGTGCTGTCAAGGGCCAGCTTCCATCGGGCTTCGGAGGCATCTGCTTCCGCCTCGGCCAGTTTGCGGGCTGTCACGTCCAGCATGATGCCGTTGCGCACCTGGCCGTGTTCATCTTCTCCCGCGAAGTTCGAGCTCATGTGCACCCACTTCAAACTGCCATCGCGCAGGACGATGCGGAATTCAATGTCGATCGGTGCTCGGTTTTGAACAGCAAGGGCTACAGCCTCCTGCACACGCAGCTGGTCGTCGGGGTGTCTCATGTCACGCAACAGCGAGCCGTTGGCCAGCAGGTCAGCCGGCTCGACGCCGTACAACTCGCGCGCACCGGAGCTGACGAATAGGTAGCGTTTGGGGCCGATAGGTGGGTTCACGATGCGGTAGAGCATGCCCGGCACCTGATCGGCGAGTTCCCTCAGCAGGCGTTCGCTGCGGGTCAGCGCAAGCTGGGCTTCATGCTGTGCAGAAATGTCTTCGACGGTGCCTTCGAAGTAAAGCACATCGCCATCGTCGCCTCTGACCACATGCGCGTTCTCTCGGATCCATGCGCGCTTGCGTGACTTGTGCCAGTAGATTTCGGACACAAAGTTGGTGATACCGTCGTCGCGCTTCATCAGCGCAATGAATTCTTCACGCCTGCCTGGGTTGACGTACCACTCCAGAGCAATGTTGTTCACGCCGTCGATGAGCTCGGCCTCGGTTTCGTACCCGTTCAGCCTTACCAATGCCTGGTTCGAACGCAACATGCGTCCATCTTCGGTCGAGCGGTAGGCACCGATCGGTAGCAGGTCGAACAGGGTGTTGGTCACAGTAGGCACTCTACCAGCATCGGTGCCTTGCAGGTGGCACTCAGCCCACGCACCGATGGGCTGGATAGGCAACGCGCCATTGGCCTCGCAGCAGGTCGCCGATCAGTCTTCCAGCACCCGCGCCTTCACGCTTTTGCCTTTGATGCGCCCGGCGTTCAGGCGGCTGGCAGCCTGCTGTGCAATGGCGCGTTCCACCGCCACGTAGGTGGACCAGTCGTTCACGTTGATTTTGCCGACTTGCTCACGGGTGTAGCCCAGGTCGGCGGTCAGTGCGCCCAGCACGTCGCCGGGGCGAATTTTTTCCTTGCGACCTCCCTGGATGTGGAGGGTGGCCATCGGCGGAATGAGTGGGCCAGAACCGGTGGGTACCAGTTCGGTCAGCGGTCGCCAGGTGGTCTCCTGTTTTTGCAGCACCTCGATCTTGCCCACATGCCCCATTTCGTCCAGGCAGGCCAGGTTGAGGGCCAGCCCGCTTTCACCGGCGCGACCCGTGCGGCCGATGCGGTGGATGTGGACCTCGGGATCGGGTGTCACGTCGACGTTGATGACACAGGCGAGGTTGGCAATGTCCAGCCCTCGCGCCGCCACGTCTGTGGCCACCAGCACCGAGCAGCTGCGGTTGGCAAAGCGCACCAGCACCTGGTCGCGTTCGCGCTGTTCCAGTTCGCCGAACAGGGCCAATGCACTGTGTCCTTCGGCGCGCAACACGTCCACCAGATCACGGCACTGGGCCTTGGTGTTGCAAAACGCCAGGGTGCTGTCCGGGCGGAAGTGGGCCAGCAGCCGCCCGACGATGTGCAGGCGCTGGCTGTCGGTCACCTCGTACCAGTGCTGTTCGATCTGGTTGTCGCTGTGCTGGGCCTGCACCTTCACGGTCACAGGGTCGCGCATGAACCGGCTGCTGAGCTGGGCAATGCCCTCCGGGTAGGTGGCTGAGAACAGCAGCGTCTGGCGTGCCTTCGGGCAGTGTTGCGCCACTTTGGCGATGTCGTCGAAGAAGCCCATGTCCAGCATGCGGTCGGCCTCGTCCAGCACCAGCGTGTTGACGAACGCCAGGTCAAGGCTGCCACGTTCCAGGTGGTCCATCACCCGGCCCGGCGTGCCGACGACGATGTGCGCGCCGTGTCCCAGGCTGGCCAACTGCCCGCGCAGGGGCACGCCCCCGCACAGGGTGACGACCTTGATGTTGTCCTGCGCACGGGCCAGGCGGCGGATTTCGGTGGTGACCTGGTCGGCCAGTTCCCGTGTCGGGCACAGCACCAGGCTTTGCACCCGCAGGTTGCTGTAGCCTTCGGTGCCAGGGGCGCGGGGGTCGGTGTCAGGGCCTTCACCCGGGGCGGTGTAAGCCGCGCGACCGAGCTTCAGGTTGGCCAGCAGGGTCAGGCCAAAGGCGGCTGTCTTGCCACTGCCGGTTTTTGCCTGCGCAATGATGTCCCGGCCTTGCAGCGCGGTGGGCAGGCTGGCCGCCTGGATGGGCGTCATGGCGGTGTAGCCCAGCGTGGCGAGGTTGGCCAGTGTGGGGGGTGAGAGGGGGAGTGTGCTGAAGTCAGCAGTGGCAGTGGAAGTCATGTCGAATTATCGCGGCGGGGTGCGGTTGAGGTGCGGTTGGTGTGCCGGGCTCCCAACCGCAGGCAGTCGCAAACGGGCGGTACGATGCAGGCCCGAAGTACCTTGTACCGCCTGAAAGGATCCGCACCATGACGTTGAGCCGAATCACGAGCACCGCTGTCCGGTGGTTCATTGCGGGCATGGGGGCTGTGGTGGTCGGGGCGTTGCTGGTGGCCTGTGGCGGGACGGACAGCGTTCGTCCCCGGTTTTCGGCGAATTTCGAGTCTGGCAGCATCGGTGCGGTGAAGGCACTCGACACCAGTGGCCATGCGTGGGAGCTGGCACTTCGCAATGACAACGATAACGCCAGCCTGCCCAACAGCTTTCGCACCTGGTGGCATGTGCGGGCGGATGATGTGCCAGTTGGCCAGCCGTTGCAACTGGTCTTCACGCGGTTGGGATTCCCGCATTATTTTGTGCCGGTGTTTTCCTACGACGGGAAGCGGTGGCAACATTTCGAGGAAAGCGAGGTCACGCTGGCATCGGGGTGCGTGGTGGCGGTGCCTGACAGTTGTCGCCTCACCGTCACCAAACGCTTCGATGCGTCCACCGTCTGGGTGGCGCGTACCTTCCCCTACACCACGCAGGACCTGGCGGCTTTTCTGGATGGCATTGCCGTCAGCCCGTTTGTGAAGATGCGCCCGCTGGGGGAATCGCCCGCCTTTCGTCAGCCGCTGACTTTGCTGACCCTGGCCGATGACAGCGTGGTCACGCCACGCCAGACGGTCTGGATCCATGCCAGAACCCACCCTGCAGAAACCGGCCCTTCCTACTTGCTGGAAGGGCTGATTCGCACGGTGCTGGCCGATGACGAGTTGGGCCGCACGCTGCGGCAGCGCCATGTGTTCCAGATTGTGCCCATGCACAACCCGGATGGCGTGCTGCTGGGCAACTACCGCACGAATGCCGCCAGCGTGAACCTGGAGAACCAGTGGCGCAACACCCAGGGTGGTTTGTGGCTGGACGCCGATGCACCGCACGAGAACCGCGTGCTGAACCAGTACGCCATGGTGCCCGTCGCCTTGGACGCCCGGGCACCGGTGACCCTGGCGCTGAATCTGCATTCCTCCAATTCGGCACCAGACACGGCGGCTTTTTTCTTTCCACACTTCGGCAGCGACCCGGCGCGTTACACGCCCGCACAGCGGGCGTTGTGGGCCACCCAGTTGGCATTCATCCGGGATGTGGCACGCCATTACGACGGACGCATCGAGCAGCCTCCGGAAGATGGCGGTGCCGGGTTTCTGAACAGTTGGTTCCCTGAAACCTGGTGGTGGACGCACAAACAGGATTCGGTGAACGCCATCACGCTGGAGACGACCTATGGCCGTGCAGGCTTTGACCATTGGGTGACGCAGGATGATTTGCGGGCCTTGGGCGTGGCGGTGGCCAAGGCCATCGTGGATGGCGCAGGCAGTGGCCAACAGCGAGCCCGGGAGATAGGCCGCCAAATTGAGCCCGTGTTCGGGCTGCCCTTCAAACCTGAAATTTATAAAGATAGGGAGTGAAGGTCGCACGGCATGGCAGGGCCTGACTCACACCACCAGCATCGCCAGGCAGCGTCATCCGAGCCGGCGGCCACCCCGGGGAATTTGATATCTCAGCCAGCCAGCGGCGCTGGTAGCTCCTGTCCGTCTTGCGGTCGATTCCTGTGATGCATGCAATCTCGCGCTGAGTGTTGCCACGCTCCAACAGCGGGTAGACGGTGGCCTGTTGGTTGGGTTTCAAGACATTCACTCCTTGGTCTTCCCTCGTGGAAAGCCAGAACTTCTGTCCTGCCTATACGTGCCAGAGGCAGCAGCGTTTATCTCCCGTCCCCGATCAACTCAGGTGGGGGAGTTTGGGTGGCCGCCGGGGAGCAGAGGTCAGCGGGAGTTTTCATGTATAAATGACAAAATATCTTATTTAATGTCAAAAATCAAGCGAACCACATGTCTATCGATCCCCAAAAAGTTCACGAAATGCGGTCACATCAGATTGATGTCGATGTCATCAGCAGCATGACCATCCCCGCATGTCCGAGAGTTTTGAGTGATCTGCGTGAGAAATTGGCTGATCCTGATGGTGATCCGGTCAGCATTGGGAAGATCGTCAGTGGTGATGCAGCCCTGAGCATTTCGGTTCTGAGGATGGTCAACTCACCTATGTTTGGCTTGAGTCGGTCGATCGAAAGCATTCCTCAAGCCGTGAGCATGCTGGGTGTCCTCAAGCTTGAGATGTTGTTGCAACGCGTGTTGATCCGTCAGGCTCTGGTTTTTCCAAACGTCAACCTCACGAGGTTTTGGGATACAGCAGACAAGCGAAGCATGGGCATGCATCGTCTGGCCAAGGAGTTAGGTGGTGTCAACCTTGAGCTCGCCAGGTCATTTGGTTTGTTTTGCGACATCGGATTGCCGTTGCTGATGCATCGATTTCCGAATTACGCCAGCACGCTGAAGGCGGCGAATGATGAGCCAATCCTGCCGTTCACTGAGGTTGAGTTTCGCAACCACGGAATCGATCATGCACAAATCGGTGCAATGATGGCTAAGAGCTGGGGCCTGAGTCCAATCCTCTGCAAATCCATACGCTGCCATCACGACTACAAAATCTTCCTCGACCCGTCAGAGACGGGCGAACCCGTGCGGCTCATCGCCATGATGCTCATCACTGATTTGGCTATTCAGCGGCATGCCAGGCTTCACGGTGGGCAAGAATGGATCAAGGGTGGGGAATCGGCACTGGGCGCACTGCTCTTGAATGATCAGGACCTTGCCGACTGTATCGACTTGCTGTTCGACGAGTTTTCTGCAACCACATGAAAGAACTCAACGACCTGCCAGAGCCTGCAGCTTGATGAAAGCCAGGGCCGCCATGGTCGCGTCGTTAATGGGGTTGTGGGCAGCCCGTTCGGGCAGGGCCAGATCATTCATCAGCGTGGCCAGCCGGAGGTCGATGTGCGAGTTCGGGTTTTGCTTGTACTTGTGGTCGTAGTACAGGCCCGACACTTCAATCTGCTCGTTTGGCAAGGGAATGCCGATCAGCGGCCGCACCAGCCGGTTCAACATCGCAATGTCGAATTCCAGGTAGTAGCCAACCAACGGCCGTGACCCGATGAACTGCAGCACCTGCCTGGCCACATCCAGCGGATCCTGTCCCAGTTCAGCGAGGTCAGCCTCTCTCAGCTGGTGAACGCGCACGCTGTCGGCAGACATCGGCGAGCGGTTGGCATCGGAGGGCTTGACCAAAACCTCCAGCCGCTGGCTGGTCATCACGCGCTGGCCGTGTATGTGCACGGCGCCTACTTTGATGATGTGGTCCCTCTCACGGTCCAGTCCCGTCGTTTCGCAATCGATGCTGACCCATTCGTCGGCGGGTGGCGGGTCGAACAGGAAGGCATAGGCGGGGTCCTTCAGCCGGTTGCGCCACCAGGCGCGCTTCACTGCGTGGAGCATGGCATCTCCGTTGTCTGGCGGTGGTTCACAGCGACTCCAGCTTGAAATGTGTGCGCAGGTGCTGCTTGAAGCGCTTGATGATGGCCAGCGAGTCTTTCAACAAGTCTCGCTCCAGGGTGCCCAGATCGGACAGGCGAACCTGGTTGTGCGCGGCTTCGCCCATCTCGGCCTGGCGGAGGTTGTTTCGCAGTTTCAGACTCATCAGGAATTGCAGCGCGTCGATCAGGTCACGCGCCAGTGGGCCGTCCAGCAGTTCGCGTCCGGCCAGCTGGTGGATGCGTTCCGTGGTGCGCAGCGCGTCCACATGGTGTTCCAGCGCGAGCGCGCGGATGCCATGGACGATGGGGAAGGTGCCCAGCTTCTTCAGGTCGAAGGTTTGTTCGTCTTTGCCGCGCAGTGTGGTCAGCCGGTCCCACCAGGTGCCGGGCTCGGCAAACTGTTCGATGGCCCCGGCAAACCGTGCCAAGAGGGCCTGGTTGCCACCAAACAGCTTGTCCAGGTGCTCGCGTGCGGCCTGCAGCAAGGCCACATCGCCTGCCACCGCACGGGCATCCATGAAGATGGCGAGATGCATGGGGCCATCGGGGTGCGAACCCAGCAGCCAGTCGGCAATGGTTGCCTTGAAGTTGCCCAATGGTTGCCGCCATTGCGGGTTGGTCACCATGATGTTGCCGGGGCAGGGCGGGTAACCGAAAGAGGCCAGTGCGTCGTTGAACTGAC
This sequence comes from Comamonadaceae bacterium UBA2334, assembly GCA_002344885.1. Lineage (GTDB taxonomy): Bacteria > Pseudomonadota > Gammaproteobacteria > Burkholderiales > Burkholderiaceae_C > UBA2334. Next base: position 18,354 of record DDUQ01000098.1, read on the forward strand.
GGGCCACGTCATCCAGACCTGGCCATTCGAAGCCGTCGCGCAGGATCAGTGCGTTGTCCTGATCGGTTTTCAGGATTTGTTCGCCACGTCCTTCACTGCCCATGACGATGAGGCAGCTGTTGGCTTCCAGCTCGGGCGGGGCGACGAATGACCACAGCCTGGCAAAGATCTGACTGTTGAGTTCGCTCACCAGGGTGGAAATGACCTCGATCTTCACGCCGCCCTTGTGCAGCAGGCCGATCAGCCCGTCCATCTGCCGAGCTGCCGTCCGGAGCTCTTCCAGATCGGCTGCCTGTTGTACCTGCAGCGCAATGATGTGCGAGTGGTTGGAGATGAAGCTCATCAGGTCCAACTGGCTCAGCACGCCCAGAATGGTGTCACCGTCGCGCACCAGCACGCGGTGCACGCGGTGACGGATCATGACCAGCAGCGCGTCGAACAACTCGGTGTCCGGCGTCACCGCAATGAGGTCGAAGCGCGCCACCTCGCGCACGGGCAACTGGTGCGGCGGTGTGGGGCGTAACAGGGCATCGCGCAAATCGGTGGTGGTGAACATGCCGATGCGTGGCTGACCATCGGGCCCGGTGTCGTTCACCAGTGCGTTGGTCAGTTTTCGGGCAGACAGGTCGGCACACAGGCTGACCAGATCGGTCTGGCCGTCTACAAAATGGGGTTTGCGGATGAAGGCATCGCGCACCTTCACCATCATCAGCGACAGAAACTCACGGTTCTTGTTGCCTTCCGACACGGCAGACAGGCGACGCGACATGTCTGCAAACAACAGCGCACTGAACTGGCTGTTGCCGGCCACCAGGTCGCGCAAGGTGGACTGCGGCAGCATGTAGGTGATGACTTCGTCGAGTGCCGTCAGCACGCTCGTGGTGCGCCCCGCCATGGCGGCGCGCGCGGCGAAAAAGTCGTCCGGGCCATACACGGACACCACCTCGCCAGCCTCGGCGTGTTGAACATGGCCTTTGATGACCACATGCACGTGGGTGGCGACCATGTCGGGCCCCAGGATCAATGCGCCCTTGGGGTAGTACGCAATGTCCATGGTGTCGCGCACCAGCTTGCGTTCGTTGGCATTCAGGCAGTCAAACGGTGCGTGGCTGAAATCGAATGAACTGGGCATGTTGTGCGCTTGGTTGTGAACGGTTGATTCGTGGCAGGCTGATTGTCAGTTTGAGCATCTGACGCACGTTGAAAGCAAAAAAACTGCTGACACCCGGCCGGGCGGCAGCAGTCTCGGTTGGCCTTGCGAGCCCCCAAGCGAGGGGGCTGTCAAAGCAAGTCGCTTTCCGATCAGTGACCGGATGCGCCAGATGCACCGATACCGGTTTCGGAACGAACCTGCTGTGCCAGGAAGCCAGCGCGGTCTTTCTTGGCGCGCTCGCTGTTGTCCAGAATGGAGAACAACCAGATGCCGACAAAACCGATGGTCATGGAGAACAGTGCAGGTGAGGTGTAGGGGAACCAGGCCGAGCCTTTGGGGTTGCCCAGTGTGGCTTCCCATACTGAAGGTGACACCACGGTCAGGGCCACGGAGGAAATCAGACCCAGGAAGCCACCGATGACGGCACCCTTGGTCGTGCAGTCTTTCCACAGCACAGACATGAAAAGCACGGGGAAGTTGGCGGATGCCGCAATCGCGAAGGCCAGCGACACCATGAACGCAATGTTCTGCTTCTCGAACGCAATGCCCAGTGTCACCGCCAGAATGCCCAGGCACACGGTGGTGATGCGGGAGACTTTCAGCTCAGCCGCGCTGTCCACTTTGCCCTTCTTGAGCACAGTGGCGTAGATGTCGTGCGACACCGCAGATGCGCCAGACAGTGTCAAGCCTGCCACCACAGCCAGAATGGTCGCGAACGCCACGGCAGAAATGAAGCCCAGGAACACGTTGCCACCCACGGCGTTGGCCAAGTGAATGGCCGCCATGTTGCCGCCGCCTTTCAGCGCGCCTTTGGCATCCAGGAACTCGGGGTTGGTGAGCACGAACGTGATCGCACCAAAGCCGATGATGAAGGTCAGGATGTAGAAGTAACCGATCCAGGTGGTGGCCCACAGAACCGATTTACGTGCTTCTTTGGCGTTGGGCACCGTGAAGAAGCGCATCAGGATGTGGGGCAGGCCAGCGGTACCGAACATCAGGGCCATGCCGAATGAAATGGCGGAGATGGGGTCTTTCACGAACGAGCCGGGGCCCATGATCGAGAAACCGGCAGCGGCTGCTTTACCGGCGACGGCAGCTTCGGCTGCAGCCTGGTCCATGCCGCCCTTCATGGCTTCTGCCACCAGGGGTTTGGCCGCCAGTGCGGTTTTGATTTCAATGGCCTTGGCAAACATGGCCTCGGGGCTGAAACCGAACTGTGCCAGCACCATGAACGCCATGAACGACGCGCCACCCAGCAGCAAGCAGGCCTTGATGATCTGCACCCAGGTGGTGGCAGTCATGCCGCCGAACAGCACGTACACCATCATCAGACCACCGACGATGATCACGGCGATGTAGTACTCCAGACCGAACAGCAGTTTGATCAGCTGGCCGGCGCCCACCATCTGGGCAATCAGGTAGAACGCCACCACCACGAGTGTGCCGGAAGCGGCAAACACGCGGATAGGGGTCTGTGCGAAGCGGAAGGCGGCCACGTCGGCAAACGTGAACATGCCCAGGTTGCGCAGGCGTTCGGCCATCAGGAAAGTGATGACCGGCCAGCCCACCAGGAAACCGATGGAGTAGATCAGGCCGTCGAAACCACTGGCCATCACGGCTGCGGAAATACCCAGGAACGACGCGGCAGACATGTAGTCGCCCGCAATCGCCAGCCCGTTCTGGAAGCCGGTAATGCCACCGCCGCCGGTGTAGAAGTCAGCGGCAGAACGTGTCTTGGCGGCAGCCCATTTGGTGATGAACATGGTGCCGGCCACAAACACGCCGAACATGATGATGGCCGTCCAGTTGGTGGCTTGTTTTTCAGCCTGGCCGAGGTCGGCACCCGCTGCAAAAGCGCCTGCACTGGCCAGCAGAAGGCCCAGCGTGGTGATGAGTTGGGTGGAGCGCTTCATTTGGAGACCGCCTTTTTGATTTCTTCGGTCAGGTCGTCGTATTCGCTGTTGGCGCGACGCACGTAGATACCGGTGATGACGATGGTGAACACGATCACGAACAGGCCTACCGGCATGCCCATGGTCATCACACCTGCTCCCAGTTTCTGAGACAGAAACTCTTTGTTGAACGCGACCAGCAGGATGAAACCGTAGTACACGATCATCATCAGTGCGGTCAGGATCCAGCCGAAGCTTGATCGCTTGGCTTTCAGTTCTTGGTATTTCGGATGGTTCGCGATCCGATTCGCCAATTCCATATCCATGGGTGCCCCTTCGTAGAAGTTGACCCCTGTCAGACCGTGCAGCGGCCCGATGCACAGGCTGCTTCACTCGGGTCCCAAGGGTTGAGGGGGATGCTAGGCAGCGGGTTTTACCGAATACTTACGGGTCAACCCTGAATGGCCTCAAAAGACTCAGGGTTAACCCTTGTCATGGTTCGATACAAGGGTTAACCCTGATCTCTGGTGTCAGAGCACAGTCAGCTGGCAGTCATCCAGCGGTCAGTAAATAGGCCAACTCGGTGTCGGTGAACCCCGCGCGTTTGCGGGCTGCCTCGTTGAAGGGGGGCTTCAGTCGCGGTGCCTGGTAGTGCTGGGCCAGCGTGCGGTAGTGGGCAATGGGGTCCAACCCCTGTTGTCGGCACAGCCAGCCATACCAATGGTTGCCGATGGCCACATGGCCCACCTCGTCGCGCAGGATGATGTCCAGCAGGTCGCACAGCACCAGGGCATCGGGTGCGAGCGAGTGGCCTTTGGCGTTCAGGGCTCCCACTTTGCGCAGCTTGGCCTGTATCAGCGGCGTGGCATCCAGGCCCCTGGCCTCCAGTGTGCGGGGCACCAGCGCCATGCGCGCAGTGATGTCGCCAGCCGTCTTGTCGCACATGGCCCACAGGCCGTCGTGCGCCGCAAAATCGCCGTAGCGGTAGGGTGTGTCGCCGTTTGGGCTCAGGGTCTGCAAATGGTCGTGCAGCAAGGAGAAGTGGTAGGCCTCTTCTGCCGCGACCCGCAGCCAGTCCCGGTAGAAGGCGTCGGGCATGCCCGCAAAGCGCCAGACGGCATCCAGTGCCAGGTTGATGGCATTGAACTCGATGTGGCAGATCGCGTGCAGCAAGGCGGCTCGGCCCTCCAGTGTGAAGGGCGACCGCGTGGGCACCTGGGCCGGGTCGATCAGTTCAGGTTCGTTCGGCCGGCCCGGCATGATGGCGCCCGGTGGCGGTGACAGTTGGGTGTCCGTTTGCAGAACAACGGCGCCCGCTTCAGCGGCGTGGAACAGGCGGGTGACGGTTGAGCACTTGGTTACAGGGGCGTCGATCAGCAGTGCATCAAGGGCTTGCTGGCGCAGGCAGGCGGGGGCATTGACATCCATCCCTACAATTCTAGGGATGAGCATTTACCAACTTGATTCCATGGCCCCTCGCGTCGATCCGACGGCATGGGTGGCTGACAGCGCGCAGGTGATGGGCAACGTGACCCTTGAGGCAGATGCCAGCATCTGGTTTGGGGTGGTCATCCGGGGTGACAACGAGCCCATTACCATCGGAGAGGGCAGCAATATCCAGGATGCCAGCGTGTTGCACAGCGACCTGGGCAAACCCCTCACGGTTGGCAAACGTGTCACCGTGGGGCATGGCGTGATGCTGCATGGCTGCACGGTCGGTGATGAAAGTCTGATCGGCATCGGCGCGGTGGTGCTCAATGGCGCGGTCATCGGCAAGCACTGCCTGGTCGGGGCAGGCTCGCTGGTCACCGAGGGCAAGGTGTTCCCAGACGGCAGCATGATCATGGGCAGCCCGGCGCGTGTGGTCCGACAGTTGACGCCCGAGCAAATGGACGGCCTGCGTATGAGTGCGCAGCACTACATCGACAACGCCAACCGCTTCCGGGCGGGGCTGAAGAAGGTGGGTTGACGACGCATGTCCGAACTGCACAAATTCATTTTCGAAGGTTTGCCCGTGCGGGGCATGCTGGTCCGGCTGACCGATTCCTGGCGTGACATCCTGGCCAGGCGTGCGCAGGCCGGGGGCTATCCGCAGGCGGTGACCGAGTTGCTGGGCGAGATGACGGCCGCAGCCACGCTGATGCAGGCCAACATCAAGTTCAACGGTGCGCTGATCCTGCAGATCATGGGCGACGGCCCGGTCAAGCTGGCCGTGGCCGAGGTGCAGCCTGACCTGAGCCTGCGTGCCACCGCCAAGGTGGTGGGCGAGGTGGCCGATGCTGCGTTGGGCACCGTCAAACTGAGCGACATGGTCAACGTGAACAACCAGGGTCGCTGTGCCATCACGCTCGACCCGAAAGACCGTCAGCCTGGCCAGCAGCCCTACCAGGGCGTGGTACCGCTGTATGGCGACCGGCATGAAAAGCTGGAGAAGCTCAGCGACGTCATCGAGCACTACATGCTGCAAAGCGAGCAACTGGACACCCGCCTGGTGCTCGCTGCAAACGACCAGATGGCGGCTGGCCTGCTGATCCAGCGCCTGCCGCTGCAGGGCGAAGCCAACCTGGCGGCCAGTGGTGTGTCACGCGCAGACGAAGACCAGATTGGCCTGAACGAGGACTACAACCGCATCGCCATCCTGGCGGCCAGCCTGAAGTCCGAAGAGCTGTTGACGTTGGATGCACAGACCATCCTGCACCGTCTGTTCTGGGAGGAAGACGTCCGCCTGTTCGAGCCGCTGGCGGGCGAGTCGGGTCCGAAATTTGCCTGCACCTGTTCCCGCGAGCGGGTGGGCAACATGCTGCGCAGCCTGGGCACTGCCGAAATCGAGTCCATCCTGGCCGAACAGGGGCATGTCGAGGTGGGGTGTGATTTCTGCGGTGCGCAGTACCGGTTCGATCCGGTCGACGCCGCACACATCTTCACGCAGGCGGTGGCTTCGCCGCCGGTGGCACCGGGCGCCCACTGACGCGGGGTGGCAGTTCAGGCTGCTGCCCGGCGGGTCATCAACCCGGAGAACAGCTTGCGTTCACTGGCTGGGTCGTCACAGCAGGCGCACACAAGGCTGGATTGAAAGCTTTTCTCGCCTCCATCGCTTTCTTTATATAGGTTTAATGCTTCTATTTTGATTGCATTGAACCGCTCGACGACCACGGGTCGGGCATGGTCTGGCAACTGTTCCATGTGGGCCGCGACTGCCCGCAAAGCCGCCGCCACCCGCGCGTGGCCGCTCCCGTAGATGGTGTGGTAGGGGACTTGCCACTCGGTCAGCCGGTGGCGCAGCAGGTTGTCCACGGCCAGTTGGGTGGCCGGCCCGTCGCGCAAGTTGCCATCTGCTTGCCAGGGCAAATCCAGCCCGAGCAGCAGGGTCACCGGTGGCCATTGGCCGCCTGTGCGGGCCGACACCTTGGGGTCATGGAACGGTCGGGCCAGTGGGTACAGCGACGAGTCGTTGAAATAGTGTTCGCTGTAGACCGCTGTCATCAGCGGTGTCGTGTCAGCCACCACCCAATCCGTCGGCGCAAAGCCGGGTTGCGCATGCTTCAGTCGCTCCGTCTGAACCTGCGCAATATGTGCCTGTTCGTGTGCCTCGGGCGTGCGCCGGTGCTGTTCGCACCATTCCCGCAGGTACTCGCCGGTGTGTCGGACCTCTGGGGTGTCTGGCGATGGCGGCAACTGGGCCAGCGCGGCATGCAGGTGGTGGTGCAGTGCAGCCGCCAGGGTGCTTTTGCCGGTGCTCTCGGCACCCAGCAGCGAGATGATCAACGCTTACCCGGCACGATTTGCACGAACAGTTCGTTGGGTTTGACCATGCCCAAATCTGTCCGTGCCTTTTCTTCGATTATTTCCAGGCCCTCTTTCAGGTCGCGTACCTCGTTGGCCAGTTGGTCATTGCGCCATTGCGCCTGTTGGTTCTGGGCTTGAACCTGTGCCAGATCCTGCCGCATTTTGGCCACCTGCGGCACACTGCCTCGGCCCAGCCAGAGCTGGCTGTGCAGCCAGGCCAGCAGGACCAACAGCAGGACGGACACCAGCCTGGCAGCCATGCGTCATCCCCTGGCCATGCGGTCAGGCATGGCAGTCAGCACGGGCTGGCAGGGCAGGCGCATGTGGACCAGTGTCAGCGCAGGTTGTAGAACGCAGCGCGGCCGGGGTAGTAGGCGATGTCACCCAGGTCTTCTTCGATGCGCAACAGCTGGTTGTACTTGGACATGCGGTCGGAGCGGCTGAGCGAACCGGTCTTGATCTGCCCTGCGTTCAGGCCCACGGCGATGTCGGCAATGGTGTTGTCTTCGGTCTCACCCGAGCGGTGGCTGATGACGGCGGTGTAACCTGCGCGCTTGGCCATTTCGATGGCAGCAAACGTTTCCGTCAGCGTACCGATCTGGTTGATCTTGATGAGGATGGAGTTGGCAATGCCTTTCTCGATGCCTTCTTTCAGGATCTTGGTGTTGGTGACGTACAGGTCGTCGCCCACCAGCTGAACCTGTTTGCCCAAACGGTCGGTCAGCAGCTTCCAGCCGTCCCAGTCGCCCTCGTGCATGCCGTCTTCGATGCTGATGATGGGGTACTTGTCCACCCAGGTGGCCAGCATGTCGGTCCACTGTGCGGCGGTCAGCTTCAGGCCGCCTTCGCCTTCCAGCACATACAGGCCATCCTTGTAGAACTCGCTGGCGGCGCAGTCCAGACCCAGGGCAATCTGGGTGCCGGGCTCGTAGCCGGCGTTGGAAATGGCCTGCAGGATCATCTGGATGGCGGCTTCATGGCTCTCGACGCTGGGGGCAAAGCCGCCTTCGTCGCCCACGGCCACGCTCATGCCCTTGTCGTGCACGATTTTCTTCAGGGCGTGGAACACCTCGGCACCCCAGCGCAGTGCTTCGCGGAACGACGGTGCACCCACGGGGATGATCATCAGCTCCTGCAGGTCGAGGTTGTTGTTGGCATGCGCGCCGCCGTTGACCACGTTCATCATGGGTACGGGCATCTGGCAGGCGGACGTGCCGCCAAAGTAGCGGTACAGCGGCAGGCCGGCTTCCTCGGCGGCCGCACGGGCCACGGCCATGGAGACAGCCAGCATGGCATTGGCACCCAGGCGGCTCTTGTTCTCGGTGCCGTCGAGGTCGATCAGTGTCTTGTCCAGAAAGCCTTGTTCCGACGCGTCGAGGCCCAGCACGGCCTCAGAAATTTCGGTGTTGATGTGCTCCACGGCCTTGAGCACGCCTTTGCCCAGGTAACGGCTCTTGTCGCCGTCACGCAGTTCGATGGCTTCGCGGCTGCCGGTGGACGCGCCGGACGGCACGGCCGCACGGCCCATCACGCCGCTTTCCAGCAACACATCACATTCAACGGTGGGGTTGCCGCGGCTGTCCAGCACTTCACGGCCGACGATGTCTACGATTGCACTCATGGTTTCTCTCTTGGTCAGTTCAAAAACAAAAAAACAGGTTGGAGATGGGGTGTTCAAACGCCCTCGACGCACACCATCCGCATGATGGCAGCACCTTCTCGGGCGCTTTTCGCTTTTTGGTACTCGGGGGTCTCGTAAAAAGCCTGGGCAGCTTCAAACGACGGGAACTTCAGGATGACCGTGCGACCGGGGTGCCAGTCGCCCTCCAGCACCTTGACCTGGCCGCCGCGAACGCACACCTCGGCACCGTGGGCCTGCATGGCCAGGGTGGACCACTTGCGGTATTCGTCGTACTGCTCCGGGTCGGTCACGGTGACCGAGGCGATGATGTAGCCGCTGCTCATGGGTGAACAATCAGGGGTGGGTCGAGTGTGGGGGCGATGCGGTGTGGGCCAGCTTCAACAGCAGCTGGCCTGCAAACCGCGAAGTGTGCAGCAAATCTGTCCGGATGATGCTTTGCACAATGGCGATGTCAAGCACATCGTACTCATGCACCGCGATGTTCCGAAAGCCGACCATGTGTTGCAAGGTCGTGCATTCATCAGGCGTCAACCAACCGTGCTGTGCGAGCAACCCGAACACGTCGCGGCTGCTGCGCGGCAGCCCCAGTGCGAAATGACGGATCACCATGTTGCCCATGTCCAGCGTGAGCTCGCAGGCCCGTTGGATGTTCAGGATCGCAGCGTCCTGCCGTGTGAAGTCCGTCAGAAAGGATGGCGAAGCGTCCAGCTCTTCCCGGGCGCGAGCCACGCACCGTTCAATGCGTGCGGCCTTCTGTGCCAATGCATCGGCCAGGCTTTGCGTGCTCGTGTTCATGCCTGTGCCATCCGGCTTGCCATGTCGTCAACCATGGGCTGCCGCCAGTGTTGCAGGTGTTGGTACTCGGTCAGTGTCTGGCCCACATACGCTGCCAGGTCAGCCGGGTTGCGTGCGAACAGCAGCCGACCGGTGGACACCACTTGCACCTGCATGAGTGTGTGGAGCTTGAAGTAATCCAGCAGGTCGACGTCGTGGTTCAACATCGTGGCCAAGCCTTGCTGGCGTTGCTGCATTTGGGCACCCTGCAAGGGTGGGTGAAGGGCCACTGCGATGTCCACGTCGCTGCCGGGCTGCCAGTGCCCCTGGGCCGCACTGCCGAACAACCACGCTGCCTGGGCCTCGGGCAGAACCTGTTCGATCGCCAGGCGAAGGGCATCGTCGGTCGGCGGTGCGGTGAAGTCAGGTGGCATGGGGGGTGGAGCTGGCAGGCAATCTGGCAGGCAATCAGACAGAGAAGTTGTTCTCCAGAAAACCGCTGTGCCTGGTGGCCCTGTCCAGCGTGACCAGGGTTTCCAGCAGCGCCTTCATGTGCTTCATGGGCACGGCGTTAGGGCCGTCGCTCCAGGCTTCGGACGGCTTGGGGTGGCATTCCATGAACAGGCCGGCCACGCCCACGGCGGTGGCGGCACGGGCCAGCACGGGCACCATGTCACGGGCACCGCCGCTGACCGTGCCCTGGCCGCCCGGTTTTTGAACCGAGTGCGTCACGTCGAACACCACCGGTGCGCCAGAGTGGCGCATTTCGGCCAGGCTGGTCATGTCGGCCACCAGGTTGTTGTAGCCGAAGCTCACGCCGCGCTCGCAGGCCAGAAAACGGTCTTCCGACAGGCCCGCCTCACGCGCGGCGGTACGGGCCTTGTCAATGACGTTTTTCATGTCCCA
>DDUQ01000098.1:28779-56202 GCA_002344885.1 Comamonadaceae bacterium UBA2334
TTCTTGATGTTGACCGGCTTGCCGCTTTGCGCCACGGCACGGATGAAATCGGTCTGGCGGCACAAAAAGGCAGGGGTTTGCAGCACGTCGACCACGCTGGCCACTTCGGCCACCTGTCCGGCTTCGTGCACGTCGGTCAGCACCGGCAGGCCGGTCTGGCGGCGTACTTCGTCCAGGATCTTCAGGCCTGCGTCAATGCCCACGCCGCGTGCTGTGGTGCCCGATGAACGGTTTGCCTTGTCGAACGAGCCCTTGTAAATCAGTGGAATGCCCAGGGCTGTGCAGATTTCCTTCAGTTGGCCAGCGACATCCAAGGAGATTTGCAGACCTTCGATGGAACAGGTCCCCGCGATAAGAAAGAACGGCTGGTCCAGCCCGACGTCAAACCCACAGAGTTTCATGTAACGGCTTTCTGAGTAGACTGCGCTGTCTGGTGGTCCAACGCTGCCTTGACGAAGGCGTTGAACAGCGGGTGTCCGTCCCACGGTGTCGATTTGAATTCGGGGTGGAACTGCACGCCCATGAACCAGGGGTGAACGGCCTGGGGCAGTTCGACGATTTCGGTCAGGTGCTCGCGCTGGGTCAGCGCCGAGATGACCAGACCGGCCTTGCGCAACTGGTCCAGGTAGGCCACGTTGGCTTCGTAGCGGTGGCGGTGGCGCTCGGTGACGACCGGGCCGTAGATGCTGTGCGCCAGCGTGCCGGGGGCCACGTCAGAGCTTTGCGCACCCAGGCGCATGGTGCCGCCGAGGTCAGAGTTTTCGTCACGGGTTTTGATAGTGCCGTCCTCGTCTTTCCACTCGGTGATGAGGGCGATGACGGGCTGTGCACCTTCCGGCTCGAACTCCGTGGAATTGGCCTGGGTCAGCCCGGCCACATGGCGGGCAAACTCGATCGTGGCCACCTGCATCCCCAGGCAGATGCCCAGATAGGGCACTTTGGTTTCGCGGGCGAAACGCGCAGCCTTGATCTTGCCTTCCACGCCGCGTTTGCCGAAACCGCCGGGCACCAGAATGGCATCGAAGCGTTCCAACTGCTCGACCGTTTCGGACTCGAGGTTCTCGGAGTCGATGTAGGTGATGCTGACTTTGGCATGGTTCTTCATGCCGGCATGGCGCAGCGCCTCGTTCAGCGATTTGTAGCTGTCCGACAGGTCCACGTACTTGCCCACCATGGCAATGCTGACTTCGCGTTGCGGGTTCAGCACCTCGTGCACGAGGTTGTCCCAGCGCTTGAGGTTGGCAGGCGGTGTGTTCAGGCGCAGCTTGTCGCAGATCAGGCCGTCCAAGCCTTGCTCGTGCAGCACCCGTGGCACACGGTAGATGGTGTCCACGTCGGGCATGGAGATGACACCCCACAAAGCCACGTTGGTGAACAGGCTGATTTTTTCGCGCTCGTCATCGGGAATGGCGCGGTCCGCCCGGCACAGCAAGGCGTCGGGCTGGATGCCGATTTCGCGCAGCTTCTGCACCGTGTGCTGGGTGGGCTTGGTTTTCAGTTCGCCAGCGGCGGCGATCCAGGGCACGTACGTCAGGTGCACGAAAGCGGCCTGGTTGGGTCCGAGGCGCAGGCTGAGCTGGCGCACGGCTTCGACAAACGGCAGCGACTCGATGTCGCCGATGGTGCCGCCGATTTCCACAATGGCCACATCGACTGCGTCTTCGGTGCCGTAGCCCGCGCCGCGCTTGATGAAGTCCTGAATTTCGTTGGTGACGTGGGGAATGACCTGCACGGTCTTGCCCAGGTAGTCGCCACGGCGCTCTTTTTCGAGCACGCTTTTGTAGATCTGGCCGGTGGTGAAGTTGTTGGCCTTCTTCATGCGCGTTTCAATGAAACGCTCGTAGTGGCCCAGATCGAGGTCGGTTTCCGCGCCGTCATCGGTCACGAACACTTCACCGTGCTGGAAGGGCGACATGGTGCCCGGGTCCACGTTCAGGTAAGGGTCGAGTTTGATGAGGGTGACTTTGAGGCCGCGCGATTCAAGCAGCGCGCCCAGGGATGCAGAAGCGATGCCTTTGCCCAGCGAAGACACCACACCGCCGGTGACGAAGACAAATTTGGTCATGTCGCGTGTCGGGCAAGCGGCGTTGCCCGTGGAGGTGGAAATGGCGATTATAAGAGGGCACTTTTTCCCCGCGCTTGCTTTCGGTGCTCTCCCCCCCCGCTTGAAGCTGCTACATTGCCGCGCATGAAAGATCTCACTGGAAAACACATTGTTTTGGGCCTCTCCGGGGGCATTGCCTGCTACAAGGCCGCTGAGTTGTGCCGCGCGCTGGTCAAGGCGGGGACGACCGTTCAGGTGGTGATGACGGACGCCGCCATGCAGTTCATCACGCCGGTGACGATGCAGGCGCTGTCGGGCCGGCCGGTGTTCAGCTCGCAGTGGGACCCCCGCGAAGCAGGCGGTGTGGGCAACAGCATGGCGCATATCAATCTCACGCGCGAGGCCGATGCCATTCTGGTGGCACCTGCCAGCGCCGACTTCATGAGCAAATTGCTGCACGGCGGCGCGGACGACCTGCTCAGCCTGATGTGTCTGGCCAGGCCGATCGACAAGGTGCCTTTGATCGTCGCACCCGCCATGAACCGCGAGATGTGGGCCAACCCCGCCACCCAGCGCAACGTCGCGCAATTGAAGGCAGATGGCATACATGTGCTGGATGTGGGGCAGGGCGACCAGGCCTGCGGCGAAGTGGGCGATGGCCGCATGCTGGAAGCCGACGAACTGCTGTACGAGGTGACTGCGTTCTTCCAGCCCAAGGTGCTGGCAGGGCAGCATGTGGTTGTCACCGCCGGGCCGACCTACGAAGCCATTGACCCGGTACGGGGCATCACCAACCTGTCCAGCGGCAAGATGGGGTTTGCCATTGCCCGTGCGGCATACGAGGCCGGGGCCAGCGTCACGCTGGTGGCGGGCCCTGTCAGCCTGCCCACACCGCGTGGTGTGCAGCGTGTGGATGTAAAATCGGCACGAAACATGCAGCTGGCGCTTGAACTGCATATGGATAATGCTACGGTTTTCGTTTCTGCTGCCGCCGTGGCCGACTGGCGGCCTGCATCGTCGTCCGACCAGAAAATCAAGAAAGACGGCAGCGGCCAGGTGCCTACGCTGTCTTTCTGCGAAAACCCTGACCTGCTGGCCGGCATTGCCGCCAGCGAGCGGGCACAGAACGGACAACTCTACTGTGTGGGTTTTGCGGCTGAGAGCCACGACTTGCTGCACCACGCCCAAACCAAGCGTGCCCGCAAAGGTGTGCCGCTGCTGGTGGGCAACATCGGCCCGGCCACGTTCGGGCAGGACCACAACGCCTTGCTGCTGGTCGATGAAACAGGCGTGGTCGAGTTTCCGCATGGCGACAAGCTCAGCCTGTCTCGCCAGCTGGTGGCGGACATCGCCCGCAGGCGGGCGGCTTGGGTGGCACAGGCAGACAGCCGGTGAGGCGGACGATTCGGCAGTTGGTCATGTCTGACCGGTTGCCGTCTTGAACGCCCACCAGGGCAGGCAGCGATTCATGGGCTTGACCTCGCCGCAGCCGTCTGCCGCGTAGCCGGGCAGTCGCAGCAGGGTTTGCTGCCACGCAGGGGTGGCGAGCAACTGGCGCAGGGCCAGCACGGCGGGGGTGTCCAGTGCGGACTTCAGGCAGACCAGTTGGTAGCGCTCTTGCAGCAGGGGCATGAAGCCCAGGCCTGCAGCCCGTGCGGCCGATGCTGCGGCCAGCCCCACGTCGGCTTGCCCGCTGGCCACCGCCTGGGCCACCGCAGCGTGTGACGGCTGGGTGTTTGTGTAGCCCTCAATCTGTTCTGCGCGCAGTCCTGCTTCCGACAGCAGTTCTTCAAGCAACACACGGGTGCCGGTGCCTTGGGGCCTGTTGACAAAACGGGCGCGACGTTCTGCCAGATCTTTGAGCGAACAAATGTCGAGCGGATTACCCGGCGCAAGCACAAGGCCCACACTGCGCAGTGCAAACCCGATCAGCTTGTGCCTCCCTGGCTTCAGCAGCGGTTTGTAGGTGCGTGCGGTGTGTGAGCGTGCGGCGGGATTTTGGCGGGTATGGAAACCGGCCAGCATACAGCGGCCTTCGTTCAGCGCGCGGATGGCATCGACGCTGCCGCTGAACTGGATGTCCAGATGCAGCGCGGAAGTGGCGGCGGTATCTTGCAGGTGGGCCAGTGCGTCGTCGTGGCTGGCATGTAGGCTCAGCACCTGGGTGCGGTCGTCAAACACGGTTGCCATGGCTCTCTCCAGTTCGGCACGCAAGGCATCGATCTGAGGGGCCAAGCGTGCCTGCGCCAAGCGTTCTGCCCACAGAAGCTTGTCGGCAAAGGCAGTCAGCCTGGCGGCCAGTCCACGGTCCCACAGGATCAACGGCTGACCCACGGTAAGCTCCCAGTGCTTCAATTGCCCCCAGACATGTCGGTAGGACAAGTTCATTTGCCTGGCTGCACCAGATATCGAGCCCTCGCTGCGAACGGCCTGCAGCAGGTCGATCAGCGGGTTTCGCAGCTTGGCGGCGCGCTCTCTGTGGCCGCTCAGTTGGTAGCTCAGTTCAACCTTCGGTCCGAGCCAGGCCGACATTGGAGTGGCAAGCTGTGGTTCAGCAGCGATTGGAACGGATTGTGATGACAGTGCCACAGATGTCGGTGACAGGAGTGGTGCGGAAGTGGCTTTTCGAGGCATGGCTGGAGTGTGCCCCAAGCCGACGCGGGTGTGGTGAAGCCATATGAATTCAAGTTCATACCGTAACACCACCTATCAACCAAGTGCGTGTTTACACCTACTATCGCCCACCGTTGCAGGCTAGTGTCGGCACGGCATCGGCATGTAGGGCTACGTATTTTTTGTATGAGCAGTTTCTGGGACAGCGCCACACTGGCGGTAGATTTGATTGCATCGGGCGATGCCGCGCTGTGGGCCATCGTCAGCCGCTCGTTGGCGGTCAGCGCCACGGCCTGCCTGCTGGCCTGCGGCGGTGGACTGGTGCTGGGCGCGTGGTTGGCCGTGGCGCGGTTTCCGGGGCGAGACCTGGTGCTGGCGGTGCTGAACACGCTGCTCGCCCTGCCGTCGGTGGTGGTGGGTCTGGTGGTGTATTTGCTGCTGTCACGGTCGGGGCCACTGGGCTTTCTGGGCTGGATGTTCACATTCCAGGCCATGGTGGTGGCGCAGGCCGTGCTGGTATTGCCGGTGGTCACAGCGCTGACGCGCCAGACCATTGAAGATGCAGACCGAGCCCATGGCGAGCAATGGCAGTCGCTGGGGGCAAGCCCGTTGCAGCGCGGCCTGCTGTTGCTGTGGGACGAGCGGTTTGCGCTGCTGACGGTGCTGATTGCATCGTTCGGGCGTGCCATCTCCGAGGTGGGCGCGGTGATGATCGTGGGCGGCAACATCGACGGCTTCACCCGTGTGATGACCACTGCCATCGCACTGGAAACCAGCAAGGGCGACCTGCCGTTGGCGCTGGCATTGGGCCTGGTGCTGCTGGGGGTCGTGCTGTTGCTCAACCTGCTGATGATGCTGGTGCGTCGTTGGCGGGAGCGGCTGGAGCCGGTTCGCTCATCGCCTGCGCTGTCGGTGGCTGCATGAGTGGCGTGGGCTTGGCAACCGGTGGTGGTGTGCAGCATGCGCCGGTGGAGGCTGCCCGTAGCAACGAGGCAACGGTGATGACGTTGACTGATATCGGTTTGCGGTTCGGCGAGGTGCAAGCGCTGACCGGCATCAACCTGCGCATCAGTCGGGGCGAGCGCGTGGCCCTGGTGGGCGCAAATGGCTCAGGCAAAAGCACCCTGCTGCGCGTGCTTCATGGGTTGCTGACACCCACCAGAGGCGAGCGGCTGCTGTGTGTCGACTGCACACAGGCCATGCTGTTCCAACGGCCGCACATGCTGCGCACCAGTGCGCTCAACAACGTGGCGCTGGGCCTGTGGTTACAGGGCACGCACTGGCGGGCCAGTCGTGAACAGGCCTTGGCCGCCTTGCAGCGTGTCGGGCTGGCCGACCTGGCGGGCCGCAATGCCAAGGCGCTCTCTGGCGGGCAGCAGCAGCGGCTGGCCCTCGCCCGCGCCTGGAGCGTGCGACCTGATGTGCTGCTGCTCGATGAGCCGACAGCCAGCCTCGACCCCAATGCCAAGCGCGACGTGGAGGCACTGGTGGCCGATCTGGGGCAGCAGATGACGCTGGTGTTTTCTAGCCACAACCTGGGCCAGGTCAAGCGACTGGCCAGCCGGGTGGTGTACCTGGAGCAGGGCCGCTTGCTGGCTGACCTGCCCGTGGACGAGTTCTTCAACGGCACGGTGCTGCCGCACAAGCACCCCGAAGCCCATTTGTTTGTCACTGGAGAAACTGCATGAAGAATTTGAAGTGTTTTGGTCGTCTGGCGCTTGCCTGCTTTGGGTTTGCAGCTACTGTGTTTTCGACATCGGTGGCGGCCCAGTCAGCCTCCATCGTCATGGCCTCTACCACCTCGACCGAGCAGTCAGGCCTGTTTGCCCACCTGTTGCCCCACTTCAAGAAGGCCCACGGCATTGATGTGAAGGTGGTGGCGCTGGGCACGGGCCAGGCCATCGACATGGCGCGCCGGGGCGATGCTGATGTGCTGTTTGTGCATGACCGCGTTGCGGAAGACAAGTTTGTGGCCGATGGCTTTGCCACCAAACGCCAGGATGTGATGTACAACGACTTTGTGCTCATCGGCCCCAAGGCCGACCCTGCCGCCACCAAAGGCAACGACATCGTTGCGGCGCTGAAGAAGCTGGCCACGGCCAATGGCGCTTTTGTGTCGCGTGGCGACAAGAGCGGCACGCACGCAGCTGAATTGCGCTTCTGGAAGATGGCAGAAACCGACGCCAACAAGGGCTCAGGCTACAAAGAGTGTGGCTGCGGCATGGGCCCGGCGCTGAACATCGCGGCCAGCACGGGCGCCTACGTGCTGGCTGACCGGGGCACATGGCTCAACTTCAAAAACCGCGCTGACCTTGCCGTGCTGGTCGAGGGTGACAAGCGTTTGTTCAACCAGTACGGCGTGATGCTCGTCAGCGCGGCCAAGCACCCACAGGTCAAGACTGCCGAGGGCCAGAAATTTGTGGATTGGGTGACTTCCAGCGCCGGTCAGGCAAGCATTGCCAGCTACAAAATCGGTGGCGAGCAGCTGTTTTTCCCTAACGCGGTCAAGTGAGGTTTTTCCCGGGAAGCGATTAGCGGGTACGGCAAATACCCGCCTTGGCTGTTGACGCCAGCCGAAAACTGACAACTATCAGTAGACCAGGGTTGCCCACAAAGGATCTACTGCTCGGGCCATAAACTGTACGCTGCCCCCATGTCCGCTGCATTCAGGGCGCAGCCGGGAATCGGTCAGTCCTTGGGCGTTCAGAGCCTGTTGGCAAGCAAGAAACCGGGCACCCTGATTCAATGCGTTTTTCATGGATGACCACGCTGAGTGCATGCCGGTCACGTCCACCATGAGTTGCTCGGCAACTCCGGGAATCAGCAAATGGACGCTGCGCGCTGTGAAGTACACCTCAACTTCTAAGTCCATTGCAGCTGCAGCGGCCGCATGCCAAAAAGGCGTGGCCAGGAGATGTGGCGACTTTGGTTCTGCTGCCCAAAGAAGAATCGCCAGGCCCTTGCGTGACGCCACCTCGAAACTCATTCGGCGTCTCCCAGTCTGAAGAGCCGCGCATGTTCTGCCATGGCCAGCGCAACATCCTCACCGCTGACCAGTTCTTTGTGTTCGGTCGCCCATGCTGACGGGCTGATGCGCAACAGCCAACCTTGGCCATAGGGATCCAAATGGACTCGTTCGGGTTCGTCACGAAGCAACGGATTCACTTCCACGACTTTCCCACTGAGTGGAGACTTCACTGAAACGATGGATTTTGCGAGCTCGACCACCCCCATTGACCGTCCTTGCTCGACGAGGGTTCCAATGCCTTTCGGTCGGCACATGTATATCTCACCAGACAGTTGCACACCCAAGGCCGTGATGCCTTGGGTAAAGCAGCCGTCAGCATCTTGCCGGGCCCAAACCTGATGCTGAATGAGGTAAAAATGGGTTGTGGGATCCGGCGTCACGCGTTTTCACTTCCAGGTGCCAAGGCAAGTTTGTGCGCGGGGCGGAAGGGAATGGGAGTCGAACCCACCCGGCGACGCATGGCGCCACCCACCGGGTTTGAAGCCCGGCCGATCCACCAGGATCGTTTCCCTTCCGCAATTCACAGGTTGCTTGGTGATCATATTTGAAGCAGCTTGCCCATCATGCAACCACTTCATTGAACAGTTGGCAATCTACCCGCAGCTTGTGAGTATCGCCCACTCGCCTCAACAAACCGATGCGGTCGAAGTGCTCGAGAATCTGGATGGCACGCTTGCGTCCCAGTCCCGTTACATCACGGTAGTGGGCGGCCAAGACTTCACCATGATGGTCCGCTGCGACGGCTCTGCACAAGTTGACGAGTTCTGCCATCGTCGTCAAAGGGTAATACAAATCCTTGACTACCTGATGCAGTTCCCCGCGTTGGGCAAGACGTAGAAGTGTCACACGCATGATGGCTTCGGGCTCGCCAGTGACCTTGGCCATGTCGCGGACCCAGGCACCCTCAAATCCGGCTGTCACCAAACTGTGGGCAACCTTTTGCGCAATGCGTTCTTCTGCCGCAGACAGGCGCACAGCGTGTTCGGGTAAATGCACCCATGAACCCCTTTGACTGACTTTGCCTTGGCCCTGCAGTCGGGTTAGGAGTGCGCGAAACAGCGGTTCTGCAAGTCTGGGGGATGCCAACCTGCGCAGGCGGGCAAGATCTGGGCCAAGCTCGTCGGGATGTTGTTCGTGATATCCGGTCAGCGTGGTGAGCAATTGATGCTCAGCCGCAGCAGCGGGTTCGGGAGCCAGCGCCATGTCGATCCCAGGCTCGCTGGCGCGCAACACATCCGGTGCCAGCACAGGGATCGCTCCACTTTGTGCCGCCTGCCAGCGTAAAACATCCAATCCCTGCGGCGAAGCCTCTAACACAGCGGCCAGTCGTTGATCAGGTGATACCACCTCGAGTGCCTGCAAGATGGCCAGGCGCTGCGGCGTTCGACGGTAGCGGACCGGCGCAAAGGGATCAAGCACCTGAGCACCTGCAATGGTCCGGGATGCCGCAGCATCCCGCAGGATCACGCGGTCGCCGTGCCATGCACCTATGGGCTCTCTCAGTACGAACTGCACCCAGCCACTCTGGCCGGGCTCGATCACAGGAGGATCGAGTACCGCCACTGTGGCCATGACAGTCGAGGAACCCAGGTGCAAGTGCACTTGCGTGCCTGAACGCAGCGGACGCGATTCGCACTGCCAGAGGGTCAGGCGCGCATCCAGGCGTTCAGTGCTATACGCCACGGCCTGGTGAACCAGCCACTGGCCACGTTCGACTTCTTCACGGGAAACGCTAGCCAGACCCAGCGCACAGCGTTCGCCGGCCACAGCATGCTGTACTTCCCGGTTCTGCGCATGCAGGCTACGAACCCGTACGCGGCGTTGACCAGGCACCACGATCAGTTCATCGCCAACTGTGACCGCCCCAGCGTGTACCGTACCCGTGACAACCGTGCCTATGCCACTCAGCGTGAAGCTGCGATCAACTGCCAGGCGAAAAGCATCGTGGTGACGGGGGTGTTTCCTGAACTGAGATGTGAATTGCAGAACGCGGTCTCGTAGAGCGTCAATGCCTTGCCCAGTGTGTGCCGAAACGGCTAGCAACTCTGCACCGGCCAAGGAACTGTTGCCAAGCAATGCTTCGACCTCACTGCACACTTGTGCCACTTTTCCAGCTTCCACACGATCACACTTGGTGATCACTGCAAGTCCGTGGCGGATACCCAGCAGCGATAGGGCAGCCAGGTGCTCCCTTGTTTGCGGCATCACGCCATCGTCTGCTGCGACGAGAAGCAAAGCCATATCGATCCCCGTGGCACCCGAAACCATGGTGTGCACCAGCCGCTCATGGCCCGGCACATCAATAAACCCCACGCGCTGCCCGGACGGGCCATCCATGAAGGCGTAACCGAGTTCGATGGTGATGCCGCGCTTTTTCTCCTCGGGCAGACGGTCGGTGTCCACGCCAGTGAGCGCGCGCACCAGCGTGGTCTTGCCGTGGTCGATGTGGCCTGCGGTACCGACGATCATGGGTTCAGCTGAACATGTCGTCGAATTTCAGTCCAGCCCACCGGAAGTTCTCGGTGACCAGCTCCGCTCGCCTCTGGTTGTCGTCGATCTGAGTCTGTTCGATCACGCCCTTGTCATTGATCTTGTAGTCGAATTGAACGCTGATGGCTTCACGCGGTTCACCGTTGACCATCATGTAGCACAGGTTGTCCGGCAGCACCGTGCCAGGTGAACGGCCGGCCAGCCGTTCGGCGATGTAGGCAGCCACGATCTGACCATGCTTGTTCGCCACGTGCCCACTCTTGGGATAGAACTGGAACTGAGGCGATACCTGACCTACAGCATCACCGATCACATATACGTCGCGGTCCTGTAGCAAATTCAGCATTTGCGGGTCCACATCGGCCCAGCCGCTGGGCTTGCCCTGCGCGTTAATGCCCACGGCTCCGGCCTTCCAGGCGATGTCACCCGCCTGATGAGGCGCCATCAGAACCGCGTGGTCGAAGCGAACGTCGCCTGCTGCTGTCTTGATAGTTCTGTTGAACGGATCCACCTCACGAACATGTGCGTTGGGTACGTAGGTGATGTAGTCCTTGTAGAGCTCCTGGAACGCAGTGCGAAAACCGGGTCCTATGGGCCGGATGCCATCCTTGTGGTCGAGGATGGTCACCTTGCCTTTGATCTTGTTCTTCTTGAACCACCAGGCTACCATGCAGGCCCGCTCATATGGGCTGGGCGGGCAGCGCTGTGGCGGCGGAGGCAGAGTCATCACCCAATCCCCCCCTTTGAAGGCGTGCAATGCCTTCTTGAGGGCAATATGCTCGGCGTTGGTCACATAAGCAGCCGGGAAACGCGACCTGGTCGCGTTGGCCATCCGGGCATCGTTGCCGAACCAAGCTTCATAGTTGTAACGGATGCCGGGCGCGAGCACCAAATAGTCATAGTCGATCATGCCCTGTGTGGTCACCACGGTCTTGGCTGAACGGTCCACCTCGAGCATTTCTGCTTGAACAAACTTGTATCCATGGCGCTCGGAGACCTGTAGGTAGTCGTGCATCAGGTAGCTGGTGTCGACCATGTCGACCAGCCATTTGTTGCTCACAGGACACGAGAAGAACACAGGATTGCGCTCAACCAGCACCACTTCCGTCTTTGGGGCCAGGCGACGCAGGTACTTGGCAGTGGTCAGCCCACCCCATCCCCCTCCACACACCACCACCCGAGGTTGCCGCCCTTTTGGCATCAGTCGCGTCTGTGTTCGACCGATAAAGAAAGGCAAGCTGGGCGAAGTGGTCGGTGCGGTGGGCGATGAACTTGCGCACCCACCAAGCGCCATGCCAGCAGCACCCCCCAGGAACAGTCGTCGTTGAATTGACAAGTCAGTCTCCTTATTGTGTTGTGAAAGTCATGCAAGCTGTTGGCGCAACTGCTCGAGTTGGCCTGTCAGGTCTGAGGGTTGTTCGAGGCAGCGCAGGTCTAACAGCATGCGGTCTTCGGAGATGCGGCCGATGACAGGCAGAGGCAGTCGGCGCAGCGCAGTGGCGATCTCATCCAGCATACGTCCCGCTCCCTTCTTTGAAGCGGGTGCAATCGCCAGACCCGCCGAGGGCAGGCGTTCGACGGGGAGTGAGCCTGAGCCGATTTGGCCCAGCATACTTTCGACGCGGACGTTGAACCGGGGTGCCACGACCTCAGCCACCATCGGACACAGCATCTCGGAGATTCGCCTGATATCGGCTTCAGGGCGGGTCAGCATGCGCAGTGTCGGCAGGTCCTTTGCCACGCGCTCGGGTCGCAAATAAACCATCAGCGTGGCCTCGAGTGCGGCTAGTGGCAGCTTACTCATGCGCAATGCTCGTTTCATGGGGAACTTGCGTATCTTCGCGACGGCCGCTTTGCTGCCCACAATCAGTCCTGCTTGCGGACCGCCAAGCAGCTTGTCCCCGCTGAACGTGACGATATCGCAGCCGGCGGTAAGCATGTCTTGCGGCATGGGCTCGCGCGGCAGTCCCCAAGTGGTCAGGTCAACCAGTGCGCCACTACCCAAGTCTGTGGCTACGGGTAGACCCCGTGCATGCGCTAGCGTACTTAGCTCGGCCTCGTTCACGGATGAAGTAAATCCCTGCACTGCATAGTTGCTGGTATGCACCTTCATCAGCAATGCAGTGCGTTCCGAGATGGCACGTTCATAGTCATGAAGGTGGGTGCGGTTGGTGGTGCCGACCTCGATCATGTGAGCGCCAGCGCTTGCCATTACGTCTGGCATGCGGAAGGCACC
The DNA here is from genome assembly GCA_002344885.1 of Comamonadaceae bacterium UBA2334. Classification (GTDB taxonomy): domain Bacteria; phylum Pseudomonadota; class Gammaproteobacteria; order Burkholderiales; family Burkholderiaceae_C; genus UBA2334. Next base: position 41,191 of record DDUQ01000098.1, read on the forward strand.
GCCTATCTCTACCAACTCACCCCGGGAAACAATGACTTCCCGGTTGCGGGCGATCGATGCAATCGTCAGAAGGACTGCTGCCGCGTTGTTGTTCACGACAGTGGCAGCTTCAGCACCTGTCAGCGTGCAGAGCAGTTCTTCCACGATGTTGTCCCTGTCGCCGCGTCCACCCGTCTCCAGATCGTACTCAAGGTTGTTCGGGCCCGACATCATCTTGAGAAGATGACTCAACGCGTCATTAGCCAGCAATGCACGCCCAAGATTTGTGTGGATCACCGTGCCCGTCAGGTTGAGCACATTGCGCATGCGCGGTGCCAGTCTGGCGGACAGCCTTTGATGCAACGCCAACCTAAGTGATTCAGGCGTCAGTATCGAGCGGGACACTTTGCTGGCCTGAACCTCGGCACGCAATTCCTCTACCAATGCCCTTGTTTCGCGGGCAATCATCGTGTGTCCATGTTCAGACACCCATTCTGCTACGGTGGTGTCCCTGAGCAGACGGTCTATCGATGGCAAGTCCTGACGGGTAGCTGCTTCGTCGGCCTTGGAACCGTCGACGACGGATTCTTCAAGCCGAGTCATCAGTGTCGCCTCACGTCAGGATCAGGTGGAACAGTCTCTGCCGAATGTCCAAACAGCAGCATGTAGTTCAAGCCGTGACGTTGTTTGCCCGCCTCTGACATCAACAAGTCCAACGCCAAACTGGCCAAGTCATCGGCAACCGGTTCCGCGAATGCGTCGCGGTCGGTATGGGCAACCTTGAGGTATGTGTCGCATTCATCGCAGGACTCCGCCTGGATCCTGGCCATTGCGGCATCCGAACCAGATTCGGTATCGTGGTCGGCTGATGTCAACGAATGGTACGCCAGAGATTTTTCAGAGAGGCAGTTGGGACATTTGATTCGAACCAGGTGCCATTCCAACCCGCACAAGGAGCAATGCAAATAGCGTTGTCCCAATGATTCGCCCGAACTGCGGGTGACGCTGGCAGTTGGGCGACTGCCACAACATGGACAACGCGTTTCATCGTCGCTACGACCCAAAGCCTCGCCCAGTCCCTTGTGCTGGCGTTGAACGGTCAGGAGCATCTGCGTCCAGTAGACCTGCAATGCTCCGCCAATGATGGGAGCAGATGCAAGATCGAGCCCAGTCGATAGCCCACGAACAAGGATGTCAGCCTGTCGCTCAAACTGCTCGTCCGTGAACAGCCCCAATTTCGTCAGCGTCGGGCGTGTTCCGTCGGGTGCAAAGGGAATCAGATGGTTTGCGATGTCGCGAGCATGCTGATGCCAAATGGGATCCCGGGTCCATTCAGTCGCCTTCAGTGGAGGCTCGCCCCGTTTTGTAGCAAGGCCGATGGCTGTCGAATCAGGCACTATCGTAAATGGATGGTTGTCAAGGCATCTCTGTTGGCAATGCGCCAGTTCGGCCATGAACAGAAGGTAGTCACCCATGGCATGGTTGGATGCCAGTTGTCGAAGACGCATCTCACGCTGTGCAAAGCACGAGGAGCTGTCAGGCCAGCGAAGGTACGGTGTTTCACCACCAGCGCGTGCCGCAATCTCTTCCGGGCTCATCACCCTGACGGTGGAAGTGGAGGTCATCTTTGATGTGTGATTTCGTAGCGGAGGGGGTTGTGACCGCATGTTTGCGAACACAACCCCAAGTTCTTTTGCGTTACTGGCCTTTGGTTACCTCTTTGTGCCACAAGGGGTGATTGAGCTTCGCCCAGCTTTCCGTTACGGTACCTCGTGTCATGGCGCGAACCGTCCCTTTGACCCAAATGGCAGCATAGACGTGAACAATGGTTGCCAATATCAGGACGACTGCAGACACGGCGTGCAAGAGCACAGCAAAGCGCATGAAATCAATACTGAAATAGGGGGCAAACCATGGCCGCCAAAATATGAAGCCGGTCAGGAGCAGCACAGTCAAGCTCCCTGCCATGACCCAGAAGATAACTTTCTGGCCGAAGTTGTACTTGCCGACTGGCGGCATGTTCGACTTGTCGCCATGGATCATCTTGCCTGCGTGCTTGCGCCACTCGTGATCAGCTTCGGTGACCACGTTGTCCTTCCAAAGCCTCAGGAACATGCCCAGGAAACTGAGCACCATCAGTACGCCCATGAAGGGATGCAAGATCCGCGTCCACTGCCCACCGCCAAACAGGTTCGTGAAAAAGAACAGGCTGGGATGGAAGAATGCCAGGCCCGAAAGGGCAGCCATAAAGAACATGATAGCCATGAACCAGTGGTTCATTCTGTCGTTGTCCTTGTAGCGTTGGAGCAGTTTCTGAGCCATCACACTTCCTCCTTTTCGGCTTTGTCTTCAATCGGACCAACCTTCATGTAGTGGAAGAATCCGGCAACCATGGCACCCACTACACCAGCGACGGCGAGCGGCTTGGCCAAGCCCTTCCAAAGTGAAACCATTGGGTTGATGGATGGATCTTTGGGGAGGTCAACCAACTCAGGTTTGTCAGCGTGCTTCATCACATACATGACGTGTGTACCGCCCACGCCCTGCGGGTTGTACAGGCCTGCGTTTTGGATTCCCCGCTCCTTCAGTTCGCTAACGCGCTTTTCACCGTAGGCGACCATGTCGTCTTTGGTTCCAAACGAAATGGCACCTGTCGGGCAAGTCTTCACACAAGCCGGCTCCAGACCGACATTCACCCGGTCAGAACACAAGGTGCACTTGTAGGCCTTGTTGTCTTTCTGGCTGATGCGCGGCACATCGAACGGGCACCCCTTGACGCAGTACCCGCAGCCGATGCAGTTCTCACTGATGAAGTCCACGATGCCGTTGGCGTACTTGACGATTGCTCCGGGGGACGGGCAGGCCTTGAGGCAACCCGGGTCGTCGCAATGCATGCAGCCGTCTTTGCGAATCAGCCACTCCAAGTTGGGAGATCCAGACGATGACGGTGATTCCACCTCGAAGAACTTCATCACTGTCCAACTGGAAGGTGTGAGGTCAGCTGGGTTGTCGTAGACGCCCACGTTGTGGCCGATCTCGTCACGAAGGTCGTTCCAGTTCATGCAAGCCACTTGGCAGGCTTTGCAGCCGATGCACTTGGACTCGTCGATGAGCTTGGCGACGGCCGGAACGGCGTTCCGCACTTGGGGTGTGGGCAGCGTGGTGGCCGAGCGAGCGACCACGTTTTGTGATTGCAGACTGGACATGTTCAGGCCACCTTTTCGATGTTGACCAGAAACGCCTTGAATTCAGGCGTTTGCGAGTTGGCATCGCCCACGAACGGCGTCAGCGCATTGCAGACGTAGCCGTTCTGGGCCACCCCTTTGAAACCCCAGTGAATAGGAATGCCAACGTGGTGGATTTTCTGGCCATTCACGTCCAGTGCTTTGATCCGCTTTGTGACCACGCAGGCCGCCACCACTTCACCGCGGTTGCTCCGCACGCGAACCTTGTCGCCTTGCTTGATGCCTTTCTCCTTCGCCAACTCCTCGCCGATTTCGACGAAGGCCTGCGGTTGGGTGATGGCATTGCTGCGCGAGTGCTTGGTCCAGTAGTGAAAATGCTCGGTCAAGCGGTAGGTCGTCGCGGCGTAAGGGAACTCGTCCTTCTTGCCAAACGCTTCCAGATCGCCCTTGTAGACCCGTGCGGCCGGATTGCTCGTGGCCTTTGGGTTCGTGGGGCACATCAGGTTGACACCGACCGGTGTTTCAAACGGCTCGTAGTGTTCGGGAAACGGCCCTTCATTCATGCCCGGTGCATGCAGCCGCGCCACACCCTCCGGGTTCATGATAAACGCGCCAACACCTTGGTCAGGCGCGGCGTCCGGACGCATGTCGGGCACGTCAGCACCGCCTGCCCAACTGCTCCCGTTCCACGCCAGGTACTTGCGGTTGGGATCCCAAGGCTTGCCATTCTTGTCGGCACTAGCCCGGTTGTAAAGGATGCGTCGGTTGGCTGGCCATGCGAACCCCCAGTTGGAGAACACACCCAAGCCTGTCGGATCGCTCGTATCGCGTCTTGCCGTCAGGTTCCCCGCTTGACTCCAGCAGCCCGAATAGATCCAGTTTCCGCAACTGGTGGATCCGTCATCGCGCAGCATGGCGAATCCTGGCAGTTGGTCGCCCGCCTTCACTAAAACCTTTGTGGGGTCCTTGGGGTCGAGCACGTCGGCCAATGCCTTGCCGTTGATCTCGCGCAACACTTCTTGAGGTGCGGGGGCGAGGGGGTTGGTGTAGGGCCAGTTGAGTGCAGCTACAGGTTCCGGGAGTTTCCCACCGTCCTTGGCGTACATGCCACGCAGCTTCTGGAACAGCCGGGCCATGATCTCGCTGTCGGGCTTGGCTTCACCTGGCGGATCCACCGCCTTCTCCTTCCAGCCAATCACCCGGCTGGAGTTGGTGAAGGTACCGGTCTCTTCAGCGAAACAGCTTGTCGGGAACCTGAACACTTCCGTCTGGATGTCTTCAGATTTGACATCGTTCAAAGGCCCGTAGTTCTTCCAGAACTCGCTGGTCTCAGTTTCCAGAGGATCCATCACAACCAAATACTTCAGCTTCGACAGGCCTTGCGACAGTTTCTTCTTGTTGGGCACGGCCGCCAGAGGGTTGAATCCCTGGCAGATGAAGCCATTCATCTTGCCCTGGTGCATGCGCTCAAACATGGCCAGCACGTCGTAGGCGCCGTCACGCTTGGGCAACCAGTCGTAAGCAAAGTCGTTGTCCTTGGTGGCAGCGTTACCGTAGTACGCCTTCATCAAGCTGGTGTGCCACTTGGGGAAGTTCTGCGTGAAGGCCATCTGGTTGGGCCGCAGGGGTTTGCCCGTGCGCGCAGCCAGGTAGGTGCTTCGATCGACATCTGCTTCCATGGGGGCCAGCATGTAACCGGACAACACTTCGGTGTAGGCACACATGTCTGTGATGCCTTGGACGTTGGCGTGCCCGCGCAGCGCGTTGATGCCACCACCCGGCCGGCCCATGTTGCCCAACAAAAGCTGGATCATGGCCATGGTTCGGATGTTCTGGCTGCCCACCGAGTGCTGGGTCCAACCCAATGCGTAGCAAATCGTCATGACCTTGTCGGGTGCAGACGTTTCTCCCAGCATTTGTGCCACCTTCAGGAACTGGTCCTTCGGCGTACCGGTAATCTTGCTGACCATCTCTGGCGTGTAGCGGCTGAAGTGTTTCTTCATCTGCTGGTACACGCAAAGCGGGTCTTGCAAGGTCTCATCGACTTTGACGAAGCCGTCTTCTCCGATCTGATAGCCCCAAGTGGACTTGTTGTAAGCCCGCTTGCCCTCGTCATACCCGCTGAAGAAGCCGTTTTCGAACTTGAAGTCCGGTTTGGTCAGGAAAGTGATGTCGGTGTTGAGCTTGGCGTACTCCAGGTGGATCTTGTCGTTGCTGAGCAAGTAGTTGATGACACCCGCCAAGAAGGCGATGTCGGTGCCCACGCGAATGGGGGCGTAGTAGTCGGCCACGGCTGCACTGCGTGTGAACCTTGGGTCAACCACAATCAGTTTGGCTTTGCGGTGTTGCATCGCCTCGGTCACCCATTTGAATCCGCAAGGGTGTGCCTCGGCTGCATTGCCGCCCATCACCAACACCAAGTCTGTGTTCTTGATGTCAGTCCAAGAATTGGTCATCGCTCCGCGACCGAAAGTCGGGCCCAGACTGGACACCGTCGGCGCGTGTCAGATGCGTGCTTGCGTGTCGAGGGTGACTAGACCCAGACCGCGCGCAATCTTGACGCTCAGATAACCTGATTCATTTGAAGATGCTGAAGAAATCAGAAAACCGGTGGTGTTCCAGCGGTTCACTGTGATGGACTTGCCATCCTTTTCGACCGTCTGGATGAGGTTGGCATCCCGGTCGGCCTTCATGTGCTTTGCGACGCGGGTCAGAGCCTCATCCCATGAGATCCGCTTCCACTCTTTGGAGCCTGCCTCGCGAACTTGGGGAAACTTCACGCGGTCGGGTGATTGAATCATGTCCATCACGCCCGCGCCTTTTGGACACAAGGTGCCGCGGTTGACAGGGTTGTCCGGATCACCTTCGATGTGAATGATCGATGACTTGACGTTCTTGGCCTTATCGCCCAGGGTGTAGATCACGACACCGCAACTCACTGAGCAATAAGGGCAGATGCTACGGGTTTCGGTGGTACGAGCCAGCTTGAATGCGCGTGTTTCAGCCAGTGCTGCAGTGGGCGAAAAGCCCAACGCAACAAGGCTTGAAGCCGCCAGTCCCGAGCCACTGACCCGGAAGAATTGCCTCCGGTCCATATCCATGACGATTTCTCCTGTGAACCTCTGGGTTCGTAAACATGTCGCCTGCGTCCCGGCAGAGCGACTTGATTTTCCTCAACTGATGCAGGGCTGACATGGGGTTTTTACTTATGAAAAGTCGTGCAATTTTTGGCGGCCGGATGGCACCAGCGGCCTCGTCAATTTGGCGCGACAAGTTGGCGTTGTGTGCGCAGTTTCTGTCTTGCTGTGAGTGGTATGTTTTTTGCTTAAAGCTTCGATTGGTCTGTGGTGGGCGAGAAAATGACTGCTGCCATCTGATGGTTTTCTGCAAAATCAGCTTTCAAATTTCATAATTCGAAAAAATAGGTGTCTCCAATGTGACAATTAAGAGATTAATTGCGTGATTTTTTTTAAGCGTTGGGGGGCTTGATCCTTTATCGGTTAAAAGAACGCTTGTTTGTCACTGGAGAAACTGCATGAAGAATTTGAAGTGTTTTGGTCGTCTGGCGCTTGCCTGCTTTGGGTTTGCAGCTACTGTGCTTTCGACATCGGTGGCGGCCCAGCCGGCTTCCATCGTCATGGCCTCTACCACATCGACCGAGCAGTCAGGCCTGTTTGCCCACTTGTTGCCCGACTTCAAGAAGGCCCACGGCATTGATGTGAAGGTGGTGGCGCTGGGCACGGGCCAGGCCATCGACATGGCGCGCCGGGGCGATGCTGATGTGCTGTTTGTGCATGACCGCGTGGCGGAAGACAAGTTTGTGGCCGATGGCTTTGCCACCAAACGCCAGGACGTGATGTACAACGACTTTGTGCTCATCGGCCCCAAGGCCGACCCTGCCGCCACCAAAGGCAACGACATCGTTGCGGCGCTGAAGAAGCTGGCCACGGCCAATGGCGCTTTTGTGTCGCGTGGCGACAAGAGCGGCACGCACGCCGCTGAATTGCGCTTCTGGAAGATGGCAGAAGCTGACGCCAACAAAGGCTCGGGCTACAAAGAGTGTGGCTGCGGCATGGGCCCGGCGCTGAACATCGCGGCCAGCACGGGTGCCTATGTGCTGGCTGACCGGGGCACCTGGCTCAACTTCAAAAACCGCGCTGACCTTGCCGTGCTGGTCGAGGGTGACAAGCGTTTGTTCAACCAGTACGGCGTGATGCTCGTCAGCGCGGCCAAGCACCCACAGGTCAAGACGGCCGAGGGCCAGAAATTTGTGGATTGGGTAACTTCCAGCGCCGGTCAGGCCAGCATTGCCAGCTACAAAATCGGTGGCGAGCAGCTGTTTTTCCCGAACGCGGCCAAGTGACCGGCGGACATGAGCAGAGCCATTCCAAACCGCTTTTGGGTGTGGGCCGTGCCGGTGCTGGCAACTGTGGGTTGTGCGACGCCAGGTGCCGACGTTCGCGCACCCGAGGCCGCCGCGAGCCTGCCACCTGTGGTGGTGTATGCGGCTGGGAGCTTGCGCGAGGCTATGACCGAAGTCGCCCGAGATCACGAGGCCCGCACCGGCCAGAAGGTGGCCTTGACCTTCGGTGCCTCGGGCCTGCTTCGGGAGCGCATCGAGAAAGGCGAGGGCGCGCAGGTGTTTGCGTCGGCTGACACGCAACATCCGCAGCGCCTGGCGGCCGCAGGTGGCTGGATGCGCCACGAGGTGTTTGTGCGCAACGGCCTTTGTGCGCTGGTGCAGGCCCATGTGCACACCAATCCATCCACTTTGCTGTCCACCCTGCTCGATCCTTCAGTTCGGCTGGGTACCTCCACACCCAAGGCGGATCCGTCGGGTGACTATGCGTGGGAGCTTTTCCGCAAAGCAGACAAAGTCGCGCCCGGTGCCTACGCCAAACTGGAGGCGAAGGCCTTGAAGCTCACAGGGGGTGCCGATTCGCCCAAGGCGCCGGCCGGGCGTGGCACATATGCCTGGGTCATGGACAGCAACCAGGCAGACGTGTTCCTCACGTATTGCACCAATGCGGTGGCAGCCCAAAAAGAAGTCCAAGGGCTCAAGACCGTGCAGGTGCCGCCTGAACTTCAGGTTGCTGCTGCCTACGGATTCACGGTGCGCCTGGACGCACCTCCGGCGGCAGCGGCGTTTGCGCAAGCGCTGGTGGCGCCGCCCGCGCAAGCCATTTTCAAGCGCTACGGTTTCGGCGAGCCCTGAGGTTGGCTAGGTCGGTGCACGCTCTGCGTGGGGTTGATGCACGCGTTTTGCGGCTACCGCACCATGGCCACGCCCTTGACCTGGGCAAACACCGGTACCCCTGGCTGAAGGCCCAGGCGGTGTGCCGATGCCTGGCTGATGCGTGACAGCAGCCGGGTGCCGCATTGGCCGGGCTCGGCGGCGGGCACTTCCAGCCCCACCAGCACCTGCCCCGGGCCATCGGGCGATATGTCTGCCACGCTGGCTGGCAGTATGTTCAGCACGCTGGTGCGCTGCGGTGCGTCGAGCGACAGGCTCACGTCCCGCGCCTGAATGCGCACCCGCACCAACTTATTGGGGGGCAATTGGTTGCTGCGGGTTTGGGGCAGCAACAGGCGGCCCCCGGCAAAGGCCAGTGCGCACATGTCTTCGTCGGCGGCCAGGCCGCAGGTGCGGGCTTCGATCAAGGTGGATGCGCCGTCGCCATGGGCCAACGGCAGGTCGGTACGGGTCAGCATGTCGGCCGCCGGGCCCTGTGCCAGTACCCGACCTTGCTCCAGCAGCGCGATGTGGTCTGCCAGGCGCACCACCTCATCCATCGCGTGGGTCACGTAGATGATCGGGATGTCCAGTCCCTCGTGCAACTGTTCCAGCCACGGCAGGATGTCGGCTTTGCGGGCAGCGTCCAGCGCTGCCAGGGGCTCGTCCATCAGCAGCACGCGTGGGCTGGTGGCCAGGGCCCGGGCCATGGCCACGCGCTGGCGCTCGCCGCCCGACAGTTCGTGCGGCATGCGTGCCAGCAGGTGACCAATGCCCAGCAAATCGAGACCGTGGTCCCAACCATGGCGGCGCTGCGCTGTGGGCGTGCGGGCATGGCCGAATTTCAGGTTGTCTTGCACGCTCAGATGCTCAAACAGGCTGGCTTCCTGAAACACATAGCCCAGCGCCCGCTGGTGCACGGACCTGAAGATGCGCTGTGCTGTGTCTTGCCACACCTCGCCTGCCACGCTGATGTGGCCCTGTGCCTGCGGTTCCAACCCGGCCAGCACGCGCAGGCAGGTGGTTTTGCCAGAGCCTGAGGGGCCAAACAGCGCAGTGACTCCGGTCGCGGGCAGAGTCACATCAACGTTCAGTTCAAAACCGGGGCGCTGCAAACTGGCTTGCAGTCGCAGCGGGGGTGTTGTGTGGGCAACGGATGCAGCGGTCATGGCGTACCCCGCTGGCGGGCTTGCAAACGTTGGTTGTAGGCCTGCAGCGCCAGCAGCACGGCAAAGGCAAACACCAGCATCACGGCGGCCAGGCGGTGGGCGTCGGCGTATTCGGCGGTTTCCACGTGATCGTAAATCTGCACCGACACCATGCGCGTCACGCCCGGGATGTTGCCGCCCACCATCAGGACCACGCCAAACTCGCCCACGGTGTGTGCAAACGTCATGATGGCGCCGGTGACAAAGCCAGGCCTGCACAGCGGCAGCACCACACTGAAAAACGTGTCAAGGGGCGATGCACGCAGCGTGGCTGCCACTTCCAGCGGGCGCGTGCCCATGGCCTCGAAGGCGTTTTGGATGGGCTGCACCATGAACGGCAGAGAGTAAAACACCGATGACACCACCAGCCCCGAAAACGTGAACGGCAGTACCCCCCAGCCCATTGCCTGCGTGAACTGCCCTACCGGCCCATGCGGCCCCATGCCCACCAGCAAGTAAAAACCCAGCACCGAGGGCGGCAGCACAAAAGGCAGCGACACCAGCGCCGCCACCGGGGCCTTCAACCGCGAGCGTGTGCGTGCCAGCCACCACGCCACTGGTGTGCCCACCAGCAGCAGAATGGCGGTGGTCAGTGTGGCGGTTTGCAGGGTCAGGGCAATGGCCTGCAAGTCGGCGTCGGTCAGCAGCATGCAGGTTCCAGGGGTATGAAATAACGGTTCAAAGGTCGTAACCGTAGGAGCGGATCAGGTCTTTGGTGTTGGGGCTTTTCAGCAGCTTCATCAGTGCCTGCGCGGCCTCGTTGCTGGCGGATTTTTGCATCAGCACGGCATCTTGCTCGATGGGGCTGTAAAGAGCCTGGGGTACCACCCACATGGAGCCACTTTTTAACCGGCCGCCGTCCAGCACCTGTGACATGGCCACAAACCCCACATCGGCGTTGCCCGTGGCTGCAAACGTGAAGGCCTGGCCGATGCTTTCGCCCTGTACCAGTTTGGGTGTGAGCGCGCTGGTCAGGCCCAGCTTGTCAATGGCCTGCACTGTGGCCGCGCCGTAGGGAGCCACCTTGGGGTTGGCGTAGGCCACTTTGCCCAGGTTGGCGGCTGTCAGCACCTGGCCTTTGTCGTCCACCCGCCCCGCCTGTGCCGACCACAGCACGAGCTTGCCCGTGGCGTAGGTGAAGCGGCTGCCGGGTTGGGCAAGGCCTTCCTGTTCCAGCTTGTGTGGGGTGGTGGCGTCGGCGGCCAGCAGCACGTCGAACGGCGCGCCGTTTTTGATCTGTGCGTACAACTTGCCTGTGGAGCCGAGGGTGATTCGGATGGTGTGCCCGGTGGTTTTTTCCAGCACGGCGGCAATGGCCTTGATGGGTTCGGCAAAGTTGGCTGCCACGGCCACCTGGGCTGTGGCAGCACTGGCGCTGGTGTGCACAGACACGGCCAGCATGAGGGTGAACAGGGCGCGGGTAACGAGGTGCATGGCGGCGATGGAATGGGTGATAAGCGATATTCTAAATTTGAATAACGACCGTTGTTCTGTTTTTGAATAACGCGTGCCACCCGTCACACGCCGTGGAACAATTCAGCCCATGAGTCTTCCAGCAACCCCCCATCCCCTGAACGAAGCCCTGGGCCATGCGCCCGCCGACAAGCGCCTGGAAGTGCTGCGGCGTGTGGGGCAAACAGGCTCCATTTCACAGGCTGCGCGCGATGCAGGCATCAGCTACAAAGCCGCCTGGCAGGCCATTGACACGCTTACCAACCTCAGCGGGTTGCCGCTGGTGGACCGGTCGGTGGGCGGCAGCGGTGGTGGTGGGGCGCGCATCACGCCTGATGGTTTGCGGCTGCTTGACCTGGCCGACCAACTGGCCGATGCCCGCGCCCAGGTGCTGGCCCGCTTTGGTCTGTTGCCGGTGGCGGGCGCAGCCGCCCATTCGGGCTTTGGCCTGCGGACCAGCATGCGCAACCAGTTGCCCTGCGTGGTGGAACATGTGAATGGCGTGGGGCAAGGGTCCATGGTGCAGGTGGACTTGCGCACCAGCGGCGGTCAGCCACTGATGTCATGGGTCACTCGCGAAAGTGCCGATTTGTTGGGCCTGGCACCTGCCCAGTCCGTGCTGGCCCTGTGCAAGGCCACGGCGGTGTCGATTGTGTTGGCACCTGCTGCTGAGAACATGTGCCAGCTGAGCGGTGTGGTGGCCGACATCAGCCCCGGTACCGGTCCACAGGAGGTAGCCCTGAGCTTGCCCGGCGGCAACCTGTGGGTCGGCTTTGCGGCCGAGGGGGCCGCACTTCAGGTGGGTGATGCCGCCAGCGGCGTGTTTGCACCGTCGGCATTGGTCATTGGCCTGGCGGGTTGAACGGACACCCGTCAACCGTGAAACCTTGGCCCGCTTGCAGGCCCAGCGTGTTCAGGTGCCGCCAACTGTGCACAGCGCTGCCCTGGCGTTCCATGCTGTCTTCACCGCCATAGACGAGTTTGCCAGGCAAAGTGGTGTCCCCGGCATAGCGCGCCCATTTGGTCAGACCTGTCAGAAAGTCGGTGTGAAAGGTCTGACTTGACTTGATTTCAATCGGCAGCAGCCGGTCGCCCTGTTCGACCAGCACATCCACTTCTTCGCCGGTGTTGTTGCGCCAGAAGTAAAGATTGGAGGGCAGGCCCTGGTTGAAGCGTTGTTTCATCAAATCACTGATGACCAGGTTTTCAAACAAGGCGCCTCTGGACGGGTGGATGGACAGGTGGTCGGCATCCCGAATGCCCAGCAGGTAAGCGGCCAGTCCAGTGTCATGAAAATAGAGTTTGGGTGTTTTGACCAAACGTTTGCCAAAGTTCTGGTGGTGGGGCTGCAGCAGAAACACCAGGTAGCCTGCTTCCAGGACCGACAGCCAGGCTCCAATGGTCTTATGGGTCACGCCGCAGTCGTTTGCCAGGCTGCTCATGTTCAGCAGCTGCCCGCACCGGGCGGCGCACATTTTCAAGAAACGCTGGAACAGGCTCAGGTTTTTGATTTCAATGAGTTGGCGCACGTCCCGTTCCACATACGTCATCACGTAGTTGGCAAACCAGTGTTCGGGTGCCAACTGGCGGTCGTGGATGGGTGGGTACATGCCCTGCCACAGACAGCCATCCAGGCTCGGTATCGTGTTGGGAATTGCTGACAACTCGCCGATTGAAAACGGCAGCAACTGCACCAACCCCACTCGGCCGGCCAGTGTTTGGGTGATATGCGCCAGCAAGCCAAATTGCTGCGACCCGGTCAACACAAACTCGGCCATGCGCGGTGCGGTGTCCACCCGGGTTTGCAAGTACGAGAAGAGCGCAGGGCAGCGTTGCACCTCGTCCAGAATGGCGCCGGTACCAAGCCTTGCCAGAAACCCGCGAGGATCTTCGGTGGCAAATGATCGGGTGTCCGGGTCTTCCAGTGAGACGTATGGCTTGTCAGGAAAAGCGCTGCGAGCAAGCGTAGTTTTGCCCGACTGGCGTGGCCCCGTGATGGCCAGAATGGGGTAACCCTTGGCCAGGGACGCGAGTGTGGCGGCGGCGTGTCGGTGGATCATTCTACAAATCGGTAATGAAAGTACCAAATTGTAAAATCAATTCACCGTCATCTGGCCACCAAGGCTTGATGTAGCCGTACCCCTGGCCCTGCAACTGCCCGATGCGCACCGCGCCTGAGGGGGTGAACCCGGCGTCCATCACAAACTGGTCTTTATTCATGTTCAGCAGGCTCAGCGTGAGTTCGCAGATTTCAAACTACACGCCCCGCGCCACCAGGTCGGAGATGAGCGGGCCGTATTCAATGTTGGGGTTTTTGGGGTCTTTGGCACCGTCCATCAGGAAGTTGACGCCATCGCCCAGCGCCACCACCACCAGGGTGGTTTTGGGTGCCACGTCCGGGTAGTTGCGCAGCGTGCGAATGCCCGACGTGGCCTACGTGGCGCTGTTGTCAAAGTGGTAAACCACTTTGTCTTGTGCCCAGGTCAGGCTGGCAGCAGCTGCCAGCAGGGTGGCGGCGGCCAGGTTACGAACAGTCATGGTTATCCGAATCAAAAGGGTCTTGGGGTGGCGCAGATCAGCTGCACACAGCGTACACGTTACACGCCCGGGCGGCATATGACAGTGCCGTGCCGAACACCTGTTGGGTGCGTTCACGCCATGCCGATGGAGCATCTTGGGCATGTGAAATGTTGTGCATATCGAATGTGTTGCACCGATAGCCAAAATGAAACACTTGCCGACGACGCAAACACTTGGAGTGTGCCGAACTGAACACTCGATGGAACACGCCAGGTTGGCGACGCCATTCCAGAAATCGAAAAACATCTTTTGAATCAACAGCTTGTGATTTGTTGAAAGCGCTGGCACGGAGTTTGTGAACATAGCTGTGCCTTCGACAGGCAACCCCTTGTCCAACACTCTTTTTTGTACAAACACAGGAGATTCACATGATTTACGCTGCTCCCGGTCAGGCCGGTGCCAAACTTGCCTACAAAGCCCAGTACAACAACTTCATCGGTGGCCAGTGGGTCGCGCCGGTCAAGGGGCAGTACTTTGACGTGATCACCCCCACCACCGGCAAGGTGTACACCCAAGCCGCCCGCTCCACGGCCGAAGACATTGAACTGGCGCTGGACGCTGCCCACGCAGCCGCCGACAAATGGGGCAAGACCGATGCCGCAACCCGATCCAACATCCTGCTGAAAATTGCCGACCGCATCGAAGCCAACCTGGAACTGCTGGCCTATGCCGAAACCGTGGACAACGGCAAGCCCATCCGCGAAACGTTGAACGCCGACATTCCTTTGTCGGTGGACCACTTCCGTTACTTTGCCGGTGCCCTGCGTGCGCAGGAGGGCGGCATCAGCGAGATCGACGAAAACACCATGGCTTATCACATCCACGAGCCGCTGGGCGTGGTGGGCCAGATCATTCCCTGGAACTTCCCCATTCTGATGGCCGCGTGGAAGCTGGCCCCCGCACTGGGTGCAGGCAACTGCGTGGTGCTCAAGCCTGCTGAAAGCACCCCCATTTCCATCCTGATCTTGGCCGAGCTGATTGCCGACCTCCTGCCACCCGGTGCGCTCAACATCGTCAACGGCTATGGCCGGGAAGCCGGCATGCCCCTGGCCACCAGCAAGCGCATTGCCAAAATTGCCTTCACCGGTTCCACCAGCACCGGTCGCGTCATTGCCCAAGCAGCGGCCAACAACCTCATTCCCGCCACGCTGGAACTGGGTGGCAAGAGCCCCAACATCTTCTTTGCCGACGTGATGGACAAGGACGACGGCTTCCTCGACAAAGCCATCGAAGGTCTGGTGCTGTTCGCCTTCAACCAGGGCGAATTGTGCACCTGCCCCTCGCGCGCGCTGATTCAGGAGTCGATCTACGACCACTTCATGGAGCTGGTGTTGCAGCGGAGGGCGGCCATCAAGCATGAATGCCAGCTTCACAC
>DDUQ01000065.1:0-161 GCA_002344885.1 Comamonadaceae bacterium UBA2334
CCGATGCAGATGCCGAGTACGCAGCCGTGATTGAAATCGACATGAACGAGATCACCGAGCCCATCGTCTGCTGCCCGAACGATCCGGATGACGCCAAGACCCTGTCTGACGTGGCTGGCACCAAGATCGATGAAGCCTTCATCGGTTCGTGCATGACCAAC
>DDUQ01000065.1:380-546 GCA_002344885.1 Comamonadaceae bacterium UBA2334
CATGACCAACATCGGCCATTTCCGAGCAGCAGCGACCGTGCTGGGTGGCGCGCGTGACATCCCCGTCAAGCTTTGGATTGCTCCACCTACCAAGATGGACCAGAGCGAGCTCATCAAGGAAGGCCACTACGCCAACTTTGGTGCCGCCGGTGCCCGCACCGAAATG
>DDUQ01000065.1:822-71181 GCA_002344885.1 Comamonadaceae bacterium UBA2334
CTCGCTGTGCATGGGCAACCAGGCGCAGGTGCGGGAAGGGGCAACCGTGGTGTCCACCTCCACCCGCAACTTCCCCAACCGCCTGGGCAAGAACACGAACGTGTTCCTGGCGTCGGCCGAGCTGGCCGCTGTGGCCTCCAAACTGGGCAAGTTGCCCACGAAGGAAGAGTACCTGGCTGGTACGGGTGTGATCACCGCCAAGGCCGACCAGATCTACAAGTACATGAACTTCGACCAGATCGAAGAGTACGCAGAAACCGCCAAAACGGTGGCCTGAGCCGCTCGGCTTTGACCATGCAAACAAGACGGCCCTTCGGGGCCGTTTTTTAATGTGTTCGCCAGCCGCCTGCAGTCATTGAGCAAACGCTGTAAGCGAACAGCCCTGATGCGCAGAACCCAGTCAAGGCGGCTTTACGCATGGGCACCATCGCACTCATCCACCGATTGGGCTTCCGCCTCCATGAGCCTGACCCATTCCTCATCTGTGGTGTAGTCGGTGGCGTGTGGGCGGCGGTGGTGGGTGATGTGAGTGAGCAACGGGCCCACCGCAAGCACCCAGGCAGACATCGATATGCAGGCTGGTCGTGCCTCAACCCCGTGCCATGTTTGTGCACACGCGGTTGGACTGCCTGTTCGCTAAATGGGCTAAATGGCGACCCAGGGCGCAAACATCTCCACAGCCTGCGCCACCGGGAGGCTGAGGTTCACGGGTTTCAACGTCACCTGCGGGTTGGCGGTGGCAAACACCCGAAACACCTCGTCCACAAAGCCCTGGCCGACCATGGCCACGCCTTCAAAGTCCAGCACCACGGTCTTGAACTGTGTGGCGCGCTCCACCACCCACTTGCCTTGCGAGCGCGACACCAGCTGGCTGCCCAGCTGCGCCAGGCGCACGGGCACCTCCGTGGTATGAAAAGCGTCGCCGCCCACTTCGTCGGGCGAAAAGTAGCGCAGGTAGACGTCCTGCGCTGTGCGGGGGGTGTCCAGCGCCAGGGCCATGCGCACCACGGTGCCTTGGGTTGCGCCCTTCAGCTCGGCCAGCACGTCCACCCAGTCGAACCGGGGCAGGGTTTGGTGGGGTGGGTGGAGGTCGAATGTGAGGCCGCGGGAGGTGATGTCCAGCCCGTCCAGCATGCGCCTGGACACAAACACCCCCATGCCTGAATGCCCGCTGGCTGCGGTGGTGAACTTGCCTTTGGCCAGCTCCAGCAAGGCCAGCCGGTCGTCAAACAGGTTCAGCGCCTGGGCAATCTGTCGGAAGATGCCCACTCCATCGTCAGCCACCAGCATGTGCAGCGTGCCACCGGGCTGTTCCGGTCTGTGAGCGATGTGCGCCCCCAGCAGCAGGTGAGGAGCCTGGGAATGGTCCAGTGCGTTGTTCAGCATTTCGGTGAACGCGATGTTGGCCAGGTTGACAACGTTCTCAGGCAAGCCCTGCATCAGCGGGGCCAGATGCTGTGCCCACACCCCAAATTCACCCCCGCCCTGGGCCACGGCCTCGCGGGTGGTGTGCGTCAGCCAAAAGCGCAACGGGCCGGGACTGTAGGTCTGGCGCGTGCCGGTGCCGTGGCGCAGCAGGTAACCCGCGTCGGCCAGCTTCTT
The DNA here is from genome assembly GCA_002344885.1 of Comamonadaceae bacterium UBA2334. Taxonomy (GTDB): domain Bacteria; phylum Pseudomonadota; class Gammaproteobacteria; order Burkholderiales; family Burkholderiaceae_C; genus UBA2334. The sequence continues at coordinate 2,425 of DDUQ01000065.1, forward strand.
GATGCGGCGTGACACCGCCACCCGCGACAGGCCTGTGCGCTCGGTGGCCACGCTGGCCAGTTGGGCGGTGTCTCGCGCGGTGGCGAGGATGATGGCGTCGTTTGCGTCGAGCAACTGTATCTTTCGTATATCGTTTAAGGTCGATTATTATATCCTTTATAGCTCAAAATTGTGTATTATGCCCGTCTCCGAGCAGTATTGTGCCCTTTGCGCCGGATTGAAATGTCCCCATTGATGTTGAAGAGGGCCAGCATGACGGGGCAGGCGAGGGCCAATGCTGACCAGATCTACAAGTACATGAACGTCGACCAGATCGAAGCGTACCCAGAGTCCGCCAAAACGGTGGCCTGAGCCGCTCGGCTTTGACCATGCAAACAAGACGGCCCCTCGGGGCCGTTTTTGCTGTGTAGCCCGCCACCCTCTACCAGACAGAGGGGGCCAACCCCGATGGCAGGTAATGCCCGCAGAGTCGGATGAATGCCTCCTCCCCGGGGTTGGTCTCCCCCTCCTGAGTGAGGATCTCGGCCACTGCGGGCGCCATGCTGGCGGCGGTGCGTGCGTCGAGGAACAGCGCCCGCCAGCGACGGGCCAGTACGTCTTCCACTGTGTGGGCGTGCTCGTGCCTGACGGCGTAGCGGACCATGCCCTCGGTGAGGCCCAGGCCCAGTGCCCTGTCGTGCCCGGGGCAGGCAGCAACCGCCGCCTGCTCGGTGCCATACACATGCAAGCCCGGCGGCACTGACAACGCCGTGACGGGTTGGCCATCGCCGGGCGCGCCGAACAGCCGGTGGTGCTCGCTCAGACCACCCTGGCGCCGTGGCAAAAGCCCAGCGTCAAAGCAGCGGGCGAGCACATCTTCTGCCATGGCGCGGTAGGTGGTCCATTTGCCACCGGTCACGGTCACCAGGCCGTCCGCATCGACCACGATGGTGTGCTCCCGCGAGAGGGTCTTGGTGCCGCCCCCTGCCGTCTCCGGTGGGGCCACCAGCGGACGCAGCCCCACCCACACGCTGCGGATATCGTCGTGCTGCACAGGGCGGCTCAGCACCCTGCCGGCCTCGGTCAGGATGAACGCCAGTTCCTCATCGAAGGCGTTCGGCTCGCGCGGCAGGTCTGCACGCGGCGTGTCGGTGGTGCCCAGGATGAGCTTGCCCAGCCACGGCACGGCAAACAGCACCCGTCCATCCCGCGTTTTCGGAATCAGCAGGGCATGGTCGGCCGGCATGAAGTCGCGGTCAACCACCACGTGCACCCCCTGGCTGGGGCTGACCATGCGCTGTGGCACAGGGCGCTGTGCGCATGTGGCCGCCAACGCCCGCACATGATCCACCCACACACCGGTCGCATTGATCACGCAACGCGCCCGGATGTCATGTGACTGACCCCGGAGCCGGTCGTTCACCGTCAGCACCGAGAGCGCAGAGCTGGCTCCTTTCACAGGTGACAGCGCGGTCACTTCCGCGTAGTTCAGCATCACCGCGCCGGCAGCTTCTGCCGTTCGCGCCAACGCCAGCGCCAGCCGGGCGTCGTCGAACTGGCCATCCCAGTAGCGGACGCCACCGTGCAGCCCTTGGGCCCGCACACCGGGCAGGGCAAGCTGGGTTTGCCGGGCCGTCAGGAAATCGGTGTGCCCCAGTCCGGCCTGGCCCGCCATCAGGTCATACAGCTTCAGGCCGACCCCGTAAAACGGCGTCTGCCACCACCCGTAGGAGGGCATGACGAACGGCAGCGGCTGTGCCAGGTGCGGTGCGAGCCGCAACACCGTAGCCCGCTCGGCCAACGCTTCGCGCACCAGGGCCACATTGCCCTGGGCGAGGTAGCGGACACCCCCGTGTAGCAGCTTGGTCGAGCGTGACGACGTGCCACCAGCGAAGTCGTGCGACTCCAGCAACACCACGGAAAACCCGCGCAGTGCAGCATCCAGTGCCACCCCCAGACCGGTGGCCCCGCCTCCGATGATGGCCACGTCGAACGCCGGTTGTTGTGCAAGGGACTCAAGCAGGGTTGCGCGATTCATGGGGAGCATGTGCCTTGTTCAGCAGATTTTCGATTTGTTTCGTTTTTGTTCATTATCTTTCCTTATTGCCCAAGTGTCCAACTTGCGGTAAGGTCACCCTTCTACCGCCACGCCATGACACACATGAACCTGAATCCGCGTCAGACCCAACTGGTGGACGACGTGCGCATCCACGGCCCACAGACCATCGAAGCCCTGGCCGAACGCTTCCATGTGACCCTTCAAACGGTGCGCCGGGACGTGCAACGCCTGGCCGATGCCGGCCTGCTGTCCCGCTTCCACGGCGGGGTGCGTCTGGCAGGTTCAACCACCGAAAACATCGGGTACCGCCAGCGGCAGGGCATGGCGTCGGATGCCAAAACCCGTATCGCCCAGGCGGTGGCCGAACGGGTGCCCAACGGCTGTTCACTGATCATGAACATCGGCACAACCACGGAAGCCGTTGCACGCGCACTGAGCCAGCACAGGGGCCTGCGCGTGATCACCAACAACCTGCACATCGCCTCGCTGATGAGCACCTACCCTGACTGCGAAGTGATCGTGGCCGGGGGACAGGTCCGCAGCGCCGACCAAGGCATCGTCGGCGAGGCCGCTGTGAATTTCCTTCGGCAATTCAAGGTCGACATCGGCCTCATCGGCATCAGTGGCATCGAGGCCGATGGCACCTTGCGTGACTACGACTACCGCGAGGTGACGGTCGCACGCACCATCATCGAACAGTCACGCGAGGTCTGGCTGGCAGCCGACCACACCAAGTTCAACCGGCCCGCCATGGTGGAGCTGGCGCACCTGTCCGACATCGACATCCTGTTCACCGATGAGCCACCTCATGCTGCCTTCACCCCACTGTTGGAGCAGGGCAACGTGACGTGCATCGTCGCCAGTCCACCGCACAGCCCTGCCTGACCCGGTTGTACATGCCCATCTGACCCTGCAAACGAGGCCTTCCATGCGTTTTCTGCTCGCCCTGGACCAGGGCACATCCAGCTCCCGCAGCATCGTGTTCGACCCCACAGGCCGAGTCGTGTCCATGGCGCAACGCGAGTTCCGCCAGATCTACCCCCAGCCAGGCTGGGTCGAACACGACCCAAGGGATCTGTGGCAAACCCAGCTTGACACCGCGCGGGAAGCCCTGGCCAAGGCGGGCCTGCAGGCCAACGACATCCTTGCCTTGGGCATCACCAACCAGCGTGAAACCACCCTGGTGTGGAACCGGACCACCGGGGAGCCCGTCCACAACGCCATCGTCTGGCAGGACCGCCGCTCCGAAACCCTCTGCGCAGCCCTGCGCGAGCAAGGGCTGGCCGACACCGTGTTGCAGAAAACCGGTTTGCGCATCGACGCCTATTTTTCCGGCACCAAGCTCCAATGGATGCTGGACAACGTGCCCGGCGTGCGTGCCCAGGCCGAAGCGGGCGAGCTGCTGTTCGGCACCGTCGACACCTGGTTGATCTGGCAGCTGACCGGTGGGGCCACGCATGCCACCGATGTCAGCAATGCCTCGCGGACCATGCTGTTCAACATCCACAACCGGCAATGGGACACCGCGCTGATGCATGCCATGCGCATTCCCGAGGCGATGATGCCGCAGGTCCAGCCCTCCAGCGCCCACTACGGTGACGCACGCGCCGAGTGGCTCGGGGCACCCGTGACCATCGGCGGCGTGGCGGGCGACCAGCAAAGCGCCCTGTTCGGCCAGGCGTGTTTCCGGGCGGGCATGGCGAAAAACACCTACGGCACCGGCTGTTTCATGCTGATGCACAACGGCGAACGGTTCCAGACCAGCCAGAACGGCCTCATCACCACCGCTTGCGCGCAGACACCGGGTGTGCCTCAGTACGCGTTCGAGGGCAGCGTGTTCATCGGGGGCGCGGTCGTGCAATGGCTGCGCGATGGCCTGCGCGCCATCGAGTCCAGCAGCGAAGTGCAGGCACTGGCCGAGAGCGTGCCAGATGCCGGCGGCGTGGTGCTGGTACCGGCCTTCACCGGCTTGGGGGCACCCTACTGGCACCCCGACAGCCGGGGCAGCATCGTCGGTCTGACACGGGGCAGCACGGTGGCCCACATTGCGAGGGCGGCGCTGGAAAGCATCGCCTTCCAGAGCGCCGCCCTGCTCAACGCCATGAGCCGTGATGCCCTCGCCAGCGGCGGCCAGCCCGTGAATGAGTTGCGGGTGGACGGGGGCGCGTGCGTCAACAACCTGCTGATGCAGTTCCAGGCCGATCTGCTGGGCATTCCTGTTGTCAGGCCTGCGGTGACAGAAACCACCGCGCTCGGTGCCGCCTACCTGGCCGGGCTGCACGTCGGCCTGTATGCGAGCCTGACAGAGCTCTCTGACCAATGGCGGGCTGAGCGCACGTTCTACCCCAGCCTGTCACGCGAACGGGCCGCCGAACGGCTGGCGCAATGGGAGCATGCCGTTCGCCAGACCACCACCGCATGACCACGCGGCACCCGCCCTGCGGGTGATGCCTGGCGTGTCAGCCCGCTGAAACCTGGGCCAGCAAGGCCCTGGCCGCTACCAGTACCACCCGCACCAACGGTACTGCCAGCTTCGACGCGCTGGATCCGTTTCCGCATGCAGCAGGCTGGTACTCACGCCTGCCTGGTCAGTGTTTGGCTGCACGGCATGAGGTCATCAGAGATTTTATTTTTTGACCAATAGCGCTTTATCCGTATGGATTTTTTGCTATTATTTTTTTGATAACGCGACTCTATGCTGGCAAAAGCGTGCGTGCAGATGGCCAGAATGGTCGCCTGCACCGAAGGCAGACGGTTCAATTCAAAGTGTTGGCATTGCCAGATGCCAGCAGCCCCAGCAGGTCTTGCGTGTCGAGTTGGTAGTCGCTCAGCACCTGCACGGCATGTCCGGCATCGGTCACTTGATAGAGATGGCGGGTCTTCAGTGTCCTGGCCGAGTTGGCCGCAATGGCCAAGCGGAAACTGTCTGGCAGCAGCTGGACCGAAACCTTGCAATGTGTGGTTTTGATCCATTCGGCAAAGTCTTTGAACAACGCCTGAGCACCTGGTGTGCCACCGTCCCAGCGGCGCATGTCGGCCAGCCGACCCCAGTGAGTGGTCCGCTCGGCAACCTCTCGCTTCATGTCCTGGATGTAGCGCTCGATGGACTCTTCATTGAAAGTGCCGACGAGTTCGGTACACAGGATATCGCCGCACCAGAAGATGCGGTACTCACCGTGCGGGCTGAACAGGGGGGCGGGCATGGATGGCAGGCTGCGTGTGTTGCGTCGCTGGAAAGGGCTGGCACATATTAGCTTCTGGGCCGTCAGCTTGCCTGGCAAGCCGCGAAAAAGCTTGGCTGTGCCCAGGGTCGCACGGGATGACGGCGGGGAGGGCAGTCAGGGCCTACCGGCTCGCCAACCGTCATGCGCGTACACACCCAGTGCCAGCCAGATCAGGCCAAATCCGGCCAGTTTGTGCCAGCTCAACGGCTCTCCGTACAGCAGTGTCCCCAGCCCCAGCAGGATGCTCGGGGTCAGGTACTGCAACATGCCCATGGTGGACAGCGGCAACCGCCGCGCAGCGGCTGAAAACAGCAGCAACGGTATGGCGGTGACGGGGCCGGAGAGCGCCAGCAGCAGCCAGGTGTGGCTGTCGAGCTGGGCCTGTGCGGGCAGGTCCCAGCTCAGTGCCAGCAAGGCCAATGGCGCGAGCAGGAAGGTTTCCAGTGCCATGCCCTCCAGTGCCCCCATCGGTGCCAGCTTGCGGATCAGGCCGTACAGCGCAAACGACAGGGCCAACCCCAGCGCGATCCACGGCACCGCGCCGCCCAGCCACGTCAACCAGCACACTGCCGTTGCCGCCAATGCCACGGCCAGCCATTGCTGTGGCCGCGGACGCTCGTGCAGCACCACAAACCCCAACGCCACATTGACCAGTGGCAGGATGAAGTAGCCCAGGCTGGCCTGTAGCACATGACCGTTGTTCACGGCCCAGATGTAAGTCAGCCAGTTGCAGGCCAGCAGCAGCGCAGATGTGGCAAACACCCCCACAACCTTGGGGCGCTGGCGCAAGCCAGCCAGCCATTGCCAACGCCGAAGCACCAGCAGAACCGCTGCCACAAACAGCATGGACCACACCATGCGGTGCAGCACCACCTGCAGGGAGCCCACATGCTGCAACTGCTTGAAAAACAGCGGGAACAGGCCCCACAACCCATAGGCACCCACGCCCAGCCACAGCCCGGTGCGCATCAGCATGGCCCCGCCAAGGTGGCCCAGCCGGGCCAGTGGGCCCGGTCGATGGCGAACTTGCGGGTCGCGTGGCCCCATGACTCGCCCGCTGCCATGGCCGCCGCCAGCGCTGCGCCGTCGGTCACGCGCGTGCCGCCCATGAGCGTGACGCCGCGCGAGAACAGGGGGTCGGGCCACACACCGGCAGAAGGACCGATGACCGCAAACCGTTCGGCGCGTGGCGCGGCGGCAAGCATGTCATCCAGGGTGTCATTCAGCAGCATGGTGGAGGTGCCCACCACCGTGTTGCAGTCGGCCAGCAAAGCGCGGTCCACGCCAATGTGCAGCTGTGGAAAGCGTTTGCGTTGGCGGACCACCATGTCGGCGTCCATTTCCACCACGCTGAGCTGCCCACCGGCTTCGGTCACCCGCTGCACCAGCGGCGGGAAGAAGCCGATCATGCCCAGGTGGTCGTGCGGCCCCAGCACCACGTCGCCCAGTGAATTGCCCGCCGCAGGTGGCTCGTAGCCCACGCGCCGCCAGACAGAGTCGGTCAACGCGTTGGCGGCTGCCAGCGCCACTGCCCGTTGCACCGGGTTGCCGTCGCCCAGCCGGGCGGCCAGGGCCAATGGGTCTGCCTGCGCCAGTGGCAGACCACCGCCAGGGGCATGGGCAGCCAGCAACTCGCGCAGCGTGTTGCCCAACTGGATGTACGACAGGCCGAACGAACCGTCAGCCAGCTCAATGGCGCAGAACTTGGCACCATGCTCGTCACACGGGTCTTTCAGACGCGGTATGTGCAGTTGGTGCACCGGTGGCACAGGCCAGCGGGCTGACAATGTTGTGAGGATGCTGAGCAGATCGGTGGCAACGGAGTGGGGAATGCGAGGCATGCCGGGATGGTACTTGCAGCGGCATGCGGGTTGCCCGTGGTGTTGCACGCGAGCGTGCTGGCCTACACTCGTGCGCATGCAAGACCAGTTTGAATTGGGCCGCCAGGCGTTTCTACAGGGTGTTTCGTGCTTTGAGCGCGGTGCGCTGGCCGAGGCCGAGGCCGCCTTTGTGCAAGCGTTGCAACATGTGCCGGGCCGTGCCTCGGTGCTGTTGAACCTGGGGTTGACGCGGGTGCGCCTGCAGCGCCATGCTGATGCAGTGCCCGTTCTGCAGCAGGCGTTGGCGGCTGAGGCCGAGGCGGCAGATGGTTGGGCTGCACTGGGGTTCAGCCTGAGCGCGCTGGGGCGATGGGAGGAGGCCCTCGCTGCGCTGGAGCGCGCCCAGGCCTTGGGCTGGCCGGATGTTCAGGTGGCCTTGCGCCGCGCAGAGGCCCTGGCCCGGCTTGCGCGTTGGGCAGATGCCCAGGCTGCCTACACCCACTTGCTGGCCCGTCACCCGGCGCTGCCCGATGCGTGGATGGCACTGGGCGAACTGCACCGGCAGGCAGGCCGTCTGGACGAAGAGGCGGCGGCCTACCGCAACGGCCAGGCGCACGGGGCCGATGCCGCGTGGGCCAGCTATCTGCTGGCGGCGGTGACCCACAGCGGTGACGTGGCTCGGGCACCGTTGGGCTACGTGCGGAATCTGTTTGATGAGTATGCGGCCGACTTTGACCACCATCTGGTCGATCAGCTGGGCTACCAGGGGCACCGCACGCTGGTGGCGTCGTTGCCGGTGCCCGCTACCGCCACGCTGGGGCGCGTGCTGGACCTCGGCTGTGGCACCGGCCTGTGCGGCACCCTGGTGCGCAGCCGTGCCAGCCACTTGACAGGTGTGGACGTGTCCCCCGACATGGTGGCCAAGGCCAGCGAGCGTGGCCTGTACGACCGCCTTCAGGAAGCTGACCTGCACCGTTTTCTGTCTGATACCGACCAGACCTGGGATGTGGTGCTGGCTGCCGATGTGTTCATTTACGTGGGTGCACTGGATCAGGCGTTTGCGCTGTTGCAGCCTCGGGTGTCAACGGGTGGTTGGCTGGCGTTCACCGTCGAAGCCGGTGCGCCCGGCACGGGTGCCCGCTTGCTGCCCAGCCTGCGCTACAGCCATGCCCCCGACTACCTTCGCGACCTGGCCGACCGCAACGGATTCGACTGGCACAGCACCCGCAGCGCGCCCATCCGGTACGACCAGCGCCAACCCGTGCCCGGCGACTATGTGGTGCTGCGCAGGCGCTGATGTGCCGTGACGGCCTGAACCGCCACGCGGTTGATGTTCCCCTTCCTTGTTCACACCTTGCCCACCATGAAGCTCTACACCAGTCCCCGCGCCCCCAACCCACGCCGCGTCATGATGTTCATGGCCGAGAAGGGCATCAACGACATCGCGATGGTCGCAGTGGACATCAATGCCCAGGCACACAAGGCCGAAGACTTTCGGGCCATCAACCCGCTGACGACGGTGCCTGTGCTGGAATTGGACGATGGCCGCATGCTGTCCGAAAGCCGGGCCATTTGTACCTGGTTGGAAGGGCGCTTTCCCGATTGCAACCTCATGGGTGCGGATGCCGACGAGCGCGCCTTCATCGAAATGGCTGACCGCCGGGCCGAGTGGTACCTGCTGATGCCCATTGCACAGGTCATCCGCCACACCCACCCCGGCTTGGCACCGTTGGAGCAGCCGCAGTTTCCTGACTACGGCCAGGCCCAGACCGCCAAGGTCCGTGACTACGCGACCCGCTTCGACAACCTGTTGCAGCGCCAGGAGTGGATGGCGGGCGCGCGCTTTACCATCGCCGACATCACGGTCTTCTGTGCACTGGAGTTTGCACGGTTGATGAAGTTCAGCCCCAAGGCCGAGGGGCTGTTGGCGCTGCAAGCCTGGCGCGACCGTGTGGCCGCGCGGCCCAGCGCATCGGCCATGTAGGCGGTGGCCAGGCAATCCGGCACAGGTGCCGGGTCACCGCGCGCGTGGATGACCTGGCACGTCTGGCTGTCGCCTACCACGGTGCCGCCCGCCTGCCGGTGGGCAGAGCCACTTTCTCAACCGTTGTGGCTCAGGTCGATTCAACCTTGAAGGTGTGCACCAGTTTTTCCAGGTTTCCGGCTTGGTCCTGAAGAGACTGCGCGGCGGCGGCGGCCTGCTCGACCAGCGCGGCGTTTTGCTGCGTCACGTCGTTCATCTCACCGATGGCGGTGTTCACGCGCTCGATGCCTTGCGTCTGCTCGGCACTGGCCTGGGCAATCTCGCTGACGATGACCGACACGTTGCGGATGCTTTCCACCACTTCGGTCATGGTGGCACCGGCCTGGTGCACCAGTGCGCTGCCCGCATCAATTTTGCCGACCGAGTCGCCGATCAGCGCCTTGATTTCCTGCGCCGCGGCAGCCGAGCGCTGGGCCAGGCTGCGCACTTCGCTGGCCACCACCGCAAAACCACGGCCCTGTTCACCGGCCCGTGCGGCCTCGACCGCAGCGTTCAGCGCGAGGATGTTGGTCTGGAAGGCAATGCCGTCGATCACACTGATGATGTCCGCAATGCGGCGCGACGACGCATTGATGGCGTCCATGGTGCTCACCACCTCAGACACGACACCGCCGGCCCGCTCGGCTACGCCCGATGCCGATGCGGCCAGTCCACTCGCGTTGCGGGCGCTGTCGGCACTCTGGTTCACGCCGGTGGTCAGCTCCTGGATGGCCGTTGCCGTGCGGTTCAGGCTGTCGGCCTGCTGCTCGGTGCGGGCGGACAGGTCACTGTTGCCACGGGCAATTTCGCTGGATGCACCGTAGATGGCCTCGGTGCCGGTGCGCACCTGCCCCACGGTTTGGGCCAGGCTGGCCCGCATGTTGCGCAGCGCCTGTTGCAAGTCGCCAATTTCGTTGTTGGCGCGCACCGTGATGTCATGGGTCAGGTCACCCGAGGCGATGGACTGTGCGGTACGCACACAGTATTCCAGCGGGTGCGTGACCACCCGGCGGATGAAGGGGTAAATCAGACCCAGCACGGGAATGGCGGTGATGATGGCGATCAGGATGGACTTCCAGCGCTGGCTGGCCTGCTCGGCATTCATTTTGTCAAGTGACACCTTCATGCTCACCACGCCCAGCACCGCGTTTTCGGGCACCTGGTGGCACAGCATGCAGTTTTTGCCCAGGTAGTTGGGTGAATTGAGGGCTGGGCGCACCGCACGCAGGTACTCGCCCTTGGCATCACGGTCCACCACAAACACTTCTTTGCCGGTTTGCATGACCTGCTGGTCGATCGCGTCGCCGGTGGTGTCGTCCTGTGCGGTGCCCGGCCCGAAAGTGTCGCTCACCGCTTTGCCCCGGATGACCTTCACCTCGCGGATGGAGCCCAACTGTTTGATCTGGTCCAGAAACACATGCCGCTCGCTGACCGTGCCTGTCACCATCATCCCGGTCAGGCCCGCCATGGTCGCGTCGTGCATGCTGAGTGAAAACTCCTTCGATTGCTCCAGCGCGGCCTCACGGGCCACATACCCTTGCCAGATGATGACCCCGGTCCACACCACCAGCAGCGCAAGAGCAATGGTCATCAGGAACTGCATCCAGATTTTGATTTGGGCCTTCTGCATGTGGGTTCCTTTGCGTTTTGACAAGGTTCAGCGCTGACGCCCCCCTGTGTGCGGGAAACTGACGGGAGTGTCGGGCCGGATTTTGCGCCGAAACCGGGTGGTCAGGAATGGGTACAGGTACCCTTTCCCCCGGCTTTTTTGGCTTGATTTGAGATTTGTCAAATCGAAGGCTGCCGAGGCACCAAGCTGGTGCAGTTCGGCGCATGGGCTTGGCCTGTATGGGGCCGTGACGGGTGTTTCAGTCAGCCCGCACGCCCGGCACCGGCGGCGGCACGCTGGCTGGCCGCACGGCGACGGTTCAGCAGCTTCGGCAGGTTCAGCGCGCCACCCACTCGTGGGCCTGCAACTCGGCCAGCGTCACGTGGTCAAGTGCGCGCTCGTGGCAGGCTTCCAGGACCACCGGCGGTGCAACGCCGGCCGCCAGAGCCTGTTTCCACCGCAGCGCGCACAGGCACCAGCGGTCGCCCGGTTTCAGCCCGGCAAACCGCCATTCTGGTCGGGAGGTGACCAGGTCGTTGCCCTGTTCGACCGAGTGAGCCAGGAAGGCCTCGGTCACCTTGGCGCAGATGACGTGCGAACCGGTGTCATCTTCTCGCGTGTGGCAGCAGCCATCGCGGAAGTAGCCGGTCAGGGGCGCGTAGGAGCAGGCCAGCAGGGGCGTGCCGAGGACGTTTTTGGCGTTCATGTGGGTCTTTGTGTGGTGGTGTGGGGTGGGTCAGCGTCACAGCATGCGTGCCACCAGGGCACCTTCAGTGGCGGTTTCGTAGCCCTGCACCGGAATCCACACCTTCATCGGGTTGCCCAGAGCCACGTCAATGGCCTGGCCCTCGGCGTCTTTCATCTGCTCCAGCTTGACCAACCGGTTGCCGCTGGGGTGAATGACCTCGATCGTGTCGCCGACCGAGAACTTGTTTTTGGTTTCAATTTCGGCCCAACCGTCGGCCACGCGCAGCACCTCGCCCACGTACTGGCTGTGCCGGGCCTGGGAGCCACCGGTTTCGTAGTTCTGGTAGTCCTGCGAGGGGCGGCGCTCCAGGAAGCCGGCGGTGTAGCCCCGGTTGGCCAGGCTTTCGAGTTGCGCGATCAGCTCGGGGTTGAAAGGCTTGCCCGCCACCGCGTCGTCGATGGCGCGGCGGTAGATCTGCGCCGTGCGCGTGACGTAGTACTGGCTCTTGGTGCGGCCTTCCACCTTGAGCGAATCCACGCCAATCTTGACCAGACGCGCCACGTGTTCCACAGCACGCAGGTCCTTGCTGTTCATGATGTAGGTGCCGTGCTCGTCTTCCATGATGGGCATGAGCTGGCCGGGCCGCTCGGCTTCCTCCAGCAGGTACACCTGGTCGGCGGCGGGGTGGCGGGGGCTGCCACCACAGGCGGCAAAAGCGGTTTCGGCCTGCTGCTGTTCGGCGGCAAAGTTGAAGTCGCTGCTCAGCATGTCGGCCCGGCTGGGGGTCACGTCGCCGGTGTCGGTTTCCTGGGCGGCGCTTTGCTTGTATTCCCAGCGGCAGGCGTTGGTGCAGGTGCCCTGGTTGGCGTCGCGGCGGTTGAAGTAGCCGCTCAGCAGGCAGCGGCCCGAGTAGGCGATGCACAGTGCGCCGTGCACAAACACCTCCAGCTCCATGTCGGGGCACTCGTTGCGGATGGCCTCGATCTCGTCCAGGCTGAGTTCGCGCGAGAGGATGATGCGCGTCACCCCCACCTTCTGCCAGAACTTCACCGCCGCGTGGTTGGTGGTGTTGGCTTGCACCGAGAGGTGGATGGGCACGTGGTCCCAGGCACCGCTGTGCATCTTGTCCAGCACCATCATGATGAGGCCAGGATCGGCCATGATGATGCCGTCGGGCTTGAGCGCCACGATGGGCTCGATGTCGCGCAGGTAGGTGCGCACCTTGTCGTTGTGCGGCAGCAGGTTGCTGGTCAGGAAGAACTTTTTGCCGCGCTGGTGCGCCTCGTCAATGCCTTGGGCAATCTGTTCCAGCCTGAATTCGTTGTTGCGGGCTCGCAGGCTGTAGCGGGGCTGACCGGCGTACACGGCATCTGCGCCGAAGTTGTAGGCGGCGCGCATTTTGGCCAGCGAACCGGCGGGCAGCAGCAGTTCGGGGGCTTTGGTGGAGGGGGGGGCTGTCTGGGCTTTCATGGCCCGTATTGTCCGCTGGCGCTTCAATGGCCAGCACAACCCCTTTCAGAAAAGCGGATTGCAAACGTTTGGGCTATGTGCGCCGTGTCCGCGCTGCGCGAGCATTGGGCTGAGCCAGCAGCCGCCCAAACCAGTCCGTGTGTTGGCCTGAAACTGGCGCGGTCATGACATGCGTCAAGTGTATTGGCCTGTAAAGCACGCACAATGCTCGGCCATGAATTCCAATGTGTTGATTGCCGGTGGTGGCATAGGTGGCATGGGCTTGGCAGTTGCGCTGTCCCGCGCCGGGTTGAACGTGGACTTGCTGGAGCAAACCCCCGAGTTTTCGGAGGTGGGCGCAGGCATCCAGTTGGGGCCCAATGCTGTGCGGGTGTTGTCCGACTGGGGCTTGTCCAATGCCCTGCAGGCTGTGGCGGCGTTTCCTGACCGATTGAGGGTGTGTGACGCGCACCAGGGCACGGTGCTGGGCGAGTTGGCCCTGGGCGAGCGGGCCCAACAGAAGTATGGCCAGCCTTACGCCACCATTCACCGAGCAGACGCGTTGCAGGTGCTGTTGGCTGCAGCACAGGCCGAGCCGCGTGTGTCTTTGCATCTGAAGGAGCGTGTGCGCAACCTGCACGAAACCCCAGCCGGGGTGCATGTGCTGACCGAGACCGGGCACACCTACGAAGCTGCCGCGCTGGTGGGTTGTGACGGGCTCTGGAGTGTGGTGCGCCGGCATGTCACCGCTGGCCCGGTAGGCCTGCAACCGGGGGGTGACCCACCACTGGAGGTGCCGCCCCGCTTCTCGGGGCACCTGGCTTACCGGGGCATGGTGGCCCAGGCCGATTTGCCCGCCAATCTGCGCACCCAGAGTGTGACGGCCTGGCTGGGCGCGCAGTTGCATGTGGTGCATTACCCCGTGCGCAGGGGAGAGCTGGTCAACGTGGTGGCAGTGGTCGAGGGCCGTCACACGGGCAACCCGCAAGGCTGGAGCCATGACGCCAACCGCGCCGAACTGCTGGAGGCCATTGGCAACGTCCACCCGCAGTTGCGCGGCATGCTGGAGGCCGTGACGACCTGGAAACTCTGGCCACTGAACGACCGGCCGCCCATGACCGGTGCCTATGAACACGCGCAGGGCCGGGTGGCGCTGGCGGGCGACGCCGCTCACCCCATGCGCCCCTACCTGGCGCAGGGTGCCGCCATGGCGCTGGAAGACGCGTGGACACTGGGCCGCCTGGCTCAGCGGGAGCTCGGCCGGGTGGGTGATGCGGGCAGCATGGCGTGGGCCAATCTGTTCCAGCGCTACGCCAACGGCCGCTGGCAGCGCAACGCACGGGTGCAGGCCACGTCCATTCGCAACGGCACCGTGTTCCACGCCGATGGTTTGTTGCGCATGGGGCGTGACCTGGCGCTGTCCACACTGGGCAACCGCCTGCTCGACAAAGACTGGCTGTACAGCGGTCCGCCCGACGTGGCGTGAGCCGCTTGCCAGCGCCACCTGAGTTTCAGAGCAGCGCGTAGGTGGTGCTGGCGCGGCACACGCTTTTGCCGTCGTTCGCACCGGTGATGTCGATTTCGCCGAACACCAGGCTCTTGCCGGCGCGAATGACGCGTGCCGTCACCCAGCCGTCCTGGTTGGCCAGGGGCTTGAGGAAGCTGGTGTTCAGCTGCACCGTTGTCATGGGCTGCCGACTGCCCAGCTGGCTGACAATGGCCAGTACCATGGCGGTATCGGCGGCAGCCATCATGGCCTGCCCGCACACCATGCCGCCGATGCGGCTCAGGTGGGGGTTGGCAGGCAGGCGCAGGGTCACTTCTCCGCGTGTGGCTTTCGTCACCTGCAGGCCCAGCTGCTGGACCCATGGGGCAAACCAGTCGGCCAGCAAGGCTTGCAGGCTGGCGGTGTCCACCCCGCCGCTTGGCGGCGCGGCGGGATCGGGGGTGCCTGAGGCCTTGGTCGGGGTGGGGGTGTCGGACGCAGGGTGGGTCATGTGGCATCTCCTGGGCTGGGGCAAGGTGCGGCGTGTCGGGCCATTGGGTGGATGGGCCGTGGGAAACCGACTGTCGGGGCATGATGCCACAGGATACGCGTGTTAATTTTTTGATAGCTTGTTTGTCAATGAATAAAAGCGGTGGAGTGCATTTTGGTTTGTAAAAGGAATTCGCATGGTTGCTGAAAACGTGTTGTCTGGCCGCCGCGCAGCGTGGCAGCGGTTGTGGCGTTGGGGGGTGATGGGGTGTGGCGCGGCTGCGGTGCTGGCGGTGGCCCCGGCCTGGGCTGCCCCGGATGCGAAGGCTGCGGCACCGGCCTGGCCCAGCCAGCCGTTGAAGCTGGTGGTGGGCTTTCCCGCAGGCTCATCCCCCGATCTCACCGCGCGCCTGTTGGCCGAGCCGCTGGCGCAGGCCCTGGGGCAGCCTGTGGTGGTGGACAACAAGCCCGGTGCGGGCGGCAACATTGGCGCTGCGGCGGTGGCACAGGCCAAAGACGGCCACACGCTGGGGCTGATGATCAATGGCAACCTGACGATAGCCAGAATCCTCAACCCGGCCACGCCGTACGACCCGTTGAAAGACCTGGCACCGGTGTCGCTCATCGCCACCGCACCGCTGGTGTTGACGGGTCCGGTCAGCGTGCCCGCCCAGGGGGCCGCGTTTCTGGCTGCGGGCAAGCAGGCGGGCGGCGCGTGGAACTACGGCACCCCAGGTGTGGGCACCGTTGCCCACCTGGGGGCAGAATTGCTCCAGGCCCGCGCCGGCTTCGCAGCCGTGCATGTGCCGTACCCTGGCAACCCGCAGGTCATCACCGGCATGCTGGCGGGTCAGACACAGTTTGCATTGCTGCCACCCGGCCTGGCCATGGCGCAGGTCAGGGCGGGCAAGCTGCAGGCCATCGGTGTGACATCGGCCGGCCGCAGCAGCCTGGTGCCCGAGGTGCCCAGCCTGGCCGAGGCTGGTCTGGCCGGCTTCCAGCTTGAAATCTGGAACGCAGTGGCTGCACCGGCGGGCATGCCGTCTGCCCACATCCGCAAGGTTGCCGATGCGCTGGTGGACATCGTTCGCCGCCCCGACATGCGGCAAAAGCTGTTCAACCAGGGCTGGCAGGTGGCCGGCACCTCACCCGAAGGGCTGGCCAACCGCATCCAGGCAGACACGGCGCAGATGAGTGCGGTCATCCTGCAGCAGGGCATCCGGGCGCAATGAGGGTGCAAAAAAGGCGCGCGGTCTACGCAGAATGGCCCGGCATCGCTACACTGCCACGTCATTCCCCACTTTTCTGGCTGCCATGACCACTTCCAAACGTGCCCCGCGGGTTGCCGCTGACGATACGCCTGTGCGCAAGACCCGAACCGTCAGGAAGGCTGTGGCGCCTGCCGAGCCGCCACCTGAGCCGCCAGTGCAGCCCAAGGCCAAGCGGGCCAAGGCTGCCAGCGCGGTGGAGGCCAGTTCGACGCCACCCACTCCCCGGCGCGCGTCCAAGGCTCAGCCACCTGCGCTGGATGTCATGGCCACGCTGGAATCCGTGGGCCCACGCCTGCGGGCCAAGGCCGTGCAAGCCGAGCAGGGACTGGTCAGCGGGTTGGTGCATTCCATCCAGGACTTGCCCACCAAGCTGTTGTCACGCCTGGGCACCGCCAGTGACCTGGCAGCCGTGCTGGTCAAGGCGCAGATGCCCAAGCCGGCCAACAAGGCGTTGGTCGATCAGGCAGCGGTGTTCCTGCGGGATCTGCGCGAAGCGGCGCAACTGTCAGTGGACGACCTGGCCAAGGCATTGACGCTGGAAGATGCTTCGCTGCTGTCCATGGTGGAAAGCGGCAAGGTGGGTCTGCCGTTTGACATCATCCTGCGTATGGCCACGGTGCTGGGCAAGAACGACCCGGTGGGCTTCATCCTGAAGGTGACGCGCGCTTACAACCCCGGCATCTGGGCCACGCTGGACAAACTTGGCATTGGCAAGCTGGTGGTGCAGGCAGGGCGCGAGCGCGAGTTTGCCAATATTTACCGCGCCAACGAGGCGGCCCGGGGTCTCAACGACGCCGAGTTCGCCGCCGCTTTGCGTTTCGTGGCGGCATCGTTCGATTCGGCGGTGGTGTTCCAGCAGCAGGTCAGGCAGGGTTCGGCCAAGGGCTGACCACAACAGATCACAAATCGGTGCGCAGCGCCCACAGCTCGGGGAACAGCACCACGTCCAGCATCTTGCGCAGGTAGCCCACGCCGCTGGTGCCGCCGCTGCCGCGCTTGAACCCGATGACCCGCTCCACCGTCGTCACATGGCGGAAGCGCCACAGCCGGAAGGCGTCTTCGATGTCGGTCAGCTTCTCGCCCAGTTGGTAGAGCGACCAGTGGCGCTCGGGCTCGCGGTACACCTGCAGCCAGGCGTCCTTCACCGCGTCGCTGGCGGCGTAGGGCTGGGTCCAGTCGCGGTTCAGGTGGCTGGCCGGCACGGGCAGGCCCTGGCGGGCCATGAGCTGCAATGCCAGGTCGTACAGGGAGGGCGCCTCGTAGGCCGCCTGCACCACCGCCAGCCGTTCGGCGTGGTGGGCGTGGGGGCGCAGCATGGCAGCGTTCTTGTTGCCCAGGCTGAACTCGATGCAGCGGTACTGGTGGCTCTGGAAGCCGCTGGAGTTGTCGAGGTAGGGGCGGATGGCACTGTATTCGGGCGGCGTCATGGTGGCCAGCACGTCCCAGGCGTGCACCAGTTGCTCCATGATTTTGCTGACGCGCGACATCATCTTGAACGCCGGGGGCAGGTCGTTGGCCGCCACGTGCTGCATGGCTGCTTTCAGTTCGTGCAGCAGCAGCTTCATCCACAGCTCACTCGTCTGGTGCTGCACGATGAACAGCATTTCGTTGTGGTTGGGGCTCAGGGGGTGCTGGGCATTGAGGATGGCGTCCAGGCTCAGGTAGTCGCCGTAACTCATGCTGCGGCTGAAGTCGAGCTTGGCGTGTTCAGCGTGCACGATGGCTTCCGGCAGCGCCTGGCCAGTCGGGCTGGCTGGGGCTGCGGGGGCGGGCGCGGCGTGCATGGGGCAGCCGTTGGAGGGTGCGTGGGTCATGGTGGGGTGGCTCCGGTTCAGGTCACGGCGTGTTTCTGGTTGAAGCCGGGCTGTTGCCACTCGCCGGTTTGCAACACCTGCAGCAACTGGTCAGCGGCGTGCCACACGTCGGCAAAGCCCAGGTACATGGGCGTGAAGCCAAAGCGCAGGATGTCGGGGTGGCGCACATCGCCGGCCCGGAAATCACCCACCACGCCGCGTGCAATCAGCGCCTGCACGATGGCGTAGCCGCCGGTGCCCAAGGTGGCGTTTGTGCGAACGAGGTCACCGCCGGGCCGCCCCAAGGTGACCTCAGCCCCCTTGGGGGGCAGCGTAGCCCCGGCCTGCAAGGGCGTTTGGGGGCTGAAAGTCAGGCACACCTGTGAGCCCCGGGCGGCGTGGTCGCGTGGTGTCACCAGTCCCAGGCCGTGGCCTGCGCAGCGCTGTTCCACCAGCGCAATGAACAGGTCGGTCAGCGCCAGGCTTTTGGCGCGCAGGGCGGCCATGCCACCCAGGGGTTCGGCGGCCAGCAGGGTGTCCACGCCGCATTCCAGCGCGGTCAGGCTGAGGATGGGCTGGGTGCCGCATTGGTAGCGGGCGATGCCCGCAGCCGGGCGGTAGTCGGGTGTGAACTCGAACGGTGCGGCATGCCCCCACCAGCCTGACAACGGCTGCCAGAAGCGGTCGACATGGCGGGCGTTCGCCCACACAAACGCAGGTGCGCCGGGCCCGCCGTTGAGGTATTTGTAGCCGCAGCCCACGGCAAAGTCGGCGTGTGATCCGTTCAGGTCCACCGGTACGGCACCGGCGCTGTGGGCCAGGTCCCACACGGTCAGGGCACCGGCTGCATGGGCGGCAGCGGTGATAGCGGCCATGTCGTGCATGGCACCCGTGCGGTAGTTGACGTGGGTGAGCATCAGCACGGCCACATCCGCAGTCAGTTCGCCCAGCACGGCGGGTTGGCTGCCGTCGTTGTCCATCAGGCGCAGGGTGTAGCCGCGTTCCTTGCACAGGGCTTCGGCAATGTATAGGTCGGTTGGGAAGTTGCTGCGTTCGCTCAGCACCACTTTGCGGCCGGGTGCGTCCTGGGCGGCGATGGTCAGCGCGGCGCTCAGCACCTTGAAAAGGTTGACCGACGTGCTGTCGGTGGCCACCACTTCACCGGGGGCGGCACCGATCAACCGGGCAATTTTGTTGCCCACTTTCTGAGGCAAGGCAAACCAGCCCGCTTTGTTCCAGCTCTGGATCAGGTCGCGTCCCCATTCCGCGGTCACGGCCTCGGCCACGCGGGCGGGGGCGGTGCGGGGCATCACGCCGAGCGAGTTGCCATCCAGGTAGATGGTGTCGGCGGGAATGTCGTACAGGTTGCGCAAGGCGCCCAGCGGGTCGGACGCGTCACGGGCCTGGCAGTCAGAGAGGGTGAGGGTTGTGGTATTCATTGTTAAAAAAGGAGTGCGAAATGACGTCAATCAAGCGGTGAAGCAAATAAATAATCCAGAAAAATTGCGAAAAAACAATAGCTGTCGTGGTGCCGCGAGCCGGGTGCTGGGGTGGCGTGCGTCGCGTTCACACACCGTTCCCACCGTGTTCACATGGGCAGGGCGCGCAGCACGGCGCGCACGGGGCTGGCATCGGCCGTGGTGAGCTTCAGGGGCAGGGCAATCAGTTCGTAGTCACCTTCGGGCACGTCGTCGAGCAACAGGTTTTCCAGCACGCGCAACCCCCGGCGGCGGATGACCTGGTGGCTGTCCAGCGTTTTGCTGTCAGCGGGGTCGATGCTGGCGGTGTCAATGCCCACCAGCACCACGCCCCGGTCGGCCAGCCCTTCAATGGTGGCCGGTGCGAAGGCGCTCAATGCCGGGTCCCACTCGCGCTGGGGCATGCGGCTGTAGGTGCGCACCAGCACGCGCGCAGGCAACGGGGCCGTGGGGTCGCCCAAGGCGTGTGCCAGGTGGTGCGGCTGCACCAGCGGCCCGCAGCCGATGGCGTGGATGACCCGGCAGGGTCCCAGAAAAGGGGTCAGGTCGAGCGCGCCCACCGGCTGACCTGCCGCGTCGTAGTGCAAGGGGGCATCGGCGTGGGCGCCCAGGTGTGGCGACAGCGTGATGGCGCTCACGTTCACCGGGCAGCCGGGTCCCAGCGTGGCCACCCAGGTCTGGCTGTAGGCCGTGTCGCCAGGGAAGGCGGGTGTGGCCGCATCGACCGGCGGCGAAATGTCCCACAGTTGCCGCGCCGGTTCAGGCGGGGCCGCTGGGGCGCTTGGAAGGGGTGGTTGTGTCATGGGCGCCGAAGTTAGCACCGGACAAATGGGCGTGGTGTCGGTTGCCTGCAACAGGTAGGCAAAAAGACGCCAGGCACGCTCGCCCCCTGTTTTGCAGGCCCCCCGCTACCGGGTGACTTGCTTCAGGCGGGGGTCAGTGGCCGCTGTCCGGTGGCGGCTGACCCGGTGCGGTTCGGTCGTCCGTGTCCAGCGCTGGCGCTCGGCACACCATCACCTTCAGCGCTCGCTCGGGGTCAGTGTCTGCAAATGCGGCAGGGTTGGCCAGGCGCTGCACGACCTGCAGGTCGGGGGCTTCCTGTGCCAGCAGGCCGAGCAGAAAGTCTGTGCCCAATTCGGGGGCATTGAGGCACAGCAGTGCGTGGCCGCCTGGGGCCAGCAGTTCGGGCAGCCGGCGCACCAGGCGGGCATAGTCTTTGGTGGCCACGAAGCTGCCCTTTTGGTAGCTGGGCGGGTCGGCGATGACGAGGTCATAAGGGCCACCCCGGGTGACCTTGCCCCATGTGTTGAAGATGTCGTGGGCCATGAAGCTGGCACCACTGGTCAGGCCGTTGAGGGCGTGGTTGTGCTGGCCGGTGCCCAGCGCACCCCGGCTCATGTCCACGTTCAGCACATGGCGCGCACCACCCTGCAGCGCCACCACCGAGAACGCGCAGGTGTAGGCAAACAGGTTCAGCACCTTGGGACGGTGCCCGGTGCTGGCCAGGTGTTGCATGTGGTCAAACACCCAGCGGCGGCCCTCGGCCATGTCCAGGAAGAGACCGTGGTTTTGACCCGTCAGCAGGTGGACCGCATACCGGGTGCCGCGCTCGGTCACAGTGTGGGGTGAGGGGAGCGTGCCGGTCATCAGCCGTGTGTCGGCCTGTCCGGGCTGCAGGCACTGGTACACCCAACAAAGGGGCTGACCCGGTGCAATGTTCATCCAGCGTGCCTGCAAGGCAGCACCGATGTCGGACAGTGCTTCATCGGACAGGGGCTTGAAGCTGGTCAGCACCCAGGCAGGTGGGTAGGCATCCAGCGTCAGGTGCTCGCAACCTGCGTGCAACCCGCCACGGCCATGAAAGTACCGACCGGCATCGGCAGGCAGGGGCAACTGGGCAATGGCGTTCAGCAGGGCTTGCATGGGGTCTTGGTTGGTTCAGGGGGGCGTGGCACCGGGCAAAGGGGGCAAGCCGTGGCGGGCGCGGGCTTTTTCGCAGCTGTAGCTGCCTTCCTGCAGCTCGCGACAGGGCAACGGGCGTTGCAGGTAGATGCTGCAACCCACCGATTTGCCAACCTGTCCGGTCAGGGCCACGCAGCGGATGGGCACTTCGCCTGTGCCTTGCATGCGGCACCTGATGCCCCCCACCGGCTCGGTGAGCGAGGTGGGAACCGTGCCACCGCAACTGTCCAGCTCATACATCGCGAATTCCACGCGGTAGCTGGCGCAGCAGGCACCGCAGTTCACGCAGGCGGACATGGGTTCATCAGGGTCGATGGCGCAGGCACTGGTCAAATGATCCGATGCTTGGGCAGGCGCGTTGAAACCGGTCGGTCGGCCGCCGGGGCGCGGCTTCGCGACCAGGCTGGCTGGGCGCAGGCTTGCCGAGGCATCTGCCAGCGGGTGGGTTCAGCCCTGACGCCCCAGCAGCAGGTACTCCATCAATGCCTTTTGCACATGCATGCGGTTCTCTGCCTCGTCCCACACCACGCTCTGCGGGCCGTCGATCACGTCGGCGGTCACCTCCTCGCCGCGGTGGGCAGGCAGGCAGTGCATGAACAGGGCATCCGGCTGGGCGGCCGCCATCATGTCGGCGTTGACGCACCAGTCGGCGAAGGCGGCGCGGCGCACTTCGTTCTCGGCCTCGTAGCCCATGCTGGTCCACACGTCGGTGGTCACAAGGTGGGCACCCCGGCAGGCTTCCATGGGGTTGTCAAAAACCTTGTAGCAGGAAGTGCTTGATATACCGGCGGTGGAGGCCTGAACTTCGTATCCTCTGGGTGTGCTGATGTGCACCGTGAAGCCCAGCAGCTCGGCGGCCTGCAGCCAGGTGTTGGCCATGTTGTTGCCGTCACCGACCCAAGCCACCACCTTGCCCTTGAGGGCATCCAGCGGCTGGCCGCTGGCAGCGGGGCGGTATTCCACCAGGGTGAACAGGTCGGCCAGAATCTGGCAGGGGTGAAATTCGTTGGTCAGCCCGTTGATGACCGGCACGCGCGAGTGGGCGGCAAACCGCTCGATCTTTGCTTGCTCGAACGTGCGGATCATCACCAGATCCACCATGCGGCTGATGACCTTGGCGCTATCTTCAATCGGCTCGGCCCGGCCCAGCTGGCTGTCGCCGGTGGTCAGGTGCACCACGCTGCCGCCCAGCTGGTACATGCCCGCCTCGAAGCTCACGCGCGTGCGGGTGCTGGCTTTCTCGAAAATCATGGCCAGCGTGCGGTCGGGGTCGGCAAACGGCTGGTGCTTTTCCACGGCCTTGAATTTGGCCTTGATGAACGCCGCCCGGCCCAGCAGGTAGCCGTACTCGTCGGCGGACAGGTCTTTGAACTGCAGGTAGTGCTTCATGCTTGTTCTGCCAGGAACTGTTTGATCTGTGGCACCAGGATGGCGACGATTTCGTCGGCCTCGGCCATGCTGAGAATGAGGGGGGGCACCAGACGGACCACGCTGTCGGCGGTGACGCTGATCATCAGACCGGCATCGGCACAGCGTTGCAGCAGCACGCCGCACGGTTTGGTCAGCTCAATGCCCAGCATCAGGCCCTGGCCACGCACGTCTTTCACACCCTGTACACCGAGCAGATGGGTGGCCAGTGCGGTTTTCAGGTGGTTGCCGACCTGCGCCACATGGGCCAGCAAGTCTGCTTCTTCCATGATGCGCAGCGTCTCCACCCCGGCACGCATGGCCAGCGGGTTGCCACCAAACGTGGTGCCGTGGTTGCCGGGCTGGAAAATGCTGGCAGCCTTGGGGCCTGCCACCACTGCGCCAACGGGCACGCCAGACCCCAAGCCTTTGGCCAGCGGCATGACGTCGGGCACGATGCCCGCCCACTGGTGGGCAAACCACTTGCCGGTGCGACCGATGCCACACTGCACCTCGTCGATCATCAGGAGCCAGTCACGCTCGTCGCACAGGGTCCGCAACTCGCGCATGAAGTCTGCCGTCATCGGGTAAACGCCGCCTTCACCCTGAATGGCTTCAAAAAACACGGCTGTGATGTTGGCGTTGCCCTCAGTCAGCTTGCGAACGGCGGCGATGTCGTTGCGCGGCACGCGCACAAAGCCTTCGACCAGCGGGCCGAACCCGGCATGGATTTTCGGGTTGGCGGTGGCGCTCAGCGTGGCAATGCTGCGGCCATGGAAGGCACCTTCAAACACCACCACTTCGGGCCGGTCAATGCCCTTGTCGTGCCCGAATTTGCGCGCCAGCTTCAGCGCAGCTTCGTTGGCTTCCAGGCCGGTGGAACAGAAGAACACGTTGGTCATGCCCGACAGTTCGACCAGCTTGGCCGCCAGGGTTTCCTGCAGGGTCACGTGGTAGTAGTTGCTGCTGTGGATCAGCTTGCTCACCTGGTCTTGCAGGGCCGCCACCAGTTGCGGGTGGCCATGGCCCAGCGTGTTGACGGCAATGCCGCCCAATCCGTCCAGGTACTCCTTGCCATTCACGTCCCAGACTCGGCAGCCTCGGCCATGAGACAGCGCCAGGGGCACGCGCCCGTAGGTGTTCATCACATGGGGGGAAGCGGCGGCAATCGGGGTCGCTGCGGTCATGGCAAAGCTCCAGTCAGGGAAATCCGTGGTTGAAAAATGGGTGGCGGAAAGCACAACGGCCCAACGTGGGTTGAGCCGTTGAAATGGCATTTTAGGCGTGTTCGGTGACGGGCTCTCTGGCGGCGTTCCGTGGCCGCTTCTGGCGGGGCCTGCATGCACGCCGAGGGCGGCTGACAGAGTGGCGTCAGCCAGTCTTATATAAGATAGAATAGTTGTGCGGTGCAGCACCGAGCGATCCTCCGTGTGGCACCATCTTCCCTACCGTATTCCACCGGCCCATTACCCATGGTCTCCAGCAAGTCTAGACAGCTGTTCATTCAGGGGGTCACCAGCAGTGGCCGCACCTTCCGGCCCAGTGACTGGGCCGAGCGTCTGGCAGGCGTGATGAGCCAGTTTCGTCCCGGTGGTGCCGCTGCACAGGGGCATCGTGCAAGCTACTCGCCATGGTGCGTCCCTTCGACGCTGGGTGCGGTGAAGTGTGTCATCGTGCACCGCGACATGGAAGACGAAGAGCCCATGGCGTGGGCGTTCTGCATGAACTTCGCCAAAGACAACGACCTGACGGTTGTGGATGGTGAGCAGGCGGCTGCTATTGGCTCAGCCCCGGCAGCTTCCCCCCGCTGACATCGGTTCCCGCGTTGCATGCGCTGCCTGCGCCTGAATGGGTGTGGGTTTTTCCATTGTTTTGTTCTGCCGATTCAGGGTGACTGACGGATCGTCAGCCATGAAAAAACCGCCTGATTTGCACCGAGGCGGTTTGTTCATTTTTTTGCTGGCAGCGCACCGTTTCAAACGGCGAAGGGTGGGGCACCCTTCGGGCTGTTGGCACCTGTCGGGCAGGTGCCGGTTTCAGGCTGATCAGGCTGCGGCTGCAGCCATGGCCTTGACTTTGGCGCTCAGGCGGCTCTTGTCGCGTGCGGCCTTGTTCTTGTGGAAGATGCCTTTGTCGGCCACGGCATCGACCACGGCTTGCATCTTGGCGAAAGCGTCGGTGGCTTTGGCCTTGTCACCCGTCAGAACGGCTTTTTCAACGTTCTTGACGAATGTGCGGTATTTGGAGCGCAGCGAGGTGTTGGCTGCATTCAGTTTGACGTCCTGGCGGGCGCGCTTGCGGCCGGATGCCAGGCGGGGGTTCTTTTTCTTGGGCTTGGTTGCCATGGTGAAATGTCCTTGATGGGTTTGTGGATGTTGCCAGCAAAGCCTTCAATTATAGCCATTTCGAAGCGTGGGGCAGGCTGTGTGGCTCGCTCCTGTGTTTTCTGCTTCGTACGCATCGGCTTCATGCACACTGGTCATCCACGGAGTCACGCCTTTGCCCGCTTGAACGTGGTTCACTCAGGTTGGCCGTTGCTCACCAGCTTCAATCCGTTTTGAGGCGCCGTATCAGATGCACTGCGGTCGGCGACATCGGTGTCGGTTGATCGCCGCCGACGTGCTTCGCCGTCCGTTGCACGACGATTCCGCGCTTCAAGGTCGGCAGCACGACGACGGGGGAGTGATTCCACTTTGGTTGAAGAATGCTGCACCGGGCGGCATACCTTGCTCACGACACTGGGGTCGGTCAGTCCGGCAGCCACACTGAGCAAAGTTGTGTAACGCACCCTGTCTGTATCTCTGCCAAACCTGACATCGCCAGCCATCCGGCTGTTGACCATGTCGGGGGCTGTCAATTGGGCCGCCTGCAGGTTCTGCCTAGCCTGTTCGATCTCGCCGGTGGCAGCATAGCTTGCCGCCAGCAGCGTGCGTGCGACAGGTGACTCGGGATGTTCACAAAGCGCTTCGTGGCACTGGTCAATGCAGTGTTGATAGTGCTCGCCTATCAGATAGGCCATCGCCAGGTTCAAACGCGTCACGTAGCGCCTCGGATCCCGGGGGTTCATGCGCAGCGCTTGGGTCAGGTAGTCAGCCCCTGCATCGGGCCTGCCTGCACACGCTTCGGTCGAGCCGAGCATGCTGAGAATGGACGGGTCGTTGGGGTTCAGTGTGTGTGCATGACGCAAACTGAACAGTGCATCGTCCAGTTTGCTTTCATGTGGGGCAACACCTTGCAGCGCGCCTTTGCACCCATGGGCAAAACTGTCGGACGGGTCGATGTCAATGGCCCGGTTGACCGCATCCATGCCCGCTTCCCAGTCGGCCAGGCGGTTCGTGCTGGTGTTGAAATAGATCCGATGCCACATACCCTGTGCGATCACGCACAGGGCCAACACGTTGTTCGGGTCGGTTTCGAGCGCAGCACGTGCCTGATCGATGGCACTCTCTCGCAGTGAAACATCTGCGGCGACGGACGCCTTCCACAGCAGGGCTCGCGCCTTGAGCGCCATCTCATGCGAGTTCAAATCATGGGGGTGTCGTCGGCGGGCTTCTGCCAGCTCGACGGCCATGATTTCAGGTGCGATGGCGGAGACGATGTGTCCGGTCAGCTCCTCCTGGAGTTCGAAAACATCGTCCAGGTCGCGGTCATACTTTTCTGCCCAGACGTGGGAGCCGGTGGTGGTGTCAATGAGCTGCGCCGTGACCCGTATGCGATTGCCTGCCTTGCGCACGCTGCCTTCCAGGACATAACGAACACCCAGTTCACGGCCTACGGTTCGAATGTCTGGGTAGGTTCCCTTGTAGGTGAAGCTTGAATTGCGCGCGATGACGAACAGGGATTTGAAACGTGACAGCTCGGTGATGATGTCTTCCGATATGCCGTCGCTGAAAAAGGTTTGTTCGGGGTCGCCGCTCATGTTGTTCAGGGGTAGAACGGCGATGGAGGGCTTGTTGGGCAGTTCCAGTGCGGGTGCGGGAGAGGTGGGGCTGCTTGGTCGAACGGGTTCAGCCGAGGGGGCGGAATTGGCTTCGATCTGGGCTTTGTAGCAGTGCACCGGGTAATCGATGTTCTTGACCAGGTTTTCGCCGATGTCCACAAATGTCAGTGGTAGCTTGCCCCTGACACTGGCGTAAACCGCTTCAGTGATGACGACTTCGCCCGGCTGCGCAAGATTCTGGAGCCGCGATGCGATGTTGATGCCGTCACCGTAAACGGTGCCGTCCGGCTTTTCTATCACGTCACCCAAGTTCACACCGATTCGGAACTGCATGACGCGGTTGGCGGGCAGGCCCTGGTTGGTGGCGGCAATTTGGCGCATCACAGTGCTGGCGGCTTTCACCGCGCCCACTGCGGTTTCGAACACGGCCATGACCGAGTCTCCGGCCATGTCGATGACGCGACCGGCGTGCAAGTGCACCTGTGCTTTGAACACAGACCGCGCAGCATCCAGTGTGCGGACCGTGGCTTCAGCATCCTGTGACATCAGGCGGGAGTACCCCACCGCGTCGGCCACCAGAACGGCAGCCAGCCTGGATGTGAACTGCGCCGGACCGGCGTCAATTTCCGTCATTCGTTTCCAAAAAATTCAACGACCGTACATCTGCCGTGTACGTGAACGTTGCGTCAACCACAACCCTGGGTCAGGCTGCATTGTATTTTGCAGAAAAAGCGAGGCGCTATCAGATTTGCTGATTTGTGCGCGGCCGCATGGGCAATGTGTTGCGTCCCGTACACTGCCGAGCGTGAACCTGTTCAAAGCCGCTTCCGTCATTTCCCTGTTCACCCTGGCGTCTCGCATCACGGGGTTGGCGCGTCAATTGCTCATGGCGGCCATGTTCGGTGCTTCGCCGTTGACCGATGCGTTCAATGTGGCCTTCCGCATCCCGAACATGTTGCGGCGGCTCTTTGCCGAAGGGGCGTTCAGCCAGGCATTCGTGCCGGTGCTGGCCGCCTTGAAGGAGAGAGATGGCGAGGCGGCCACCAAAGCGTTGATTGACCACATCGCCACCCTGCTGGCCTGGGCGCTGACGCTGACCTGTGTGCTGGGCGTGCTGGGCGCGCCCTGGATCGTCTGGGCAATGGCCAGTGGGCTGAAGCAAAGTCCGCAAGGCTTTGATGCGGCCGTGCTCATGACGCGCTGGATGTTTCCCTACATCGCATTCATGTCGCTGGTGGCATTGTCAGCCGGCATCCTCAACACCTGGAAACGGTTTGCCGTGCCGGCCGCCACGCCGGTGCTGCTGAACATCAGCATGATCGCGGCGGCCTGGTTCGGGGCGCCCTGGTTCGGGCGCATGGGGATCGAGCCCATCTACGCCATGGCAGTGGGGGTGATGGTGGGCGGGTTGCTGCAATTGGGTGTGCAGGTGCCAGCGCTGTTGCGTCTGGGCCTGCTGCCAAGGATAGGCTGGCGCTGGTCACGCGTGAAAGAAGCGTGGGCCAATCCCGGCACGCGGCAGGTCACGCGCCTGATGTTGCCCGCGCTGCTCGGCGTGAGCGTGGCCCAGGTGTCGTTGCTCATCAACACGCAGATTGCGTCTCACCTCACGCCGGGAAGCGTCAGCTGGCTGTCGTATGCGGACCTGCTGATGGAATTTCCCACGGCCATGCTGGGCGTGGCCTTGGGCGCCGTGCTGCTGCCACAGCTGGCGGGTGCCAGGGGTGTGAATGACCAGGCGCGCTACAGCAGCCTGCTGGACTGGGGCCTGCGGCTGGTGCTGCTGCTGGCCGTGCCCTGTGCCGTGGCCTTGCTGACGTTTGCCAAGCCGCTGGTGGCCACGCTGTACCACTACGGCGCGTTCACGGCGCGCGACGTGCAACAGACGTCGGTGGCGCTGGTGGGCTATGGGGTGGGCCTGCTGGGGCTGGTGGCCATCAAAGTGCTGGCCCCGGGGTTTTACGCCAGCCAGAACATTCGCACGCCTGTGACGATTGCCATCGTGGTGCTGGCGCTGACACAGGCCATGAACGTGGTGCTGGTGCCGCATCTGGCCCACGCCGGGCTGGCGCTGTCCATCGGCATCGGCGCGATGATCAACGCAGCCTGGTTGCTGGTGGGCCTGATCCGCCGGGGCCTGTACACACCGGGGCCCGGCTGGTGGATGTTCATCCTGCAGGTGGTGGCAGCCAGTGCGCTGTTGGCCATTTTCCTGATCTGGGCGGCCAACCGCGTCGACTGGGTGGCCATGGCGGACACGAAGTTGATGCGAATCGGTGCCATGGCGCTTGTCATGTTTGGTTCTGCTGCTATCTATTTTTCTGCTCTGGCCGCCAGCGGCGTGCCCCTGCGGAGTTTTGCCCGCAAAGCGGGGTGACGCATGACATTTGCCCTCTCCACCCCTTCGCCGTTGGACTACTTTTCTACCCTGGTGGCCGATGATGCGCATTTCCCGCTGCTCGAAGCCGCCGCCAGCCTGGCGCAGGACGAGTACCCGGAGCTCGACGTGCAGCAGGTGCTGGGCGATGTGGACCAGCTGCAGGCACGCCTGCAGCGCCGGCTGGCGAAAGACGCCCCCCCCATCCAGCGGCTGCGGGCACTGAACCAGTTTTTCTACCGTGACCTGGGTTTCGGCGGCAACGTCAACAACTACTACGATGCCGACAACAGCTACCTCAACGTGCTGTTGCGCACCCGAAAGGGCATTCCCATCAGCCTGGCGGTGCTGTGGCTGGAGTTGGCGCAGTCGTTGCGGCTGGAGGTGGCGGGCGTGGGTTTTCCCGGCCATTTCCTGGTGAAAGTGACCCTGCCGCAGGGCCAGGTGGTCATCGACCCGTTCACCGGTCAGTCGTTCAGCCGCGAGGAACTGGTCGAGCGGCTGGAGCCCTACCAGCGCGCCCACGGTCTGGTGGACGACTACGAGGTGCCACTGGGCCTGTTCCTGCAGCCCTGCCCGGCGCGCGACATCGTGGCGCGCATGCTGCGCAACCTGAAGGAAATCCACCGCACGGCGGAGGACTGGCCACGTCTGCTGGCCGTGTCAGAGCGTCTGGTCCGGCTGCTGCCCACGGTCTGGGACGAGCTGCGTGACCGTGGCCTCGTGTTGGCAGAACTGTCGCATTACCAGCAGGCCGAGCGGGACCTGGCCACCTACCTGGCCGAGGCAGACGATGCGCCCGACCGGGAAGCCATGGCAGCGCGGCTGCGCGACATCCGCCGCTCACTGAGGGACTGAGCGTCGTTCGTCCGTGCCTGTTGCGCTGGGTAATGCGCCCGGCAAAGCACCCGGTCGGCGGGTCAATCACCTTGATGGTGGGTTGCCAGCATGGCCCGATGGTGTGCCCGCGAGCCCGGCCTGGACCCATGCACGACGCAGTTGCGTGGCCGAGCTGAAGCCCGCCCAGTCTGCAGCCTGGTTCACGTTGCAACCGTTTCGCAGGGCACGCTGGGCCGCACTGAGGCGGATGCCCCTCACATACGTTTGCGGCGCGACCTTGGCGTGGATGTCGAACAACCGTGTCAGGTGGCGCGGTGAGGTGCACGCCAGTTCGGCCATGCGCGCCAGCGACCAGTCGGCGCGTGGTGCCTGGCTGACGGCATCCTGCACCCTGTGCACCGTGGCGTGCAAATGGTCGCGATGGGTAAGGTAGGGCGACAGCTGGGCATCGTTCGGCGCCCGGCGCAGCGACACCACCAGCGCCTGTGCCACACGCGCCGCCACCACCGGGCCGCAGGTGGCTGACACCCGGTGCAGCATCAGGTCAATGCCGGTGGTCACACCTGCGCTGCTGTGCACGGGCCCATCCTGCACGAACACGCGGTTGGTCAACACGCGGCAGCTGCGGTCGGCAGCTTCCAGTTCGTCCAGGTGCTGGTGGTGGGTGGTGGCTTCTCGGCCACTCAGCAGGCCGGCGTGGGCGGTCAGCACCGATCCGGCGCACACCGTCAGCAGCTCCAGCTCGCCTGCTTTCAGGCGCAAGCCCCGCAACCAATGCAGTGTGGAACGGGCGGCAGGGGTGTCGATGGGCATGCAGTCGCCCGGGTTGCCCACCAGCACCACCCAGGTGGGGCGGGTGGTGGATGCGTGTACCGGCTCGGGCAGCGGGGCCACGCCTGTCAGCCGCACGCCCACCGATGTCAGCGGCTCAGGTTCGGGGCCGATGAACCCCACATCGAACCGGGGTGGCTGCCCGAGTGCCTGGCACACGCGGTTGGCCGAACGCAGCACCTCGGCCGGGCCCGCCCAGTCCAGCGCCAGGCTGTCGGGCAGCAGCACGAACCGCACGTTGATGGCGGTGTCGGTGAAGCTGGTCGGATCGGGTGTCAGGGGTGGCGTGTCCATGCGTGGTCCATCTGGCGGGCGGTGCGTTCGGCCAGGGCCATGCCGTCGTACCCCAGCGTGCCTGCCATGGTAGCCACCAGGTGCAGGCTCATGTCGATGCCTGCACTGATGCCCGCCGACGTGACCAGGCGTTCCCCGCCCGTCGCCACCCACCGGACGCCCGAGCGGACATCGAGCGCCGGGAACTGTTGCTGCAGGTCCGCCAGGTCCTCCCAGTGGGTGGTGGCGGGCTGGTCGGTCAGCACACCTGCCGCTGCGAGGATGAACGCCCCGGTGCAGACCGATGCCGTCCACCGGCTGTTGCCATGCAGGCGGCGCACCCAGGCCAGGGTGGTGGCACAGTGCCGTGCCCTGTCGACCACCCCACCCGGGACCAGCAGCAGGTCGGCCACGGGTGGGGAC
This sequence comes from Comamonadaceae bacterium UBA2334, assembly GCA_002344885.1. Lineage (GTDB taxonomy): Bacteria > Pseudomonadota > Gammaproteobacteria > Burkholderiales > Burkholderiaceae_C > UBA2334. The sequence continues at coordinate 33,846 of DDUQ01000065.1, forward strand.
GTGAAGTCGGCGTCGGGCAGCACGCGCAAACCGGCCCTGGCCTGCACCGCCCGGCAGGTGTTGGCATATGACTTGACATCAAAAAGTGCTTTGGCGCTTTCTGATATTGGGTTGTCAGCTATATCGGAAGGAGCTTCTGTGTTGCCCGTTCTGGCGTGTACCCGGCTGGCTGTGGTGAACACTTCGAACGGGCCGGCAAAGTCCAACGCTTCCATGCCATCGAACGCCAGCAGGGCGACGGTGAAGTGGGCGGGGGCGGCGTTCATGCGGTGGCCTTTGCCCTCGCCAGCGCTTGCGCCACCGTGCAGACCGTGGCAAAGCGTCCGTCCAGCACGGTCGACGTGCGCATGGCAATGTCGGCGGCGAGCAATGGGAGCCCATTGGGCTGGGTCATGTCGAAGGTCAGTGTGGCGGATGTGACGAAGTCCACCTGCCAGCCGAGGTCGGAGGCATGGCGGGTGGTGGTTTCGCAGCACTGTTCGGTGCGGATGCCGCTGACGATGAGCCGCTGCACACCTTGCTGCGTCAGCCACACCTCGAGCCCGGTGCCCACCAGTGCGCTGTGCCGGTGTTTGGTGAAGGTGGCGGCAGCGTCGAAGCCCGCCAGACCGTCCAGCGCCCGGACGTGGCCCGATGCGAGCGCGAACGGGTTGCCTGGTGTTTCGGGGCCTTCGGCATGCAGCACACGCACCACCGGCATGCCGGCTTGCACGCAGCCGTCGATCAGCGCGTTCTGTTCCGCCAGGTAGGCGGGCAGCCCCGCAGTTGAAAAATACGGGCGGTGGCGGAAAGATTCCTGGACATCGATCACCAGCAGACAGGATTTCATGGGGTACTCCAAGTGAAGAAGGCCTCATTGTTCTCTCTTCAGCCCGACGGTGGTGATCCGCTTCGGGACGGGTATCGATCATTTCAGGACATGACACATCCCCGGTTCTCGGCCCCCGCCGCAGCGCCTGTGCCAGGCATCCGCCTGCGCATCTGCCTGTGCATCTGCCTGTGCATCTGCTTGTGGGGGCATGCACGCGCCCGTGCGCTCCCGTATGATTCGCGCCATGCGTTGCCCCGCCTGGTTCATGTGTGTGCTCGTGGTCTGCCAACTGTGTCTGGGCAGCGCGTGGGCGCATGCATCGTTTGAGCGGACGGGCACCGCCAGCACGCCGCTGGCGGCGAACACAGGCATGGGCACGGAGATGGGAGCTGTTCCCTGCCATGATGCGGCTGCCCATGACGTGTCTGGCGTGGTGGACCTCGCCCCCACCGAGCACAGCGTGGCATCGTGCTGCACTGCCGCGCATTGCTACCTGTGCAGTGCGGCTGGCGTTGGCGTTCACCTGCCGAGCTTGCCTGTGCCTGTGCAGGCGGTCTGGGTGTCCTTGCCGTCCACTGCGATGGCGAGCCAGGCCCAACCCCCCGAACTTCGACCCCCCATCTGAAGCGGTCTGCCGCCCAGGCGCCCAGTGCGTCTGGGGTTGGCGGTGCAGCGCGGGCTGGCAGTCCAGTCTCCGCCTGACCGTTGGGGTGGCACGCGCTGGCGCGGCTTGTGCCACCAGGTTGCAGTTTTTTCGGGAGGTGCCATGTCTGGCACCTGAACACACATGACCACATCGTTTCAACTCCACCATGGTGCCATGCTGCTGAAGTATTCAGGCATCAGTTTCATTTCAGGGGCCGTCAACCACGGCTTCTTCAGCGGCGCGCGTTCGCTCTGGACGGCTGCCATCGGCATTGTTCTGTTTGTGCTGGGTGCCTGGCTTGAACACCGCCTGACCGACAGCGCGGCAGAGGGCTCGGGTTCCAGCCTGGGCAAGACGTTGCTCTGGGGCACCCTGCTGTCCATCGGGCTGGGCTTTTTCACCGGCGGTTTGCAACACTTCCCTGACTCGCCTGCACGCAGCGCGTGGGTGGTCCCGTTGGGCTTCGTCATTTCGGTGGTGGCGCTGGCCGTCAGTGCTGAACTGGCCTGGCTGCGCTCGACCACGGTGTACGCCGTGGTGGTGGGCGTGCTGGTGACTGGGGGCAGCTGGGGGGCATACCGCTGGCTGGAGGCCAACCCCGGCTGGGCCGCTGGCGGACACAGCCACGGTCATGGTGATGCCCATGGTGGCGATCATGGCCATGCGGCACCTGCAGGCCTGGTGGCGCAGACGGTGACCCGCAGCGTGACCATCCACATGGATGACAACATGCGTTTCACACCCGACAACGTGGAAGTCAAGGCGGGCGAGACCATCCGCTTCGTGGTGCACAACGCCGGAGCGGTGCCACACGAATTCGTGCTGGGCACTGACCAGGAAATCGTTGAACATGCCGAGCTGATGCGCAAGCTGGCCAGCCAGCCGGGGGCTCACGCCCATGACCATGGCGGTGGCGCAGCCATCACCGTGGCACCGGGCGCAATGGGGGAGCTGGTGGTGACCTTTGCCCAGCCCGGCCCGCTGCAGATGGCCTGCCTGATTCCGGGTCACTACGAAGCTGGGATGAAAGGGCGCATTGCTGTGAACGTGACGGAGGCAGCCTCACCAGCCAAGCCCGCGTCCGCCAAACCCTCCGGGCACTACGCCGACGGGCACAAGCATTGATGCGCTGAGCACCTGAGTGATTCCCCTGCCAGCGCGGCGACTATTTGGTGGCAGGGGACTCGCGGGCTCACTGCCCGCGCACCATCGCCAGCACTTGGCCGGCGTCCAGGGTGCTGGCCTTCTGCTGAATCTGTGGCAGGTATTGGGTCTGCAACTGTTTGGCCGGGCCCAGCAGGTTCTGGTAGGTGTCTCGCAGCACGTCGGTGCTCATCACGCGCCCACCGGCGTAGTAGCGTTTGGCCAGGTGGCCCAGTGCGTACGTGGTGGCAAACGAAAACGCCATGCCGGTGGCTGCGCGGCCGATGCCCCCCACCGTTTTGCCCGCCACCTTGCCCAGCAAGCCGCCCAGCAGCTTGCGGCCAAACTGCTCCAGGTACTGTGACGTGAGCCCCACGCCTGCGGCGGCAATGAATTCCTTGATGTGCCCCTGATCCAGGTTGACGCCATGGGCCTGGCCGATGCCGTACACCATCTTGACCTGCAACGGAATGATGGCCATCGACGCCCATGACTGTGGCAGCAACTCCAGCGCACCGTTGAGCAGCGCGTAGTTGAGGATGGACTTGTCCAGTGCAGCGTCGTCCACAGCGGTACCGGTGGGCACACTCCGTTGGGGCGGCGCTGGCTGGCTGCTGGCAGCAGGCAAGGGCACGGCCGTGACGAACGGGTCCACCTCGCGTTCAATGTCGACGGCTTTGGCGTCCGCCAGACCCAAGCTGGTTTTGAGCGTGTTCAGGAACTGGCGTTCGGCTGGTGTGGTCTGGCCATCGGCCTCGCAGACGCACAACGCCATTTCGTAGGCGTACTGGCGCAAGCCATCGTCACGCAAACCGGCCACTGCCTGCTCCAGTCCCAGGCGCTTGAGCAGCACGTCCTGGTACAGGCCTCGCAGGTCGATGGTGTCGGATGCCGAGGCCAGTGAGTCAGCGATGCGGCGCACCTCCTCGCGTTCGCGGTCGTCTTTGACGCCATCGGCGAATGCAGCGTGCAGTGCGATGGCAAGGATGGAGCGTTGGTCTTCGGTTTGCATGTGTGTCAGCCCTGTCTGTGTGGAACGCCTGTGTGTGTCAGGCCTGTGCATCCTAGTTCCGGAGGCGGGCAGAAAACAGCAGCGAGGATCAGGCCGACATGTCGACAAAAACTGATCGTCTGCAGCCATGCCGGCTCACGCGACCCGGCATGCTGCCAGCACCCCGTCTGCGGTTCACCCCGCTGCCCAGGCCCAGTGCGCCACCTGTGTGTACAGCGGGATGCCCAGCAAAATGTTCAGGGGAAACGTGATGCCGAGCGACAGGCTGAAGTACAGCGAAGGATTGGCCTCGGGAATGGCATGCCGCACGACGGCAGGCACGGCAATGTAGGACGCGCTGGCGGCCAGCACCATCAGCAAAATGGCATCGCCCATGGCCACACCGCACAGGCGGGACAACCCCAGCGCCAGCGTGGCGTGCGTCAGCGGTGCCAGCACGGCATAGGCCACCAGAAAGGGCGACTGGCCACGCAATTGCGGCAAGTTGCGGGCCGTCATCAGACCCATGTCCAGCAGGAAGAACGCAAGCATGCCCTTGAACAGGTCGCCGGAGAATGGTTGCATGGCTTCCTTGCCAGCCTCGCCGCTGATGATGCCGACCACCATGGCGCCCAGCAGGAGCAGTTGGGCACCATCTGTCAGCGATTCATGCAGCACCTTGCGCAGCGGCGGCAGGCCATCCGCGGGCAAGGGTGTGAGGGCTGCCGTGCCACCACCGGTCAGCGCGGGCATGGCAGCTGCCTGGCGTTGCCGCAGCATGTTGGCCATGAGCACCGCCATGATGATGGCTGGCGACTCCATCAGCGCCATGGCAGCGGCCATGTGGCCACCGAAGGCGATGTCGTGTGTTTCCAGGTGCTGCACGGCGGTCACGAAGGTCACCGCACTGACCGAGCCATAGGTGGCTGCGACGGCTGCAGCATCGAAGCCCGACAGCATGCGGCGCAGCACCACGTAGCCCAGCATAGGCACCACCACCGCCAGCAGCACGGCCAGTCCCAGGCTGGTGGCCACACTGGCCGTGAGGCCCGATTCGGCCAGGGCAAAGCCGCCCTTCAGGCCCAGCGCCATCAGCAGGTACAGCGACAGGAACTTCGAAATGGCCGGTGGCAACTCCAGGTTGGACCGCACGGCTCCCGCCAACACGCCAAACACGAAAAACAACACGGCAGGATCGATCAGACTTTGCATGTTTGTACTCCTTGCTGGGCGCGGATGGTAGAAGGGGTTGTTGAATAAGTAAAATCGATTCTTTATGCTTGGTATATAGATAAAAATCTATGAATATCACATTCCGGCAGTTGAAGCTGTTCCTGGCACTGGCCGACACGGGCAGCGTCAGCGCTGCGGCTCAGCGCATGCACGTGACGCAGCCGACTGCGTCCATGCAGCTCAGGGACATGGCGGATGCAGTCGGTCTGCCGCTGTACGACGTCATCTCCCGCAAGGTGCACCTGACGGAGGCGGGCGAAGAGCTTGCCCGCACCGCGCGGGCCATGGTTGATCAATGGGACACCTTTGAACAGCGCATGGCCGCCCTTCAGGGCATGGCCCGGGGGCGGTTGCGGGTGGCGGTGGTCAGCACAGCGAAGTACTTCATCCCCGGCCTGCTGGGCAGTTTCTGTGACGATCATCCGCAGGTGGACATTTCGCTGGAAGTGCTCAACCGCGACCAGGTGGTCAGCCGCTTGCGGGCCAACCTGGACGACCTGTACGTCATGTCCCAGCCGCCGGGTGACCTGGCGTTGGCTGACGACATCCTCACGCCCAACCCCCTGTGCCTCGTGGCAGCGGCCAGCCACCCGCTGGTGGGGCAAACGGGTGTGACCTTGCAGCAATTGGCGGGCGAGCGCTTTTTCCTGCGCGAGCGTGGGTCGGGCACCCGCATGGCCACTGACCGTACCTTCAGGGAGCAGGGGTTTGCCCCTGGCACGCTGCTGGAGCTGGGCAGCAACGAGGCCATTCGCGAATCGGTGGCCAGCAAACTGGGGGTGGCAGTGCTGTCCAGCCACGCGCTGGGCGGTGCCGACCGCCGTGTGGCCGTGCTGGATGTGGTGGGCTTTCCCATTCCGTCCCAATGGCACCTGGTGTGGCCCAAGGGCAGGCAGCTGTCGCCGCTGGCTGCCGTGTTCCGCGACCATGTGCTGGCCCGCATGCAGCAATCAGGCTGAAGCCAGACCCGACTGAACCGACACGCCCCATGAACACACTTTTGCCAATCCTGCAGGCCCTGGAGACCGAGCTGCATCACCCGGGTGTGCCTTGCACCCGGCAGCGGCTGGACCACTTGCTGCACCCCGACTTTCACGAGGTGGGCCGGTCCGGCGCTGCCTACAGCCGGGAGACGGTATTGGGCTACCTGGCGGGTGTCACCACACCGCCCGCCGTGGTGTCAGACAGGTTCAGCGTGGCTGTGCTGGTGCCCGGGGTGGCCTTGCTGACCTACCGCTCGGTCGCGTCGGGCGGCCATCCGTCCGACCCGGCGCTGTACACCCTGCGGTCATCGGTCTGGCAACAGACGGCAGCGGGCTGGCAGCTGCGTTACCACCAGGGCACGCCTGCGGCTACCGATACTGCCGCCTGAATAAGAGCGGTGTCACACCTGTCTCTCTTCGGAAGAATTTGACGAAGTTGGTGGCCTCATCGAATCCGAGTGTGTGACTCACTGCCTGCACCGCAACAGAGGTGTGTGCCAACAGCCGCTTGGCTTCAAGTGTCAGGCGCTGGTTGATGACTTTTTTGGCGGGTTGCCCGGTGGCAGCCAGGCACACCCGGCTGAGCGTCTTGTCGCTCATTGCCATCGAGCGTGCGTAGAACTGGGCGCTGTGCTGCACGTGAAAGTTTGCCTCCAGCAACTGGCGAAACCGCCTGAAGCTTGCAGACTCACCGGATCGATCCGGAGTGTCAGGTTGTCGGGTTGATTGCCACAGCGACAAGCGCAGCAATGAGGTTGCCAGTTGAGCACGGAGCAAGTCGTTTCGCATGAACGTGTCGGCGACAGCGGTAGCGTCTGCTCGCATCTGGTTCAAGCTGCCGCACATCCAAGTGTGCTGGTCGGGTTGTAAGTCATGTATGGCGGCCAGGTCGTCCAAGCAGCGGGCCAAGTCCAGTTCAAGGTGTGTCTTGTACGTGCCGGACACAACTTCAGGCGGGAACACCATCAGCCATCCTGTCCAGGGCGTGGAAAAGTCATATCGGAACACCTGAGCGGGCCGCACCAGCAGCCATTTGCCTGCCTCGGCCACCACGTTGGAAAAATCGATCATGGGGCGTGTCTGTCCTTGCAGGACGCCGAACAGCCGGTAAAAGTTCGCTCGCTGCAGCCGCCTGAAATGTTCCGAAGGTGCACGTGTCTTGAGGTCGGCAATCGTCATCACCTCGACAGGAAGACGTGCTTCATCCGGTGGCTGAAAGTTGACCGTGGCGATGTCCGATACGTCAGGCATGGTGTCATTCTGTCTGAAATTCACCATTTATAGACTTGTATTGACCTCGGTTTTTCAAACTATCAGCGGAAAAATTTGAGTCGCGGAAAACGCATTTTCACCATTTTGAAAGGATCATCATGCCCCATACACCCGCTCAAACCACGCTGACTGCCTCGCTGGCAGTGGCGGCTTGCCTCGCAACACCAGCTTTCAGCCAAACCCTGACGTTGGAACAGGCACGTCAGCACGTGACGCCGTTTTATGACATGCTCAATCAACCAGCGAGCAAAGACCTCAAGGCCTTGTCCGAGCAAGTGTTGTCGCCAGACTGGAAGTCATATTCCAGCGAAACCGATTTCAAGGGACGTGAGGCCTTTGTGGCCCAGGTGACCGGTTTCGGCAAGCTCATTCCTGACCTGAAGTGGGACATCAAGGACGTGATGGTCGACGGCCACCGCATCATCGTGCGCAGCGAAGCCAGCGGTACGCCGGTGGGGCCGTTCTTTGGGGTTCAGCCGACAGGAAAAAGCTTCCGGATCATGACCATTGACATCCACACCATCAAGGACGGCAAAGCGGTGCTGGCGCACCATGTCGAAGACTGGGCAGGTGCCTTGCGCCAACTGCAGGCCAAGTGAGTGTGGCAGGCAGTGTGGCTCGCACTACCATGCGGTGCGGTGCGGCTGATGTTTGTTGTACCGCCGTTGGGCCTCCTTATCCTTCCACTGCCATGAACACTGCTGCTTTGTCATCGCCGTTTCACATCCGCTCAATGCTCGCCCACGAGCTGGACATGGGCATTGCCTGGGCTGCACAGGAAGGCTGGAACCCGGGCCTGCATGACCGCGACAGTTTTTATGCCGCCGACCCCGAAGGCTTTTTGCTGGCTGAATGGGATGGCGAACCCGTGGGCATGATTTCCGCCGTGCGGTATGGCAGCAGCTTCGGGTTCATTGGCTTCTACATCGTACGGCCAGCGTTCAGGGGGCGGGGCCATGGCCTGGCGCTGTGGCAGGCGGGCATGGCACGGCTGGCTGGCCGTCTGGTGGGGCTGGATGGTGTGGTGGCCCAGCAGGCGAACTACTGCAAGAGCGGTTTCGTGCTGGCCTACAACAACGTGCGCATGCAAGGTGTGGCACACGTCAAGGGTGCGGCCCACCCTGACGTGGTGGCCCTGGACGCGGTGGGCATTGACCCGTTGCTGCGTTACGACGCCCTCCTGTTCCCCGCCGGGCGCGAGGCGTTTCTGCGCCGGTGGGTCCGCCAGACCGGCAGCACTGCACTGGGCCTGGTGCGTGCCGGGTACTTGAAGGGGTATGGCGTGGTCCGCCCCTGCCAGGTGGGTTACAAGGTGGGCCCGCTGTTTGCCGACGATGCACTGGTGGCCCATGACCTGCTCAACGCGCTGATGCATCACGTGCCGCGTGGTGAACCGGTGCAACTGGACATGGTGGCCAACCACACCGCCGCCCGCGAACTGGCGCACACCTGGCAGATGGCCCCGGTGTTTGAAACGGCCCGCATGTACACCGGTGCAGCCCCCGAACTCGACCTGTCACGGCAATTTGGCATCACCAGCTTCGAGCTGGGTTGAACGTGCCATCGAGCGGCGGCCACGGCCCTAAGGTGCCAGTGTTCTGCCCGTCAACGCCCCCAGCAAACCACCCAGCACCGCGCACCCCGCCACCACCAGCCAGGGCGGCAGCTTCCAGTGCATGAGGGCCACCAGTGCCACCAGGGCCAGGGCAACGTCCTGCGGGCTGTGCACCGCCCCGGTCCACACCGGCTGATACAGCGCAGCCAGCAGCAGGCCCACCACCACGGCGTTGATGCCTGCCAGCGCCGCCTGCATGCGTGCGTGGCGCCGCCACTGCGCCCAGAACGGCAGCGCACCCGCCACCAGCAGGAACGACGGCACAAACACGGCCACCAGGCACAGCAGCCCGCCTGCCCAACCCGTGGGCCCCTGGTTCATCGACGCGCCCAGAAACGCCGCAAATGTGAACAGCGGGCCCGGCACCGCCTGGGTGGCTCCGTAGCCCGCCAGAAAGGTGTCGTGGGTGACCCAGCCGTTGGCCACCACCTCGGTCTGCAGCAGCGGCAGCACCACATGCCCCCCACCGAACACCAGCGAACCGGCGCGGAAAAAGGCATCCACCATGGCCAGCGCCGGGCTGGGCCACAGTGAAGCCGCCAGTGGCAATCCGACCAGCAAGGCCGCGAACACGGTCAGCCAGGCGGCACCCGTGCGCCGTGAAACGGCGATGGGCAGCGCATCGGCCGAATCGCTGGCCGCGGGCTTGAACAGCCACAGCCCCACTGCCGCCCCCAGTGCTATCGCCCCCAACTGCGCCCAGGCGGTGGGGGCCAGCAGCACCCAGCAGGCGGCGGCTGTCATGAGGCTGATGCGCGGCACGTCGGTGCACAGGGTGCGAGCCATGCCCCACACCGCTTGCGCCACCACGGCCACGGCCACTACTTTCAGTCCCTGCAGCACGCCCGGCGGCAGCGCCTGGCCGAAACTGCTCAATCCCATGGCTAACGACATGAGCAGCACGGCAGATGGCAGCGTGAAGCCGGCCCAGGCTGCCAGCGCGCCCGCATGGCCACAGCGCGACAGGCCCAGTGCCATGCCCACCTGGCTGCTGGCCGGGCCGGGCAGAAACTGGCACAGGGCCACCAGATCGGCATAGCTGCGCTCGGACAGCCACTGCCGCCGTGTGACGAATTCTTCGCGGAAATAGCCGATGTGCGCCACCGGGCCACCGAACGAGGTGAGGCCCAGCCGCAGGGATACCAGAAAAACCGCCCACGGGCTGCTCTGGCCAGCCGGTGGGCGCTCAGGGACCGCTGAGCCCATCAGGCCATGGAGTGCAGGCCGATCATGTTGCCCTCGGTGTCGGTCACCATGGCAATGAAGCCGTACTCGCCGATCGACATCTTGGGCTTGAAGATGCTGCCGCCGTGGGCAGCGGCGCGTTCGGCCTCGACGGCGCAGTCGTCACAAGAAAAGTACACCAAGGTGCTGCCGCCAGACGGGCAGCCCCCCATGCGCACCAGTGCACCGGCCGCGCCGCCGCCTTCTTGCGACATCGGGAAGGCCCACATTTCCATGTCGCTGCTGGCATCGGGCTCAGGGCTGGGATCGGCCAACTGTGTCAACTCACCCTTGAACACCGCCTCGTAGAACGCTTTGGCGCGGGGCATGTCTTGCACATAGATTTCAAACCAACCGACGGGGTTGCTTTTCATGACGGGGTCTCCTTCAGTGTGTGAAAAAAGGGGGGTGCAGCGCACAATGGCCGCAGTCGTGTTGTACACGTGTTTGATGACGGGTGCCATCCGCAATGTACAGCGCTCGGGCAGGCACAATCCAGCGCATGAACGCCATCACTGCCCCTCGACTGATCAAGCTGTCTGCCACGCCCGCTGGCGCGCCAACCACCGACCACCCGCGCCCTGAACGGCTGCTGCGGGGCAACCCTTTGCGCGAGACCTGGAACCTGGTGGACCAGGCCCTTCCAGCAGGGCAGGTGTATTGCGGCGTGTGGCGGTGTGAAGTGGGGCACTGGCGCATTGCCATGTCGCCCACGGAGCGGGAACTGTTCACCGTGCTCAGTGGCCGTTGCCGCGTGCATGACGCGCAAGGCGGCTTTGAAGAGGCGGGCCCGGGCGAGGCCATCTACCTGCCCCCCGGGTTTGAAGGTGCGTTCGAGGTGCTGGAACCCTTGACCAAAACCTACATGATCTGCGAGTGACCACGCCGCCTGCACCCTGAAGGATTTGCGTGCGCGTGTGCGGGTGTGCGTGCCGCACAAAGCCAAAACAATGTGTTTTTTGTGTCTCGCCGCTTGTTGGCAATGGGTTGTTTGCTATTAAATTAATTAAATAGCAATCAAGCCAATACCGTCAAGCGGTGGAGCCATTTTTCTTTATAAGAGCTGCGGTGCACGGACGTACCAGACCACCAGCGGAATGACACACAGGCCCATCAGGCCAAACAGCAGGTAGTTGCCGGTGCGCGGGTCGAAGTCCGGCCAGATTTTGGTCCACGGCTTGTGCATCAACCACTTGCCAATAGCGATGTCAAAACTGGCCATGAAAGTGGCCAGACACAGACCCAGCGCCAGGTGCGCCTGCGCCGTTTGCAGCCCGATGCCCGGCACCAGCACCAGGCAGATGGCAAACGCCAGCAGCGTGCCGGTCAGGGCGCTGAGCCGGATGGCCCGGTCCTTCCCCATCAGGGGAATGAGCAGCTTGATGCGCGCAATGCCGTGCAGTGTTTCCGCACAGGCCAACACGGTGCACAGGGCAACGATGCGCAGGAGGGTGTCAGCGGTCATTGCGGTTGCGTCTCTGCAGTCTTGAATTGGGCTGGCGCTGTGCGCGGAATGCGTATCTCGAATCGCGTGCCTTTGCTCTGCTCGCTGTGGACGGTCAGTCGCCCCCCAAATGTTGATGTGACCAGGCTGTACGCAATGTGCAGGCCCAGGCCGCTTCCGCCTTGCCCCAGGCGGGTCGTGAAAAACGGCTCAAAGATTCTGCGCTGCAAATCGCGAGGAATACCTGAGCCGTTGTCTTCAATGGACATGCAGATGGAATCGTCATTTTCCAGCGAGGCTTTGATGCAAACCTTGCCCTGGCCCGGTGCCAGGCTTTCGAACGCGTGAATGAAGGCGTTTGCGATCAGATTGCCAACGACTTGTCCCAACGCGCCTGGGTAGCCATCCATCTCAATGGTGTTGCTGACTTGAACTTCAATGACGTGACCGCTTCGCAAAAACTGCGGCGAGTGCAGAGCAACGATTTCGTGAACGCATTCACTCAGGTTGAATGGACGTCGAACGTCGCTTGTCTGGTCGACAGCCACTTGTTTGAAATTCCTGACCAGCGCCGCAGCGCGGTGCAGATTGCGTTCGGTCAGGCTCATCCCCGATTTTGCGTGGGCAATGTACTCGTCGAACTGGCGTTTCGTCAGGCTGCCGTTGTTCCGCTTGTTTTCGAGATCAGACAGGTCGTTGAGCAGTGTGCTGGCGGCCAGCAGAGCGTTGCCGATGGGTGTATTCAGCTCGTGCGCAACGCCGGCTACCAGCGAACCCAGCGATGCAAGCTTTTCACGTTCGACCAATTCGTCCTGAAGGCGTTTCAAGTCATCGATGGCATTCGCCAGGGAGGCATTTGACGTGGCGAGATCTTGTGTCCGTGTGGTCACCCGGTCTTCAAGCACACGTTCGGCGTGGGCGAGTGCTGCAATGCGCTCGTCAAGTGCATTGGCCATGACGTTGAATGCCTGTGCCAACCTGGAGAGTTCGTTGTCGCCTTCGACCACGACGCGCACCGATGTTTCGCCAGCGGCCATTCTCCGGGTGCTATCCCCCAGTGCGTCCAGCTGCCGGGTCATGCGACGTGCCAGTTGCAGCATCAGCGCGGCTCCGCAGATGAGTGTCACGGTGCACACAGCCATCAGCCGCCAGAAAACCTGGTCGCTGGCGGCAGTAATGCCCTGACGCGAAATGCCAAATCTGACTTCGCCATAGGCCTGCTCGGCAACTTGCAGCGGGAACACATAGTCTTTTCGGTCTTTCCCGTCAACATCGCCTGCGCTCGAAATCTGCTGTCCCCGCGTGTCAATGACCGTCACATACAGAAAATCATTGCGTGCAACGAGTTCGCGCGTGAGTTCGTCAATGCTGCCAAGGTCAGAAACGGCCAGCATGGGGACCAGGGCTGCTGACAGCAGCGATGCACTGCGCAAGGCTGCACCGTCGGTCTCGGCTTCCACAGCCCGTGTCGTGATCAGGCGGGCAGCAAAACTCAGGATGACCGTTGCAAGAAAGAAGATGACCAGCGTTGCGACGTTGAACTGCTGGCGAAGTGTGCGCATCGGTTGGGGAGCTTACGGCAGTTGCCGCATGCGGAAGTATTCGGTGACGATGGCATCCTGACCCTCAAGCTCTTTCAGGCCAAGCTGCACGAGTCCTTCATGCTGGGCGAGCTTGACATGCTCACGCCCTTCTGCGCTGTTTGAAAATGCAAGCAAAGCTTGGGTCAGCCGGGACGCGGTCGCAATATGCCTGGGGTGCACGAGATAGGCCATGGGCGTCAGCCCTGCTGGAAAGGCATGCAACACGCGTACCCTGGCAGCCATGTCTTTTGGCAAGGTGCCCAGCGTCGACATGGACGCAACGGCAGCGGGTGCTTCACCATTGAGCATGCGCTGGATCGCGTTTCGCTGGTTGCCAGCGACCACCACTTGTACGTCACGCCCTGGCACCATGCTTACATCGCGCAAGCCACGCATCGGAATGAGCACATGGACTGCCAGTGGGTCGGCCACCAGGATGGATTTGTTTCGGACATCCATCAGTTGCTTCATGTTGGACTCTGCGGCCACGACCAACACCGGTTGGAGAGGTGCGGTTGCACGGACCAGGGGCAGGTAGCCGACCTCACGGTTGAGCAAACGGGCAACGTGGGGTGATGCACCGATGGCATCAAATTCACCCCCGCGCCCCCTTTCCAAGAACTGCGCGAAATCAGTTGCCGAAACCAAGCGGCAGGGCGCTGAAAAGACACCTTCAATCACCGAAACCACCGGTTCGTAAAGGCGGATGAGTTGCTGAACCGGCAGATACGGCACCATACCGAACGTCAGCTCTCCCCGCGTCTGAGCGCCGACAAACCTGGACAGCGTCAGGGCTGAACTGGCCAAAACGAAGTCTCGTCGGGAGGTGTGAGCCAGGGAGCACATCGTGGTTCCTCAATAAGCCAGCGACATGTCACTGAGTCTACCGACAAGTCGGGCCGTGTTCAATGAAGGAGCCTGCGGACAGCCCTCAAGGCGCAATCTTTTTCTTCAGCGCCATCGCCACGGGCCGGGGCAGGTTCGGCAGTGACTTCAGCAGCCAGGGCAGCACCTTGCGCTTCGCGCCGCTGAGCGACTCGGGCACCACGGCCTCGATCAGGTGCGGGCCAGGGTGGGCCAGGGCGTAGGTCAGGGCCTTGACGAAGTCTTCGGCTGTGGTGGCGCGCACGGCGTGCACGCCCATGCCCTGGGCCAGTTGGGCAAAGTTCAGCACGGGGCCGTGCAGGTCGAGCTGGGCCTTGGCTTTGGGGCCAGCTTCTTCGGCACCCACGCGCTCCAGCTCCACGTTCAGCACCGAGTACGACGCGTTGTTGAAGATGATGGACGTGACGTTGAGTTGCTCCCGCGCCATGGTCCACAGCGCCTGGATGGTGTACATGGCGGTACCGTCGCCAATCAGCGCCACCACGGGCCGGGTGGGGCAGGCAATGGCGGCCCCCACGGCGTTGGGCAGGCCCTGGCCGATGGCGCCGCCCGTCAGCGTGATCAGGTCGTGCCGGGGGGCACCGGCGGTCATGGCACCCAGCATCAGGCCGGAGGTGATGGCTTCGTCGATGACGATGGCGTTGTCGGGCAGCAGTGCGCCCACGGCTTTGCACACCTTGGGCGCAGTCAGTTTGCCCCGTGGCACCCCGGGGCGCTGTGCAGCTTGCAGCGCGGGCTGGGCCTGTTGTGCGCCCAATGCGGCCACCAGCTTGTTCAGGCTGGCCAACGCGTCTTGCTCTGGTGTGGCCAGGGTGTGCACGGTGCAGGTGTCGGGCACCAGGTAGCTTTTTTTGCCGGGGTAGGCAAAGAATGACACGGGCGCTTTCGCATCAACCAGCACCAGGTGCTGCACGTTGGCCAGTTGCACCCCGGCCATTTCGGCCAGGTAGGCCACGCGCTCCACCGGCGGCAGGCCCGCGCCGCGTTGCAGCCGGGTGGGGAAGACTTCTGCCAGCAGCTTCACGCCGCACTGTGCGGCAATGCGTGCCGCGGCCAGCAAGCCGGGCTCGCGCAGGGCCTGGCCGCCCAGCAGCAAGGCTGTGGTCTGGCCGCTGCGGATGGCTTGGGCGATTGTTTCCACGGTGTTGTCACTGGCCGCTTGCGGCGTTGGCAAGGGTGGGGGCGGGCAGGGCACGCCGCCTTCGCCCCACGACACATCGGCGGGCAAGATCAGCGTGGCCACCTGGCCGGGCAGGCCACGTGCGGCGGTGACGGCATCGGCCGCGTCCTGGCACAGGCTGGCGGTGGTTTGTGAGGTGCGCACAAAGCCAGGCGACACGTTGCGGGCCACGGTTTCAATGTCTGACTGCAGCTGCGCGTCGTAGGGCGTGTGGGTGGTGGCGTGGTCGCCCACGATGTTGACCACGGGCACCTTGCCCTTGCGGGCGTTGTGCAGGTTGGCCAGCCCGTTGCCCAGGCCGCAGCCCAGGTGCAGCAGAGTGGCAGCCGGCTTGTCGGCCATGCGTGCGTAGCCGTCGGCAGCACCCGTGGCCACGCCCTCGAACAGGGCCAGCACGGCGCGCATGCGCGGCTCGCTGTCCAGCGCGGCCACAAAGTGCATTTCGCTCGTTCCCGGGTTGGTGAAACAGACCTCGATGCCGGCATCGGCCAGCGTGGTCATCAGGGCTTGTGCGCCGTTCATGGGGGGTGTGGGCATGGGTGGGCTCCGTGTGATATCAGTGTGTGCCGGGTGTGCGGGGGGCGGACAGGCAGTGGGTCAACCGCCGGTTGAAATGGCGCGTGCAGCAGCGCGCGCGGTGAGGATGCAGCCGGGCAAAAACGTGCCTTCCAGCGAGCGTTTGCCGTTGGCCCCGCCGCCGCCAAAGCCTGCGGCCTCGCCCACGGCGTACAGCCCGGCAATGGGCTGGCCAGCCGCATTCAGCACGCGGCTGTGCAGATCGGTCTGCAAACCGCCCAGGCTTTTGCGGGTGATGAGCTGCATGTGAATGGCAATGAACGGCCCGGCCCCCGGCTGTTGCAGCGGTGCGGGCGCGCAGGTGCGCAAGCGGTCGGGCCCCCACTGGCGGGCGTGGAGGATGCGGCGAATTTGCTCGTCGTTGTGCAGCTTGTTGCCGTTGGCAAAATTGGCGTCGAAGGCATCGGCGGTGGCTTGCAGCGTGGCCGGGTCAACGTGGTGCGAAGCGGTCAGCGCGTTCATTTTGGCGGCCAGCCCGGCCAGCGTGTCGTCCACCAGAAAGTGCGGGCTTTCGCGCTGCATCTGGCTGACCAGTCGGTGGTTGCCCAGCAAGGTTTCTTTCAGGAACAGCGCAAACTGCTTGTCGCGGATGCGGGGGTTGTGCTCGGCCCCCGAAATGGCAAATTCCTTGGCGGCAATGCGCCAGTTCAGCAGGTGCCAGGTCCAGGGTTGTTCCTGCTCGGCCACGCGCTGGCACAGCCAGTGGGTGTCAAACCCCGTCACCAGCGGCTGCGGCCCAATGCGCTCGCCCCGGTGGTTCAGCCACAGGGCAGACTTGCACGGAATGGCCGACAACCCATGCCCTGCAAAGTGCGGGTAGGGGTGCGGAAAGCTTGCGGCGTAGTTCCACATTTCGCCCGCGTGGGCAATGTGCCCGCCCAGGTGCTGGGCCACCCAGTGGTGCATGGCCCCGTCGGCAAACGGGTGCGCGCCGTTCAGCAGGGTGGCGGGCATGGGGCGGCCCGCAGGCCAGTTGGCACGTACCTGTTCGTGGCTGCCGTTGATGCCCCCCGTGGCCAGCACCACCACGGGCGCTTGCAGCCGCACCTCGGCCCCGGTGGTTTCGTCAATGGCCACGGCACCGGCCACCCGGCCCGCCTGGTGATCCAGCGCGGTCACGCGGTGGCGGTGCAGCAGCGTCAGCCGTCCGTGGGTGTTGGCGCGGTGCAGGGCGGCCACCATGCAGCGCACCAGTTCCCGCGACGTGCCCCACACGATGTGGTAGCGCGGCAGGCTGTTGCCGTCGCCATTCAGGCCGCGTTCCACCCAGTTGACGGCGGGCATGAACTTCACGCCTTCCCCCGTCAGCCAGTCGTACACCTGTGGGCGCGATTGCTCCACGTAGTGCCGCGCCCAGGCATGGGCATGGGCGTCGTCAGCGGGCAGCTCGCCAAAGCGCAGCCAATCGCGCAGCGCCACTTCAGGTGTGTCGGGGATTTTCATGCGGGCTTGCAGCGGTGTGCCCACCAGCGCCATGCCGCCAAAGGCCCACAGTGCCAGGCCACCAAAGCGCTCGGGCGTGTCGCGGTCCACCAGCGTCACGCGCTGGCCGCCGCGCAGTGCTTCCAGTGCGGTGACGATGCCCGCCAGCCCGCCGCCAACCACCAATACGTCTGATTGCTGGGGTGTTGTCAAAACCGTCTCCTTGTGTGGTGTGTGAGGGCTGGCCCGCACGTTGTGCCTGCAACGATAGCGATTTATGATGCCCGCATGAGTGACTTTTCAGGCCACGCACATTGACTTTGCCGGCCACTGTGTCCATGAGTTGGGTCAACACCGTGCTGGCTGCCGCGCAGCGCCAGGGGGTGGGGACGGCGGATGTGCTGGCTGCGGCCGGCATTGACGCGCACGATCTGGCGCTGCAGCGCTGGCCCATCGACCACATCACACGCCTGTGGCACGCGGCAGCCAGGCTCACGGCTGACCCGGGGTTCGGGCTCAAGGCGGGCAGGCAGATCGGGCCTGCCAGCTTCAACGTGGTGGGTTTCATCCTGCAATCGGCCCCCACGCTGCGCGAGGCGTTTGCCGGGGTGCAGCAGTTCCAGCGCCTCATTTCAGATGGCGGGCGGTTCCAGTTGATCCCAGGGGCAGCGGCGAGTTGGGTGGTGTACCACCCGCGCCAGGGTGCGCTGGCGTTCAGCCCCCACCAGCTTGAAGCGGTGCTGGCCGCCGTGGTGGCGTTTGCCCGTTGGGTCACCCACCAGCCGGTGACGCCCTGGCGTGTGCAGTTCAACCAGGCCGCACTGGGGCCCGCGGAGGGTTACCAGGCGGTGTTCCGTTGCCCGGTGGAGTTTGAACAGGCGTTTTCAGGGCTGCTGCTGGACAACGCGGTGCTGGACCAACCCCTGCCGCTGGCCGACCCGCAGTTGCAGGCGTTGCACCGTGCGCATGCCGTGCGGCACCTCACGGCACTGGCAGAAGCCGACACCCCCACCGTGGCCCAGCAAGTGGTGCAGTGGCTGGGCAGCCGGCTGGGCCAGCCATTGGCCAGCGGCGTCCCCACGCGTGCCGCCGCCGCGCAGGCACTGGGCCTGACCGAACGCACCCTGGCGCGGCGCTTGCAGGCAGAGGGAGAGCGCTACAGCACACTGCTGGACCAGGCCCGCCGCCAGTTGGCACTGCACGCAGTGGCCGACCCCGCCCGCAACGTGGCCGACATGGCTCAGGCCCTGGGGTTTGCCGAGGCCAGCGTGTTCCACCGGGCATTCAGGCGCTGGACAGGCGGCACGCCGGGGGAGTGGCGGGCGGCACAGGTGGCGGGGCCACTTGGGGATGCTGCTGGTGTAGGAGACGGGGCTGATGCCGGGTGAGATGGCCAGAGTTTGAGGTGAAAAATGTGTCTGGCGCTTGTTGATATTGAGTTTGTTGCTATATTTTTAAATTCATAGCAATGAGATCAATGAAATCAGGCGCAACAAACGTTTTTCATCTGAAGAATGCGTATGCCTTCTGCGGTGAAGCAAGCAGAGCGCGCTTCGGGGTCCAAAAAAGCCGTTCGCGCGTGAGCCGATTCGTGGACACAGTGCTGTGTCCTGGCAATCAGTCTCGATCGGAAACCTTAAATCGTGGGAATTGGTTGTAACCAATTTGGGGGTCGTTGGATCGGTACTGAAGAATCAGTTCGACCTCTTTTTGGTTCAAATCTGACCGTGAGGCAGTTTCCGATTTCCACAGTATGTCCCGGGTGACGGTGAAGCTTTTTCTTTGTTCTTCCGAGAAATCCCTCGCAATCAGGTCGTCAGAGGCACTACCAAAGTAGTTGATGCTATTGGTGCGGTCTTGGCCAATGTAGATCTTGCCATTGGGGTAGGTGATGCGGTAGACGACATACATGCTCTGAGTCTACAAATCAGTGAACAAAGGCGCTACAGCCCCTTTTGCGTTGACCCAGCGCAAACCTTCCGGGTCCCAAGTGGCCGTCGCCTGACTGCTAGCGGTGGTCGCCTGCGTCGGTGGCCACAGCAGGTCATCCAGCTGCGCGACGGTGTCGTCCAGGCTGTCGGCTTTTAGTCGGTTTTTGCTATGAAAGGCCTGCCACTGGCGCGGCTTTGCCGTGCCTATGCTGAACTACTGGGTCAGCGCCAAGGGTCACTCGGCGGGGAGGGAGGTCTGGCGTCTGGCAAAGGTGGCTGCAATGGCCGCCGCCAGCGTGGCGCCGTCCAACTTCGTGCGCCGTGCAATCACGGCAACGTCGAAGAAGACCTTGCTGCGGCTGTTCGCCTGCCCCAGCTTTGGGCGGCCTGGGCTGCGGGACCAAGCGCGGACGTGAACGAAGACGGGTTCACCGTTTTGAGTTGACTCGATGCGACCAAACCCGCGCTCGTGGTTCCAGAGGGTGAGAGTGCCTTCAGCGTGCATGTGTTAGGGAGCATCCCGCAGGCTGTTGCGCGTCGCCCACAAAGGAACCGCGAACAGGACAAAGAAAACAGCGTTCAGGACGGCGTTCTGCCAGTACCCCGACAGTAAAGAATATGACGTGTCCGGAATGAACCAGGCGACCACAGACAAGGTGATAAGGTTCCACGCGGTCTTGGATCCGCGCGCAAACATGGTCTTCGTGACGTAGAAAAGAGCGGCTCCCCAGCCAACCATGACGCCACCGAGCACAGCATGAGCCAAAGAGATGTAGCGAGAAGGCTCTTGACCAAACGCGTCTATACGCTCAGGCGCTGCGTAGACAAGCAGCGAAAAGCCCTGCCTCGCGACGGAAGGCGCTACAACAAGCACGAGGCCGAATGCCATGACACCCGCAGTGACAGTGAGAAGCCAGTTAATCCAGAAGCGTGATGGCAGATACTCTGAGGGCATAACTTGTCTTCAGGGAGAGTTGGATTTGGCGATTCTGGACTTCCGAGGTTCAGCGTGCAATTACGTCCGAGGTAATGACGACTTGATGTAGGCGACCGCCTACACGTGGAATTCCGAGCTAGACGACGATGTAAACAGAGCACGGTACATGCCGGTCCGCTGAACGCCCCGGAACGGGTATGTCGGCCATGCACGCGCATTGAACGCGCAAGCCGTGTGCAACCACGGCATCCATAAAGATGTCTTGTTCATCTTTTCCTCCCTGTCCTGCGCAATCTTCCGGCGGGCCGTGGTGGCGCTACAGGTGTTGCGGTGGCAGTACTGTAGCCGCTGTTTTTGCGAACTTTGGCGCTTCAAACATGGCGCACCCGCAGGCGGGTATCCTGCTCAGCCTGTACAGCAGCACGGCCACGCCGCCGCCACGCGAACGGGCCACATGGCATGGCAGGCAGCGACGTTTGCGAATAAAAATGGCCTCTGCTGCTTTCTGATGTTGGCTTGGCTGCTATTGAAATAAATACATAGCTACAAACCCAATACCATCAAGCGCCAGAGGCTATTTTGGTGCTTCATGCCAACCCATGCCAGCGCTTGCATGCGATCATTCGCCCCAGCCATGTCTTCTACCCACCGCCCCCCGCTTGCGCTGAACCCTGCAGAGGTTCAGATGGATGCCGTGCGTGCCCAGGGCGCGGGCGGCCAGAACGTCAACAAGGTGTCCACCGCCATCCATTTGCGGTTTGACGTGCTGGGGTCGAGCCTGCCTGACGATGTGAAGCAGCGCCTGTTGCACCTGCGGGACCAGCGCGTCAGCAAGGAAGGTGTGTTCGTGCTGAAGGCCCAGCGCTACCGCACGCAGGAAGCCAATCGGCAGGACGCCTGGGCGCGCCTGTTGGCCTGGGTGGCCCAAGGTGCCCATGTGCCGGTGTTGCGCAAGGCCACGCAACCCACGCGGGCAGCACGGCAGCGGCGGTTGGAAGGCAAGCTGCAGCGGGCAAGTGTGAAGCAGCAGCGCGCCCGTGTGTTGCTGTAGGCGGGCACTTTAAAAGCGTCCGGCAACCACCACCTGTCTACCATCTGACCGACAAGGAGCGTGCCATGCCAGTTCGTGCGACATCTGCCCCCGGTTCTTCGCCGTTGCGCGAAACCCCGGGCGACACCATGACCGAGGCCATGACCGAGGCCATGAACGGGGTGTTGAGTGCTGACCCGGTCGCTGTTCGCAAGCGGGTCGAGGCCATGGAGGCCTTACTGGAGGGGCTGTTTGTCATCCCTGGCACGAACTTCCGGGTGGGGCTGGACGCGCTGTTGGGTGTGCTGCCTTTGGGTGGCACGGTGGTGGCCGGTGTGTTCGGGTCCTGGCTGGCGTGGGAGGCGCGCAACCTGGGGCTGCCCAAAAGCGCCTACTGGCGCATGGCGGGCAACATTGCGTTTGACACGGCGCTGGGCGCCATTCCTGTGGTGGGCACGGTGTCAGACGTGTTTTTCCGCTCCAACACCCGCAACCTGAAAATCATCCGCACCTGGCTCGACACACACCACCCGGTGGCCGTTGACGCCCAGGGCTGACGGCCTGCGCAGCGTGTTTGCCATAAGTGCCTGGGTGGAGGTATGTCACGGGCATGGAGCAGGTCAATGGCCCCGTAGATGGTGGGAATGCCGCTTGCGTACAGAACACGAAAACATCGTGCCCGGCGGCAAAGGCGGCCAGCTGCGCGGTGTTGGCGGTGCTGAGGTCGAAATCACTGATGTTAGCGTGCGCCGCCACATCGGCTTTCAGCAGTTTGTGGTTGCCAACAGCGACTGACAGTGCCCAGTCGCGTGACAGCGCCTGATGGGCCACTTGTGGACCCAGGCTACCAGTTGCTCCCAGGATGGCGATGAAAGTCGTGGGCGTTTTTTCGGGGGACAGTGGGTTTGCAGTGTGTGGTGCAGCGAACGGGAGGGGTGGCCTTGCCTGCTGGCGCTTGAATCGAGGGCCGTGTCACCTGCTGCATGGGTCATGGCAAGCGCTGTTGCCCCGCGCTGGGTGTGTGCGGCGTTGGCCATCCAGTTCTGGTTTGGGTGGCTGCGGTCGTGGAAGATAAGTTTCCGCGTGGCACTTCATGTTGGAAACTAAGTGTCCACTGAGGGTTTTGGCCAGGGGCGAGGGCTTGCACTTTTCTGGCAGGGTGTCCAACCGCTTTCAGTCGGAGCCGGCTGACCTGCAATCGATCGTTTCAGGGTAAACCCTTGGTTCTCTTCGCGTGGCACGGAAGTTGAGTGGTGACGCCGCACACCACGATGCGATACGCAGCGTTTCGGCTGACAGCCACCCCAAAACGAGGAGACCCTGATGAGTGTTCGAGAGTTTGATGTTGCTAACGAAGCGGATTACGACTTTGCTGCTGTCGAGCGGCGGCTGGGTGTCTCGCGACGGACCTTCCTGAACTTTTGTACGGGTATTGCCGCATCGTTCGGCTTGGGTACCAAGTCCGCGATGGCCATGGCGGCTGCCATCGCCAACCCGGCGCGGCCCCCGGTGATCTGGCTGCATGGCCAGGAGTGCACGGGTCCGACCGAGTCGCTGTTGCGATCGGAGCAGCCGTCTTTCGAACATCTCATCCTGGACCTCATTTCGCTGGACTATCACCAGACACTGGATGCCGGGGCCGGTCATCGCGTAGAAGAGGTCAAGCACGAGGCGATGAAGAAGCACAAGGGCAAGTACCTGCTGGTCATCGAGGGGGCGATTCCGCTGGCGCAAAACGGCATCTTCTGCAAGACCGGTGGCCAGACCATGATGGAAGCCACTCGAGAGGCTGCCGAGGGGGCTGCTGCCATCGTCGCTTTCGGTTCGTGCGCCAGTTGGGGTGGTGTCCAGTCTGCGGCTCCTAACCCCACCGGGGCGGTTGGGGCACCGCAGTTTCTGACAGACAAGACGGTGGTCACCATTCCTGGCTGTCCGCCCAACCCGGCCAACTTCCTGGGCACGGTGCTGTATTTCGTGACCTATGGCAAGTTGCCCCCTATTGATGAGAAGGGCCGCCCGAAGTGGGCGTATGGCCAGCTCATCCATGAAAACTGCTACCGCCGTCCGCACTTCGACGCCGGCCGGTTTGCCACCCAGTTCGGTGACGACGGCCACCGCAAGGGTTGGTGCCTGTACAAGCTGGGCTGCAAAGGGCCCGAGACCTACAACAATTGCCCCAGTCTGGAGTTCAACAACTTGGGTGGGGGCGTGTGGCCCATTGGCGTGGGCCATCCGTGTTTTGGCTGTTCCGAGCAGGGTACTGGCTTCAACAAGCCCATGTTCAGCCTGGCCGATGTCAAGACCCACACGCCACCGAATGTCTTCCCCATCATCCCCGACCGCCAGAACCCGGCTTCGTCCACGGTGGTGGCGTCGGCAGCCGTGGCCGGCGTGGCGGTGGGGGTCATGATCGGCGCTGCAGCGGTGGCGGGCAAGAAGCTGGGAGACAAGGACGAGCAGGCCAAGGCCGAACCTGGCAAGGGGGCCTGATCATGGAGCGCAGGGGCTTTTTCAAGGCTTCGCTGGGGGCAGCGGGTGCGGCACTGGCCAGCACGGCTGTGCAGGCGCGGCCCAACCTCGAACCCGCGCCCGAAGCCGTGGGCATGTTGTTCGACTCCACACTGTGCGTGGGCTGCAAGGCGTGCGTGACCAACTGCAAGAAGGTCAACGGCATGCCGCCGGTGCCGTTTGGCGACCAGGTCCAGTCAGATTTTGCGTTGGACCTGTCGTCCAAAACCCTGAACGTCATCAAGGTGTTCAGCAGTGGCACGGGTGCGACGAAAGATGCCGAGCAGAACGGCCATGCGTTCGAAAAGCGCAGTTGCATGCACTGTGTGGACCCGGGGTGTGTGTCGGTGTGTCCGGTGTCGGCGCTCACCCGCAACCCGCGCACCGGCATCGTGGGCTACAACCCCGACGCCTGCATCGGTTGCCGCACCTGCATGACGGGCTGCCCGTACAACGTGCCGCAATACAACTACGACAGCCCGTTCGGTGCCATCCACAAGTGCGAAATGTGCAACCAGAAGGGTGTGGAGCGCATCGACAAAGGCCAGATGACCGGTTGTGCCGAAGCCTGTCCCACCGGCGCCACGCTGTTCGGCACCCGCACAGCTTTGCTGGCAGAAGCCAAGCGCCGCATGGCTTTGAAGCCCGGCGACACCTATGCCTACCCCAGGGGTGATGTGCGCAAGCCCGACAGCTTCCACGAAAAGACCGTGCCGCAGTACCAGCCCACCGTGTGGGGCGAGAAAGAGGCCGGTGGCACCAACGTGCTGCACTTGTCGGCCGTGCCATACGACAAACTGGGCATGCCCCCGCTGGGTGAGCGTTCGTATGCCTCGATTTCCGAAGGTGTGCAGCACACGCTGTACAGCTACATGGCTTTGCCGGCCGTGGCCTTGGGTGGTTTGACCTGGCTGGTCAAGCGCAACACCGAAGCCGAAAACAAAGGAGATGCCGAATGAACCACCACTACAAGGCGCTGGACAACCGGCAGGTGTTCACGCCGTTCTTCCTGGCCATGGTGGCCATTGCGGCCCTGGGTACGGTGTTTCTGCTGATTCGCTTCATCTCAGGCATGGGCGCGGTGTCCAACCTCAGCGGGGGCTACCCCTGGGGCATCTGGGTGGTGTACGACATCGTGGTCGGCACAGCGTTTGCGTGTGGCGGCTATGCGTTGGCCATCACGGTGTATGTGTTCAACAAGGGTCAGTACCACCCCCTGGTACGCCCGGCTTTGCTGACCAGTCTGCTTGGCTACGGGTTTGCGGGTTTCGGGGCCTTTGTGGACATGGGGCGCTACTGGAACGCGTACAACATCTTCAACCCCTGGCAAATGAACCCCAATGCGGTGATGCTCGAGGTGGGGCTGTGTGTGGCCACCTATGTCATGGTGCTGGCCATCGAGTTCTCGCCAGCCGTGCTGGAGTGGCTGCGCAAGCAGACGGGCTGGCAGGTGCGGGCCGATGCCTGGCGCAAGGTGCTGGACAAGAGCCTGTTTTTCTTCATCGCGCTGGGCATTCTGTTGCCGACCATGCACCAGTCGTCATTGGGCAGTTTCATGATTGCGATGGGGCACAAGATCCACCCACTTTGGCAAACCTGGCATCTGCAACCCTTGCTGGCGCTGCTCTCGGCCTGGGCCATGGGCTTTGCCATTGTGATTTTCGAAGGTTCGATGGTCACCAATGGTTTCAACCGCCATTCCGAGAGTCACCTGTTTGCAGGGTTGGGCAAGATCATCCGCGGGTTGATCGTTGCCTTCCTGGCCGTCCGTTTCGGCTACTTGCTGGTGATGGGCAAGCTGGGTGCGATGTTCGCGTTCGACCTCGGCTGCCTGATGTTCTGGATAGAGACGGCTCTGTTCATTTACCCGCTGGTGGTGCTGTCATCTGAAGCCAAACGCGGGAATGGCAAGCATCTGCTGTATGCCGCTGTCAGCCTGCTGCTGGCCGGTGCGTTGTACCGGTTCGATGCCTACCTCATCACGTACAACCCCGGGCCTGGTTACACCTACTTCCCGGCACTGCCAGAACTGGTCATGACGATTGCCACCGTGGCGACCGAGATTGCCGTTTTCCTGTTTGTTGTCAAGAAGTTCCCGGTATTGCCGCGTGAAGACCACGCTGCCGCCTGACCCCCTCAATTGCATAGGAGACATCCGTGGCCAAACGCATCACCATCGACCCCATCACCCGCATCGAAGGGCATCTGCGCATCGATGTCGAGGTGGACAACGGTCGCGTCACCAAGGCCTGGTCATCGGGCCAAATGTGGCGCGGCATTGAAAAAATCCTGGTGGGCCGTGACCCACGCGAAGCCTGGTCGTACACCCAGCGCTTTTGCGGCGTGTGCACCACGGTGCATGCCATCACGTCCGTCCGCGCGGTTGAGAATGCGTTGCAGCTTGAAATTCCGGTCAATGCGCAGCTCATCCGGAACATCATCCAGACGGCCCATGCCATCCAGGATCACATCGTCCACTTCTACCATCTGTCGGCGGTGGACTGGGTGGATGTGACGTCGGCCCTGAAGGCCAATCCCGTCACGACGGCCAAGCTGGCAGAGTCCCTGTCAGATTGGTCGTTGAACGGCCCGCACGAAATGAAAGCGGTGCAGGAGCGTCTGAAGACCTTTGTGGGCAGTGGGCAACTGGGGCCATTTGCCAGCGGCTTCTGGGGTCACCCCTCAATGAAATTGCCGCCAGATGTGAACCTGATGGCGGTGGCGCACTACATGCAGGCATTGGATGTACAGAACATGGCCAACAAGATCGTGGCCATCCTGGGTGGCAAGAGTCCGCACATCCAGAACATCGCGGTGGGAGGGGTGTCCAACTCGGTCAGCCACAGCGCGCCGTCGGTGCTCAACATCGAGCGTCTGATGCTGGTCAAGAACTTCATCGACAAGCTTGACCATTTCGTCAAGTCCGCTTACTTGTCAGATGTGCCCGCCATCGGCGCGTTCTACCTGGAGTGGACCAAGTACGGCGGTGGCATCAACAACTACCTGTCGGTGCCGGACTGCCCGCAGGACAGCAAAGGCACGGTGTTCGACCTGCCAGGGGGCTACATATCCGGTGGCGACATAAAAACCTACAAGCCCATCACCACGTTCAACGACGCCTACTTCCGAGATGGTGTGGCCGAAAGCTCCAAGCATGCTTGGTACACCGGCGACAAGGCGCTGCACCCCTGGGAGGGTGAGACCGAGCCGCAGTACACCGATTTCCAGGAGAACGGCAAGTATTCGTGGGTGAAGGCTCCCACCTTCTACGGCAAGCGTGCCGAGGTGGGGCCGCTGGCCGATGTGCACATCGGCCTGGCCTCAGGCAATAAGCGCTATGCCAAGTACCTCGACCAGGCCATTGGTACCCTCAAAACGGTGGGTAAGCTCAGCGATGTGCCTCTGGTGGCGCTTCAGTCCACCATCGGTCGCCACGCGGCGCGCGCGGTGCGCTGTGCGGTCATGCTCGACACCGTGAAAGACCAGTGGGAAAAACTGGTGGCCAACATCGGCAAAGACCAGACCACGTTCAACGCGCCGTCGTTCCCCAAGGGTGAAATTCGGGGTGTGGGCTTCCACCAGGCACCGCGTGGGGCGCTGTCGCACTGGGTGGTGATCGAGAACGGCAAAATCAAGAACTACCAGGCCGTGGTGCCCAGTACCTGGAACGCCGGCCCGCGCGACGCGAACGACCAGGTGGGCCCATACGAGGCCTCGCTGCTGAACAACCCGGTGGCCGATCCAGAGAAACCTCTGGAGGTGCTGCGCACAGTGCATTCATTCGACCCTTGCATTGCCTGCGCCATTCACATGTTCGACAACGAGCAGCAGCCCATCGTCAAGGTCAAGGCGCTGTGAGCACCCAGGAGGGCAGACAGATGAGCCATCCTGAGGGTTTCGACAACATCCTCGTCATCGGCATGGGCAATGTGCTGATGCAGGACGAGGGCATCGGCGTGCGGGCTGTCGAAGAGCTGGACGGCAGGTATGACGTGGCTGACCATGTCACCCTGGTGGACGGTGGCACCACGGGCATGGAGCTGTTTGGGCCGATGCGCCAGGCGGACTGCCTGATCGTGGCCGATGCGGTCAATGCGCCGCTGCCGCCGGGAAGTCTGGTGCGCATTGCCGACGAAGAGATCAACGCCTTCTTCCAGACCAAGCTGTCCAACCACCAGTTGGGCTTGTCGGACCTGCTGGCGCTGCTGAAGCTGAAAAACGAGATGCCCCGCAGGTTGGTCATCATCGGCATGGTGCCGTTCGAGCTGAACAATCAGTTGGGTCTGAGTCAGCCTGCTGCGGCTGCCCTGGAGGGCATGGTGGACATGCTGGTGCACGAACTGCAAAGCGCAGGTGCACAGGTCAGCGCCCGCGCGCAGGTCCAAATCGGACACTGGCATCAGCAGGCACAGTTGGAGGTACAGACCGCATGTGCATAGGAACACCCGTTCAGGTGGTTCAACGCGGTGAGGCCGTGGCCCTGTGCCGCGGGCGCAACGGCGACGAACAGGTCAACATGTTGTTGGTGGGACAGCAACCCGAAGGCACTTGGGTGCTGTCGTATCTGGGCTGGGCGCGAGAGGTGCTGGATGCTGACCAGGCACGTGACATCAACCTGGCCCTGGACGGCATGCAGCAAATCATGGACGGTGCCGAGTCCATCGACATGGCACACCATTTTCCTGGCCTGGGCCAGGAGGCGGCGGAGGCTCGCTGATGCACACCGATATCCCCGATCACATGGCGCAGCGGGTGGCCGAAGCGTTCGAGCGCATCCACACCGGTCAGATGGCCGGTCTTCCTTTGCTGAACAGCGCGTTGAGGGTTCAGACACTGGGCTTCCAGAAATTCGAGGGCCGCACACTGGGCATGCTCATCACGCCCTGGATGATGAGCCTGTTGTTGTTCCCCGGCGAGCAGGACGACTGGGCAGCGCTGGAGCTCGGCACGCGCCAGCAGCTGGAGTTTCCTTCCGGGTCGTACCGCTTCCTCTCCAACGTGATCGAAGGATTGGGGCCCTGCCAGATGCACTCGCTGCACTCACCCATGCGGCGCTTTCACACACAGCAGGCAGCGGTGGCAGAGGCCACAGCATTTGTCAGCCGTTTACTGGTGGAGCCGCATGGTGGTGTGAAGCCCGACCCGGTCGATTCCACCTTGCTGGGCAGGATTCTGCGCGGCGAGCACGTGCCCGATCCCACGCCAGGCCAGGAGCCAGACCATGCTGATGTTGCCCGGGCACCAGCAGAACCGTCTCCAGCTGTCTGAGACAGTGGCCCATTCAACGATTTCTTGACCTATGTCATAGACGTCTCACGTCTGGCTGGCTGATAGTTCAGCCTTCCGGTTGTGGGAAACATTTTTCAGTCAACCACAGGAGATAAGCATGCCATCCATTCGAGTCCGCCGCTTCGGTTCATTGCTGTTGCTGGCCAGTCTGGCCGGAGCCGCACAGGCCCATACGGGCCACGGCACCAGCAGCCTCATGGAGGGCTTGGCGCATCCGTTTGGTCTGGATCACCTGTTGGCCATGGTAGCAGTGGGTGTGTGGTCGGTATCAGCACTGCCCGCAGGCAAGGCCTGGCAGGGGCCTGCGACCTTTCTGCTGGCCCTGATCGTCAGTGCCACGCTGGGCATGCTCGGCGTCACGGTGCCTTATCTGGAGCAGGGCGTGTCGCTGTCGGTGGTGCTGTTCGGGCTCATGCTGGTGGTGGCCGCGCGGCCTGTGCCTGTCGCGGTCGGCCTGGGGTTGGTGGCGGTGGCTTCTTCGTTCCATGGGCTGGCACACGGTGCCGAAACGCCTGAATCCGGTTTTCTGGGCTATGCCGTCGGCTTCCTGCTGACCACAGCTGCCCTGCACGTGGGTGGTGTGGGGGTGGGCCTGTCCATCAGGCGCTGGCTGGGCCAGCGCAGTGGGTTGGCCTTGGGTGGCCTGGGCACTGCGCTGAGCGCGGCGGGTGTTTACCTGTTCAGCCAGTTGACGGCCTGAGCGGACGGTCATGGGGCGCATCAACGGCTCGGCAATCTGCCATCTACACGCGTGCCCCATGTCAAAAATCTACTTTGAGGTGCCATGCCAGGTGGTCTGACGGGTGTACCTGCATTGGCAGGTCGGTTGCGTGTGGTGCCTGCTGCACCATTGTCTGAAGCCCTGCAAAGCAGCCGTCGTGATTGGGCAGCACGCTTGGCCGTGGGCCAACCGGCAGACCGTTTCCCTGGTCTGATGGGCAGTGTGTTCAACCTCTGCAGCCAGGCGCACCGTGTTTGTGCGCAATTGGCTGTGCACGCAGCTTTGCCGCATCTGCCGGGGCCTTTGGATGAAGTCGCGCAGCGGCTGTGCGCCGAGACTGCGCAGGAGCACATCCGGCGCATGGGTCTGGATTGGCCCCGGTTGCTGTCCACAGCAGACAACGCAGCTCGCATGGCCGATGCGCAACTGTCGCTGGGGCGCTGCCCTGTCTTGTCCGCACCGGGAAGTCTTGCGGCGTGGGAGGCTACCCAGGCTTGGCTGGAAGCGGAGTGGCTGGACTTGCCGGCCGCCCTTTGGGAAGCACGGTGGCAGGCCGATGGGGTGGCGTGGCTGGCTGAATGGGCCAGTCAACGCCACGGCTGGTTGCCGACGCTGTTGCATGCGGCTCGGGGTGCCGATGTGCCATGTGGGGTCGATGCAAACAGTGCGTTGCCCGTGCCAGTCGATGACGACAGCATGCAGGTGTGGGCCGCTGCCCTGCACGGTGACAGAGGTTTTGCGTTGGCACCCAGTTGGCAGGGGCGTTGTGCCCACACGGGCAACTGGACCCGGCTGAACGGCTGCCGACCCGTGGGCGCGTTGACCCCGTGGGGCTTGTTGGGCAGTCGCCTGTCGGAGTTGATTCGCTTGGTCTGGCATGGCAAGGGGCACCTGTCCGATGAACCGACCCTGGCTTACGGCTCGTGTCAGACAGGTGAGCGCTGCGGCCTGGCTTGGGTGGAAATGGCGCGCGGCTTGCTGGTCCACCAGGTGAGCTTCCAGAGCGGGCCGGGCGAGGACAAGGTGGAGACGTGTCAGGTGGTGGCACCCACCGAATGGAATTTTCACCCCCATGGTGTCGTTGCCCAGTTCATTGCTGGCCTGGATGGTGGGCTGCCTGCCGCCATGCTTGACGCGCAGGCGCGTTTGCTGATGGCCGCTTTCGACCCTTGTGTGCCCTTTGACATTGCGACCCCGCATGTGCCGGTGGAGGTTGAACATGCATGAAGCCAGCCTGGCGGGTGGCGTGTTGCAACTGGTGGAAGACGCGGCGAGGCGTGAGCATTTCTCACGCGTGGTCACCCTGCGGCTGGAAGCCGGTCAATTGTCCGGTGTGGACGCATCGGCGCTTCGGTTCGCGCTCGAGAGCCTGGCCCCCGGCACCCTGCTGGAGGGCGCGCAGATTGATATCGAGACACCCCCCGGGCAAGCCTGGTGCCTGTCCTGTGCTGAAACGGTTTTGCTTGCGCAGCGTGGCGATGCCTGCCCACAATGCCGTGGTTTTCAGCTGCAGCCCACTGGCGGGCAAGAACTGCGTGTGCTGGACCTGATGGTCAGCGACGATTGAACCCGGCCTCGGGCCACGGTTGGCCTTGGCAGATAAAAAAGGAGACTCGGTATGTGTGTGGTGTGTGGATGTTCAGGCAGCGGCGAGCAGCCAGTGGAAGCCAACCCGACCAACGGCGACTTGCATTTCGGCGCAGGCGCGGCACGGGTGTCGGTGCCCGGCATGAGCCAGGCGCGAGCCATCAAGTTGGAAGCCGACATCCTCGGTGCCAACAACCGCGTGGCCGAGCAAAACCGCGCGCATTTCCACGCTCACGGTGTGACGGCGCTGAACCTGGTGTCCAGCCCTGGCTCGGGCAAAACCACGCTGCTGTGCGCCACCATCGAGGCTTTGCGCACGCACGCACCGGGTTTGCCTGTGGCGGTGATCGAGGGCGACCAGCAGACCAGTTTCGATGCTGACCGCATCCGCGCCACAGGTGCCCCGGCCATCCAGGTCAACACCGGCAAGGGTTGCCATTTGGACGCACCCATGGTGGCCCAGGCCTTTGCCGCGCTGCACAGCCATGATCATGAGCACGACCACCATCACGACCACGACCACGACCACGACCACGACCAGGGTCACGGTCACACCCACACGCATGCCCATGCGGATGGGCATTCGCACACACACGAGCATGTTCACGCTGGCGCACATGCCCATCCTCACGCGTTGCCCCAGGGTCGCAGCCTGCTGTTCATCGAAAACGTGGGCAACCTGGTGTGCCCCGCCGTGTGGGACCTGGGCGAGGCGGCCAAAGTGGCCATTCTGTCGGTCACCGAAGGCGAAGACAAACCGCTGAAGTACCCCGACATGTTTGCGGCATCGCGGCTGATGATCCTCAACAAAATCGACCTGTTGCCGCATGTGAAGTTCGATGTGGCGCGCTGCATCGAACTGGCTCGCCGCGTCAACCCAGGCATAGAAATCATCCAGCTCTCGGCCACCACGGGCGAGGGCATGGACGAGTGGCTGCAATGGCTGGACCACGCCCTGGGCCATGACCACCACCCTGCAGCCGAACCGGTTGCCGATGCCGCGCTGCGCCAGCGTGTGCAGCAACTGGAGGCCGAGCTGGCGCAAGCCCGCGCCGCGTTGGCGGCGACGGGCGGGCATTGAGAAGCGCCTTTATTGAGATGCCAAGCGCCCCTTTGCCTGCCGTGCTGGCCAGCGGTGCATGGCTGAAGAACACCGCCTGCCTGCTGGCTGAAGGGCAGCCCCGCTGGTCAACTGTACACGGTGACCTGAGCGATCCGGCGGCCTGTTTGATGCTGGAATCATCTCTTCGGCATATCCTGAAGGCGTGGGGTGCTCCTGTTTTTGCGATAGCGCACGACCTGCATCCCGATTTTTTCAGCACCCACCTGGCCATGCAGCTGGCGGCTGAGTTGGGTGTGGCCGCCGTGGCGGTGCAGCACCACCATGCGCACATTGCCACGGTGGTGGCTGGGCATGGCCTGGTCGAGCCAGTGATCGGCTTGGCACTGGACGGCGTGGGCTTGGGCACAGATGGTCAGGCATGGGGTGGTGAATTGCTCTGGGTCCATGGTGCTTCATGGGAGCGGCTGGGGCACCTGGTGCCCTTGGCGCTGCCGGGTGGGGACCGTGCCGCCCGCGAGCCCTGGCGTATGGCTGCGAGTGCCTTGTTTGCGTTGGGTCGGGGTCATGAGATTGCCCCTCGCTTTGCCCCGGTAGTGGGGGAGATGGCCGCCAAGGGCGTGCAGCGGATGCTGGAACGAGATGTGAATTGCCCGTCCACCAACAGCACCGGACGCTGGTTCGATGCCGCAGCCGGCGCGCTGGGCCTGAGCGTGCGCCAGATTGACGAGGCCGAGGCTGCCATTGGCCTGGAAGCCTCCGCGCAGCGCTGGCTGGTGCAGCACCCCAATGCCATGCCTTTGAGTGGTGTGACCGTCGATGCGCAGAACCGGCTGGACTTGCGGGGGGCTATGCCCGCCCTGTTCGACGCTGCGGCAGGCGGTGCGACAGCCGTCGATGCCGCCGCTGCCGGTTTCCATTTGGCCCTGGCCGATGCGCTGGCCGAATGGACATTGGCTGCTGCGTGCGTGCGCGCGGTCCACGCCGTCTGCCTGGGTGGGGGCTGTTTTTTCAACCGCGTGCTGCGTGAACGGGTCACCCAAAGGCTGGAGGCAGGTGGCTTGCGGGTGTACCTGCCGGTGGCGCAGGGGTGTGGCGATGCCGGGCTTGCGCTCGGGCAGGCCTGGGTGGCCGCACAACAATTGCTGGTGTCACAACCTGACTCACAGCAACCCGCAACTCAACCAACGGCTGCGGGCAAGCCCAACGCCGTTCCAATCGAGGAATCAAGCACATGTGCCTAGCCATACCCGCCTTGCTGGTAGAAATGCGCCCCAACGACCATGCGGTGGTCAACCTGGGGGGCATCCGCAAGGAAATTTCGGTGGCGCTGGTGTCCGACGTGAAGGTGGGCGACTATGTGATCGTCCACGTTGGCCACGCCATCGGGGTCATCGACCCAGAGGAAGCCCAACGCACGCTGGAGCTGTTCGCGCAGATGGAAGCCCTGGCGCAGGCCGAGGGCAATGCACCATGAAGTACATCGACGAATTCCGCGACGGTGACTTGGCCCGCCAGATCGGTGCCCGCATCGTGGCCGAGGCCGAACCCGGTCGCCAGTACAGCTTCATGGAGTTCTGTGGTGGACACACGCATGCCATCAGCCGCTACGGCGTGCTGGAATTGCTGCCGCCCAACGTCCGCATGGTGCACGGGCCGGGCTGCCCGGTGTGTGTGCTGCCCATCGGGCGCATCGACCTGGCCATCCGCCTGGCGCTGGAGCGCAACGCCATCGTCTGCACCTATGGCGACACCATGCGCGTACCGGCCTCTGATAGCCTGTCGCTCACCCGCGCCAAGGCGCGTGGCGGTGACATCCGCATGGTGTACTCCGCGGCCGACGCACTGGCCACTGCACGGGCAAACCCGCAGCGTGAGGTGGTGTTTTTTGCCATTGGTTTCGAGACCACCACACCGCCCACGGCTCTCGCCATTCGCGATGCGCAGCGCGATGGTCTGGCCAATTTCAGCGTGCTTTGCTGCCATGTGCTCACCCCGTCGGCCATCACGCACATCCTGGAGTCGCCCGAGGTGCGCCAGTTGGGCACCGTGCCCATTGACGGCTTCATCGGTCCGGCGCATGTGAGCATCGTCATTGGGTCAGCGCCTTACGAGCACTTTGCCGAGGAGTACCGTAAACCGGTGGTGATTGCCGGTTTCGAGCCGCTGGATGTAATGCAGGCCATCCTGATGCTGGTGCGCCAGGTGAACCAGGGGCGTGCACAGGTGGAAAATGAGTTCACCCGCGCCGTCACGCCAGAGGGCAACCTGAAGGCACAGGCCCTGGTTTCCGAGGTGTTCGAACTGCGCCCCGCTTTCGAGTGGCGCGGCTTGGGTACCGTGCCGTACAGCGCGCTGAAAATCCGCAGCGCGTTTGCAGCCTTCGATGCCGAGCGGCGCTTTCAGCTGGCCTACACCCCGGTGGCCGACAACAAGGCTTGTGAGTGTGGAGCCATTTTGCGTGGGGTGAAGCGACCGACCGATTGCAAGATATTCGGCACCGTGTGCACACCCGAGAACCCGGTGGGCTCGTGCATGGTGTCCAGCGAGGGGGCCTGCGCCGCGCACTACACCTATGGGCGTTTTCGCGATCAAGCATGAAAAAACCTTACATCCGTCCACTCGACATCAAGCACGGGCGCATCGACATGGGCCACGGTGCCGGGGGCAAAGCCGCTGCGCAACTCATTGAAGAGCTGTTTCTAGCTGCATTCGACAACGAATTTCTGCGCCAGGGCGACGACGGTGCGGTGCTGTCGCTACCGGGCTTTGACCCTGCGCTGGGGAGGCTGGTGATGGCCACCGACGGTCACGTGATATCACCGCTGTTTTTCCCTGGCGGCGACATTGGGTGCCTGGCCGTTCACGGTACGGTGAACGATGTTGCCATGAGCGGGGCCCGTCCGCTGTACCTGAGCGCCAGCTTCATCATTGAAGAGGGATTTCCGCTGGCCGACCTGCAGCGCATTGTGTTGTCCATGGCTGCGGCCGCGCGCGAGGCAGGTGTACCGGTGGTCACGGGCGACACCAAGGTGGTGGAGCAGGGCAAGGGCGACGGTGTCTTCATCAGCACCACTGGTGTGGGTGTGGTGGCACCGGGTGTGCACATCAGCGGCAGACTGGCTCGCCCGGGCGATGTGGTGTTGCTGTCGGGCACCATTGGGGATCATGGTGTTGCGGTGCTGTCCCAGCGCGAGTCCCTGGCGTTCGAAACCACCCTGCAAAGTGACACTGCGGCCCTGCACACGTTGGTGCAGGCCATGCTGGTGGCAGCACCGGGTGGCGTGCGTGTGCTGCGCGACCCCACGCGCGGCGGCCTGGCCACCACGCTGAACGAGGTTGCGCGTCAGTCGGGCGTGGGCATGGTGCTGCAGGAAGCGGCCATACCCGTCAAACCCCAGGTGGACGCCGCCTGCGAGTTGCTGGGCCTGGACCCGCTGTACGTGGCCAACGAGGGCAAACTGGTGGCCGTGGTCGTGCCCGAACTGGTCGACACGGTACTGGCCGCCATGCGGGCGCACCCGCTGGGCCAGGATGCCGCCCGCATTGGCGAGGTGACGGCCGATCCGCACCAATTTGTGCAAATGGCCACCCGCTTTGGCGGGCGGCGCGTGGTGGACTGGCTCAGTGGCGAGCAACTGCCGCGCATCTGCTGAGCTTGCAACACCGACGGTGAACCCATGAGCCTGCGCATTTTGCTGCTGTGCCACAGCTTCAACAGCCTGAGCCAGCGCCTTTTTGCCGAGTTGCGCGCGCTGGGGCATGTGGTGTCGGTCGAGCTGGACATTGCCGACAGCGTGACCCAAGAGGCCGTCGCCCTGGCGCAGCCCGACCTGGTGCTGGCACCGTTCCTGAAGCGGCGCATTCCCGTTTCGGTCTGGCAGCGCGTGCCGTGCCTGGTGGTGCACCCCGGTCCGCCGGGTGATCAGGGGCCGAATGCGCTGGACTGGGCGGTCACCACTGGCGAGGCGCAGTGGGGCGTAACGGTGCTGCAGGCCACGGGTGACTATGACGCAGGCCCCGTCTTGGCGCATGCGGCTTTTGCCGTGCGCAAGACCACCAAGGGGTCCCTGTACCGGCGGGAGGTGACGCAAGCCGCCGTGTGGGCCACATTGGCGGCTGTGTCGCGTTTTGCCCAAGGCGAGCGGTCGGTGCCCGAGCAACCACCCTTGACTGCTCGGTGGCGGCCGGCCATGAAACAGGCCGACCGCGCCATCGACTGGGCACACGACCCCACCGAGCGCGTGTTGGCGCGCCTGAACGGAGCGGACGGCCAACCCGGCGTGCGCGATGCCTTGTGGGGCCAGCCCTGCTACCTGTGCGACGGACACGCCGCATCGGCCCGCACGTTGGCCGAATTTGCCCACCAACCGCCCGGCGCGGTGGTGGCGGTGCGCGACGGTGCCTTGCTGCGCCGCACCGCAGATGGTGGCGTGTGGATCGGGCAGGTGCGGCGGGTGGATGCACCCGGTACGCCGCTGGGACAAGGTGCGTTCAAGCAGGTGGCGGCCCAGGTGTTTGCCGCAGAAGCCGCCGACTTGCCTGTCCGCCAGGCTGCCCTGATGCGACCCGATGACGAGTGGGCCGAGGTTTCTTATGAGGAATGTGGCTATGGCGCTTGTTTGGTGGGGTTTTTGAGCTTCGATTTTTACAACGGTGCCATGGGCACGGAGCGTTGCCAACGGCTGTTGGCTGCGCTGAACGAGGTGAAGGCCCGCCCCACGCGTGTGCTGGTGCTGACCGGTGGCAGCGGTTTCTTCAGCAATGGCATCGACCTCAACAGCATCGAGGCGGCAGCCCACCGTCCGGACGACAGCGCGGCGGACGAATCGTGGCGCAACATCCAGGCCATGGACGATGTGGCGCTGGCGGTGTTGCAGATGACCGACCGTCTCACTGTCAGCCTGATGCGCGGCAACGCAGGTGCGGGCGGGGTGTTCCTGGCGCTGGCTGCCGACGAGGTGTGGGCACACGAGAGTGTGGTGCTCAACCCTCACTACAAGAACATGGGCAACCTGTATGGCTCGGAGTACTGGACCTACCTTCTGCCCCGTCGCCTGGGTGATGCCGGGGCACGAGAGCTGATGGCCAACCGCTTGCCGGTGCGCGCGGCCGATGCCTGCCGCATGGGCCTGATCGACCATTGCGACACCGAGCCTCGCGAGGGCCTGGAGGCCCGCAGCGTGGCACGCGCGCTGGCGCTGGCCGCTGCCAGCGATGCGGTGGATCGATTGGCCGCCAAGCAGGCGCGGCGCGCGGCTGACG